>JAFAEH010000157.1 GCA_023424135.1 Actinomycetes bacterium | reverse complement strand
CCTTGATGCCGCCCGCGGTCGACGCGGACCCGCCACCGACGAACATCAGCGCGTCGAGCAGCAGCCACGTGCCCTCGTGCATCTGGCCGACGTCGACGGTCGAGAACCCCCCGGAGCGCGGCATGACCCCCGCGAACAGCGACGCGAGCGCCGTCCCCCCGGGATCGAGCGGGCGGAACGTGCCGGGGTTCGTCCACTCGAAGGCCGCGACGACGACCGAGCCGAACACCACCAGGCCCAGGCTCGTGGTGAGCGTCAGCTTCGAGTGCAGGCTCCAGCGGCGCGGTTCGCGCAGGTGGTTGGCGATGTTGAGGATCACCGGGAACCCGAGCGAGCCGATGAACACGCCGACGATGATCGGCAGCAGCATCCACCAGTCGGACACGAACGGGTCCAGCCCGTGCGGCGTCGGGACGAACCCCGCGTTGTTGAACGCCGAGATCGCGTAGAACACGGCGTGCCACGCGGCGGTGCCGACCGGCTCGCCGTGCACCAGCAGGCGCGGGAACAGCACGAGCGCGATCGCGATCTCCAGGGCCGTGGACGTCACGATGACGGTCCGCACCAGCGAGCCCACCTCGCCCAGGCGCGTCACCTTCGTCTCGGAGGAGACCAGCAGCTTCTGCGTCAGGCCGATGCGGCGCGAGACCGCCATGCCGAGCAGCGACGCGAGCGTCATGACGCCCAGGCCGCCGATCTTGATGGCGACGAGGATCACGGCGATGCCCCACGGCGACCAGTACACGCCTGTGGGGACGACCACGAGCCCCGTGACGGTGGTCGCGGACGTCGCGGTGAACAGTGCGTCGACGAAGGGCGCACGCCCACCGTGCGCGGTGGCCCACGGCGTCGACAGCAGGCCGGTGATGACCGCGATGACCAGCGCGAACACCCCGAGCGCGAGGCGCGCCGGGGACTGCCGGGCGGAGCGGTCGACGTACTCGCGCGCACGCCACAGCAGCCCGGGGCTCGCCGCCATCCCACCTCCCGCCGTGGCCCGTGCACTCGTCAGGCACACTCTGGCACGCGCCACGGCCCTGCACGCCCCGGCGCGCCACCCGCCCGGGCTCGCCGCACGGAGCGGGTCGTCCTCGCAGGTCCGGGGTGCGCGGTGCGGCGACGCAGGCGGGGGACGTGTGCGCCGACAGGTCGACACGTCCCGCGTCCCGGTGGGACGGTGAGCACATGACCCCCGTCGTCGTCCCCTCCGTCGTCGGCGGGGCTGCCGCCGGGGGTGACCGCCCGACCCTGCGCGTCGTGTGGTCGACCGAGCTGCTGGCGTACGACTTCGGGTTCGGGCACCCCATGACGTCGGACCGGATCGACCTGACGATCGCGCTGGCCGCGCAGCTCGGTCTGCTCGACGCGCCGGGTGTCGAGGTCGTCGGGGCGCAGCCGGCGAGCGACGCGCTGCTGACGACCGTGCACGACGTGGAGTACGTCGCGGCCGTGCACGCGGCGGCCGAGCGGGGTGTGCTCGACGTCGCGCGCGGGCTCGGGACGCGCGACGACCCGGTGTTCCCGCAGATGCACGAGGCCGCCGCGCGCGTCGTGCAGGGCACGGTCGACGCCGCGCTCGCGGTGTGGCGGGGCGACGTGCAGCACGCGGTCAACGTCGGGGGAGGGCTGCACCACGCGATGCCGGGCGCGGCGTCGGGCTTCTGCGTGTACAACGACGCGGCGGTCGCGATCCGCCAGGTGCTGGAGGCCGGCGCCCGTCGGGTCGCGTACGTCGACGTCGACGCGCACCACGGCGACGGTGTGCAGGCCGTGTTCTGGGACGACCCGCGCGTGCTGACGGTGTCGGTGCACGAGACGGGGCACGCGCTGTTCCCGGGCACGGGGTACGCGACCGAGACGGGCGGGCCGCGCGCCGACGGGACGGCGGTCAACGTCGCGCTGCCCTCGCACACCGACGACGCCGGCTGGCTGCGTGCGATCGACGCGGTCGTCCCGGCCGTCCTGCGCGAGTTCGCGCCCGACGTGCTGGTCACGCAGCACGGCTGCGACACGCACCGCATGGACCCGCTCGCGACGCTGCGGGTCTCGGTCGACGGGCAGCGCGTGGCGATGCAGCGGCTGCACGACGTGGCGCACGAGGTCTGCGAGGGGCGCTGGGTGGCGCTCGGCGGCGGCGGCTACGCGATCCTCGACGTGGTCCCGCGGTGCTGGTCGCACCTGGTGGGCGTCGCCTCGCACCACCCGGTGGACCCGGCGACCCCGGTGCCGCAGGTCTGGCTGGACGTCGTGCGCCAGCGCTACGGTCGCGACGCGGTGCCGGTGATGACGGACCACGAGAGCGCGTGGTTCAGGCCGTGGTCGGCGGGCTACGACCCGGCCGACGACGTGGACCGGGCGATCCGCGCGACGCGGACGGCGGCGTTCCCGCGCCTGGGCCTGGATCCCGACTACGACTGACGTCACGGGTCACGGGTCACGGGTCACGGGTCACGGGTCGCACGGGTGGGCCGGGCGGGTGTCTCCCCTTCCCCACCTGTCACACGCGCCACTACTGTTGGGGTCCGCACCCGGACGTCGGGCGCTCGACCGCCGGGGCGTGGCCCGGTCAGCACAGGAGGCCGGACATGACCGAGGAGCAGGGCGGGCCGCGGGGTCGCGTGCGGTTCCTCACGGTCGTCGAGGTCGCTGACCTCATGCGGGTCTCGCGGATGACCGTCTACCGTCTGGTGCACGCGGGCGAGCTGCCGGCGGTGCGGGTCGGGCGGTCGTTCCGTGTCCCGCAGGACGCGCTCGACGCCTACCTGCGTTCGTCGCGCACCGTCGAGCCGGGCGTCGTCGACGAGCATCGCCGCTCGTCCTGACGCGGGCTGCACGCGCTGTCGTCGGCGGCCTGCCCCGCCGTTCGCGGTGGCGGTGCCCGATCGCGTAAGGTGGGCTCCCGGACTTCTGCGTGCGTGGGCGATCACGCGTAGCGCGCGTCGATCGACCAACCTCACGGCCGCAGGGTCGTGACCGGACACGAGTGAGGACCGTATGGGCTCCGTCATCAAGAAGCGTCGCAAGCGCATGGCGAAGAAGAAGCACCGCAAGCTGCTGCGCAAGACGCGCCACCAGCGCCGCAACAAGAAGTGAGCTCCGCGCCGCACCGTCGGCGCGCAGTGCACCCCGGGCCCGGTCGTACGACCGGGCCCGACGTGCGTCCGGGGGCGGGCGCGCGGTCGTCCCGGCCGTCTACAACGATGTAGGCTTGCGGCGTCTGCCACGCTGGGCATGGTCGACGGCCGTACGGGCCGATCGCGACCACGGGTCCGGCGCGACGAGCAACGACGCACGGGCGCGACGAACCGCGAAGGACGAGGGCGCAGGGTGAACGGACGACGCAACGGCGCGGTGACGATGCACGAGGTCGCGGCGCGTGCCGGCGTGTCCATCAAGACCGTGTCCAACGTCGTCAACGGCTACCCGTACATCCGGGACGCGACCCGTGCCAAGGTCGAGCAGGCCATCGCCGAGCTGGGTTACCAGGTCAACGTCACCGCGCGGAACTTGCGCCGCGGGCGCACCGGGCTCGTCGGCCTCGCGGTTCCCGAGCTGTCCCTGCCGTACTTCGCCGAGCTCGCCGACTCCGTCATCCGCGCCGCCGAGGAGCGTGGGCTCACGGTCCTCATCGAGCAGACCGGCGCGGTGCGTGAGCGCGAGCTCGAGGTGCTGCGCGGTCAGCGGCGCCAGTTCACCGACGGGCTCATCTACTCCCCCTTGGCGCTCGGCCCGGACGACGTGCGCGAGCTCGACGGCATCGGCTACCCGATGGTGCTGCTCGGCGAACGCATCTTCGGTGGCCCGGCCGACCACGTGACCATGAGCAACGTGGAGGCGGCGCGGGCCGCGACGCAGCACCTGCTTGACCTCGGACGTCGCCGGATCGCCGTGGTCGGTGCGCACGCGGGGGAGAGCGTGGGCTCGGCCGCGCTGCGCGTCCAGGGGTACGCCGCCGCGCTGGCCGACAACGGTGTCCCGTACGACCCGGCACTGGTCGGCGAGGCGGGGCTGTGGCACCGCGCGACCGGTGCCGAGACGATGGCGCGGCTGCTCGACGCCGACCTCGGCATCGACGCGGTGTTCGGCCTCAACGACGCGCTCGCGCTCGGCGCGCTGCACACGCTGCACCTGCGTCGCATCGACGTGCCCGGGCAGATCGCGGTCATCGGGTTCGACGACATCGAGGAGACCGCCTACTCGGCGCCCACGCTCTCGACCGTGCACCCCGGGCGCGAGCAGATCGCGGCCACCGCCGTCGACCTGCTGCTCGCCCGCATCGAGGACCCCGGTACGGACCGGGCGTTCCAGCAGGTCGTCGCGGACTTCTCCGTGGTGGCGCGGGAGTCGACGCGCGGCGAGAAGGCGTCCGCCTGACGCTCCGACCCGCCTGGCGCTCCGGCCTGCCTGACGGTCGGGCGTGGTGTCAGCCGGGCTGGTCCTGCGCGGCGGCGGCGTCGATCCGGTCCAGGCGGACGTCGACCAGCCACCCCGATGCGAGCAGCGGCACGGTGACGCCGACCAGCGGGACCAGCACGGGGGCGACGGTGACCGTCAGCCCCCACACCACGGCGACCGCCACGACACCCAGCGCGGTGCCCGGCGACAGTGCGGGGGCCAGCGCGAGGAAGCGCCACGTCGCGCCCGGCGGGTCGTCGTAGCGACGCAGCACGGGGGCGACGTGGGCCACGACGACCGTGAACCACGCGGTCGCCACGGCGAGGCCGATGCCGAGTGCCGCGCGTGTGGAGCCGGTCGCGGCGGACACCACCCAGGTGTCGAGCAGCAGCAGCGCGGCGACACCCCACAGCGGGGCCCCGATGACGTTCGCACGCCGGAACCCGTCGCGCCACGCGCGCCAGAAGTCGTGCCAGAGGTGCTCCGACGGTTCACCCTCGGTGATCCGTGCGAGCAGCCGACCGCCGGCGTCGAGCGCCGGGAGCGTGCCCAGCACGACCCCGCCCGCCAGCGTCCCGACGACCATCAGCACGTGCGTGGCCACGAGGTGCACCAGGACGCGCAGCCACCGCATGACCTTGTCGGCCCATCCGAACCCTTCCACGCGCCGATTCTCCCAGGTTGCACGGCACCGGCCGGTGGGACCGGGGTGTCAGCAGTCGGGGGGTGTGGGCACGGCGGTGCAGGGGGCGGTGACGAGGCGGCTGGTGCGTTCTTCGACGGAGAACTGGTGGGAGGTGGTGGTGGTCTCGGCGTGGCCGGGGATGGTGCGCCAGGCCGGTGAGCCGTCGATGCGGTAGCGGCCGGTCCAGTGGGCGGTCAGGGTGATGGTGGTGGCGGTGGTGGTGTTCTCGTAGCGGTGGTACACGTCGTGCTCGGGGTGGGGGTGGCCTGGTTGGTCGGTGGTGAGGTGGTGTCCGTCGCCGAAGTCGTAGGTCCCGGACACGGGTGTGAGTCGACGTCGACGCCGTGGCCGAGCAGGTCGGTGCGCAGGGTCAGGGGTGTGGGGTCGGTGTAGACGATGGTCTCGATGTTGACCAGGACCCAGGTGCGTGAGGGCTGCACGTTCAGCACGGGTGCGGGGATGGGCAGGCGGCGCAGGTCTTCTTCGGTCATGACGGGCAGCAGGTCGACGCCGCAGCCGCCGGGGTCGATGTCGTCCCAGGGTCCCCAGGGGCTGGTGGGGGTGGCGCGTTGGCGCATCCACATGGGCATCACGATGGTGTCGCCGTCCTGGCACTGCACGGCGGCACCGGCCAGGTCCGCACCGCTCGGGCAGGT
>JAFAEH010000080.1 GCA_023424135.1 Actinomycetes bacterium | reverse complement strand
CGTCCGGACCGCACGGCGCGGGCGCACCGGGCCCCGCACCGTCCCGTGCCGCGTCGACGACGACCTCGACCTCGACCTCGACCTCGTAGCCCACGCTCGTCTCGGCGCCCGGACGCGCATGGACGGTGTGCACGCGCCACGCGGCGACCCGCAGCCCGGCCGGCGCGACGAGCGCGCCCAGCAGGTGGCCCGCCTCGGGGCCGAGCAGCGCCGCCGCGGCGGTCGTGGTGGTCGTCGTCATGCCCACCACTCCACCGGCCGGACGTGGGCCGACCGTGAGCCGCAGATGAGAGACCTGTCATCCGCAGCCCCCCGTCACCGCGAGCGCGTTACTCGTCCACCGAGCGCGGGGGAACGAGTACCGCGCTCGACGGACAGGTACCGCGCTCGCGAGCAGGGTCGGGCGGTGTGGTGCGGGTGGGTCAGTGCGTGTGGCCCTCCGCGAGCCGGAAGGCCAGCCGCCCGTGCGCGTACCCGCCGCCCGCGCGGATCGCGGTCGCGACCCACGCGGTCTCGGCCAGCTCGGCCGGCGTCGCCCCCGCCTCGGCGGCCCGGCGCGAGTGCGCGTCGATGCAGTACACGCACTGGGTGGTGATCGCGACGGCGACCGCGATCAGCTCGCGGTGGCGCAGCGACAGCGCACGGCCCTCGTCGGCGAAGACGGCGGCGTCGAACGCACCGAACGCCTCCAGCACGTCGGGGGTGTGCTCGCGGTAGACGCGGGTGCGGCGCACGTCCTCGTCACGGTCGTCGTCGTGGGACACGGTTCTCCTCCGCGGGGCCCTGCGGTCGCGCCTGCCCGATGTCCTCCGCACGCGTCGGATGTTTCTTCGGGCTCACGAGTCGCCCGCCGGCGCGGTGGCCATCAGCACCGGGAGCTCGGGGCCGTGGACGACCAGGGCGTCGCGCCACAGCTCGCGGATGAGCGGTTCACCGGCCTCCTGCGCGGCACGGATGCCGCGCACGGACAAGGTGAGCACCTCGAGACGGTTCCCTGTCCAGGCGAGCACCTGGTCTTCCAGGGACCGAATCTGCTCGCTCCAGGCGTCGTCATGCTTGTCCGCCTCGGTCCGCGTGATGATGAGCAGGTCGATGTCCGAGTCCTCGGTCGCCTCGCCGCGCGCGGTGGACCCGAACACGCTGGCGTGCACCGGGCGCGGGGTGAGGTCGTCGATCACCGTCTCCAACCGGCGCAGCAGCGCCCGCCTGGCGTTCGCCGCTTCCAGGACGGCACGAGTGAGCAGGTGGTCCCTGTTCAAGCGGTAGAGGTGGCCGGTGTTCGACGGGGTGGCGTGAACGAGTCCGGTGCGGGTAAGGCGGTCGAGCGCGAGCGTCAAGCCGGTCCGACTGCCCCTTCCGGCAAGCCTGGCGATCTGGGTCGCGGACAGGCCCGACTCGGTCCCCGCGAGGACTTCCAGCGCGGCGGCGTCCAGCGTCGGGATGAGCGACCTCAGCGGATGAGACAGGTCCATCCGAACACGATGTCATGATCCTGACACTGTGCAACTATTCTGGCGGCGGGTCAGGATAGTGGCAGCACATCAGCGGGAGGGGAAGCCGCGGGCCGTCAGGTCCTCGCGCAGACGGTCCCGACCGTGCAACGACGCAGCGGTGCGCAGCCGCGCGACGACGCGCTCCGCCCACCCGCCGGTGAGGCCCTCGCGCGCGTAGAACGGCGCGAGCGCGTCCTCGTAGGCCTGCACGTGCGCGGCGGCGGCCTGCGGGTCGTACACCTCGTGGTGCAGCACCGCCCCCTGCGCGAGGCGCGGCTTGACCGCTGCGGGGGCGGCGGGGTCCGGGTGCCCCACGACGAGCCCGACGACCGCGACGACGCCGTCCGGCAGGCCGAGCTCGGCCGCGACGTCGAGCGGGCGGTTGCGGATCCCGCCGATGTACACGGTGCCCAGCCCGAGCGACTCGGCGGCCACGACCGCGTTCTGCGCGGCGAGCGCGGCGTCCAGCACCGCGACCACCGTCGTCTCGAGGTAGTCGGCCCCCTCGAGGTGCACCTGCTGCGCTGCGGCAAGCGCGCGGGCGCGGGTCAGGTCGGCCGCCCACACGAGCAGCAGGGGCGCGTCGCGGATGTGCTGCTGGTCGCCCGCGAGCACGGACAGGCGCTCCTTGAGCGCCGGCTCGGTGACCGCGACGACGCTCCACACCTGCAGGTTCGACGACGTGGGCGCGGACTGCGCCGCGGCGACGAGCGTCGGCACGACGTCGGGGTCCAGCGCGTCGGGCAGGTACCGGCGCACCGAGCGATGTGCGAGCTGCCCGTCGATGGTCGGCGTGCGCAGCACCGCGGGCGGCTCGACGCCGTACCGCAGGTGCGCCGCATCGGGCACACCCCCGGCCGGCGCGGCGGTCGACGTCTCGGCGACGGTCGCGGCCGGCGTGGCAGACGCAGCCGGCGTGACCGGCGTGGCGGACGGGACGTGCGTGGCGGACGGGGTCGTCGTGGTGGTCATGACGCCCTTCCTAGCGCCGCGCACCGCGTCTGGCACCCCTGCACCCGGGGCGTCTTGCATGCTGGCCCGATCGCTCGGGTTCTCTCGTCAGCGCGACGTGTGGCGGTACCGCGCGATCGCGAGCGGCGCGAACACCGCGAGGATCACGGCGACGCAGATCAGCGTGTACAGCGCGGGGTGCTGCATCGACCACGCATCGGGCACCGGGGCGTTCGGGTTGGCGTTGCCGAACAGCTCGCGGCACGCCTGCGTGAGGGTCGAGACCGGGTTCCACTCGACGACGCGCTGCAACGGCGCGGGGAACGAGTCGAGCGGCACGAACGCGTTCGACACGAACGTCAGCGGCATGATGACGATGAACGACGCGTTGTTGATGACCTCGACGCTCGGCACCAGGACGCCGACCAGCGCCATGATCCAGCTCACGGCGTACGCGAACACCAGCAGCAGACCGAACGCCACGGCCGCGTCGAGGAACGACCCTCGCACGCGCCACCCCACGACCAGACCGGTCAGCGCCATGATGACCAGCGAGAGCACGTTGTACACGACGTCGGACAGCGTGCGGCCCGCGAGCACCGCGGACTGCGACATCGGCAGCGAGCGGAAGCGGTCGATGATGCCCTTCTGCATGTCCTCCGCGATGCCGGCCCCCGTGAACGTCGCACCGAACACGACGGTCTGCGCGAAGATCCCGGGGATGAGGAACTCGCGGTAGCTCACCCCGTCGCCCGGGTCGATCGCCCCGCCGAACACGTACGCGAACAGCAGGACGAACATGATCGGCGAGATCAGCACGGCCACGAGCACCTCGGGCACGCGCAGGATCTTCAGGAGGTTGCGCTTCGCGACGACGTGCGTGTCGGTGAACGTCCGGGTCAGCGTGCTCATCGGACCGCCTCCGCGGACTCGTCGTCGCCCTCGGCCGTGCGGCCGGTGAGCGTGAGGAAGACGTCGTCGAGGGTCGGGCGTCGCAGACCCGCCTCGAGCACGGCGACACCGTCCGCGTCGAGCCGTTCCAGGACCTGGCGCAGCGCCCGCGTCCCGTCGGCGACCGCGACCGACAGCGCCCGCCCGTCGGCGTCGGCATGCACGTCGTCGCCGTCGAGCGCGACACCCGCGAGCACCGCACGGCCCGCGGCGCCCGCCGCCGCGTCGGCGAGCAGCACCTCGACCCGCTCGCCGCCGACCTGCGCCTTGAGCTCGTCGGCCGTGCCGCGCGCGATCGCACGGCCGTGGTCGATGACCACGATGTCGTCCGCCAGGCGGTCCGCCTCCTCGAGGTACTGCGTCGTGAGCAGCACCGTGGTGCCGTGGCGCACGAGGTCGCCGATGACGTCCCACATCTGCAGCCGGCTGCGCGGGTCCAGGCCCGTCGTCGGCTCGTCCAGGACCACGACCGGAGGCTCGGCGACCAGCGCGCACGCCAGGTCGAGCCGCCGACGCATGCCGCCCGAGTACGTCTTGGCGGGCCGCCCTCCCGCGTCGGCGAGGTCGAAGCGGCCCAGCAGATCGTGCGCGCGGGCCCGCGCGCGGCGTCGCGGGAAGCCGTACAGGCGCCCGATCATCTCGAGGTTCTCGGCGCCGGTGAGGTTCTCGTCGACCGCCGCGTACTGCCCGGACAGGCCGATGCGGCGGCGCACCTCCTCCGGCTCGCGCAGCACGTCCGCCCCCGCGACCTGCGCCGATCCCGCATCGGGTCGCAGCAGGGTCGCCAGGATCCGCACGGCCGTCGTCTTGCCCGCGCCGTTGGGGCCCAGCAGACCGAGCACGGTGCCCTGCGGCACGTGCAGGTCGAGCCCGCGCAGCGCCTCCACGGCACCGAACCTCTTGACCAGCCCTTCGGCGGTGATCGTCCCGGTCATCGCGCTCCCTGCCTCATCGCGCTCCCTGCCTCGTCGCGTGCTCGTCGTCGCGTGCTCGTCGTCGGTCCGGGACCGATCCTGCACCCGACCACCGACACGCACCCTTCGGTGCCGGGCCAGCCACGGCCCGGCCCGTCGCCGCCCGGGGAATCCCGCGTGACACCACCGCGCGCGCCGGGCGAGGATGACGACCCGCGCAGGCCGATGAGTCCGGCCACCGGCACGGGTCCACCCCTGCGACCCGCACCCTCCCCCGACCCGAGGACCTCGCATGACGCCCCCCGACGCCGGACCCCCCGCCGACGCGCAGGCCACCGACACCCACGACGGCACGGGCACGCCGCTGACGCAGGCACCCGTGACCGCGCAGGACCGCCCGCGCTGGCGCCGCGACGTCGGCGTCTTCCTCACCGGCCAGACGTTCTCGTTGTTCGGCTCGATGCTCGTGCAGTACGCGATCATGTGGCACCTCACGCTCGAGACCCGCTCGGGCACCGTGATGGCCGTGTACGCAGCCGTGGGGTTCCTGCCGCAGGCCGTGGTCTCGGTGTTCGGCGGCGTGTGGGCCGACCGGCTCGACCGGCGCGCGCTCATCATCGGTGCCGACGCGACGATCGCCGCGACGACCCTCGCGCTCGCGCTGCTCATGCTCTCGGGCTACGACGACCTGTGGCTGCTGTACGCCGCGGCAGCGATCCGCTCGGCCGGGGCGGGCATCCAGACGCCCGCCGTCGGCGCGCTGCTGCCGCAGATCGTGCCGACGGACAAGCTCATGCGGGTCAACGGGATCAACGCGACCATCCAGTCCGCGATGATGCTGCTCGCGCCGGCCGTCGCGGCCGGGCTGTACGCGTGGGCCTCGATCGAGGCGATCTTCCTGGTGGACGTGGTCACGGCGGTCATCGGCATCGGGCTGCTGCTGGCGGTGCCCGTCCCGCGGCTCGTGCGCGCCGACCAGCAGGCCGGTGTGCGCGGGTACGTCAGCGACCTCGTCGGCGGTGTGCGCTACGTGGCCACGAACCCCTTCGTGCGCTGGGTCCTGCTCATGTGGGGCGTCGTGTTCGTGCTCATCGTGGCGCCGTCGTTCCTCACACCCCTGATGGTGGTGCGCACGTTCGGCGACGAGGTCTGGAAGCTCACCGTCAACGAGCTCGCGTTCAGCGTCGGCATGACGCTCGGCGGCGTCGCGGTGGCCTGGTGGGGCGGGTTGCGCAACCGCGTGCACATGGTCGTCGCGACGACGCTGCTGTTCGCGCTGCTCAACGTCGGCCTGGGACTGTCGACGAACATGTGGGTGTTCTTCGGGTTCATGTTCCTCATCGGCCTGGGCGTGCCGTTCTTCTCGACGCCGACGATGACGGTGCTGCAGGAGAAGGTCGAGCCCGAGCGGCAGGGCCGTGTCTTCGGGTTCGTCGGCATCGTGATGGCCGTCGCGATGCCGCTGGGCATGGCCGTGTTCGGCCCCCTGGCCGATCGGCACTCGGTCGAGTCGCTGCTGGTCGCCGCCGGGGTCGCGCTGCTGGTGGTCGTCGTCGCGGGGATCGCGCTGCCGTCGGGCAGGCGCGCGATGGCCGAGGCAGGCGCGGACGCACCCGTCGGCGCATCGGACGGCGCGGCATCGGACGGCGTGGCGACCGACGGGGCGGGCGAGGACCCGGCGACTCTGACCCGCTGACCCGCGCCGATGCCTCCGGGGTCACGGCGTGCCCGGACCTCGCGTGGCCGGCGCGCGGTGGCGTCCCGGTGGTGTCCCGGTGGTGTCCCGGTGGTGTCAGCGTGCCGCGAACGTCGTGCTCGGCTCGGCCCCGCCGACACGCAGCACGACGTCGCGCGCCAGGTCCCGCAGCTTGACGTTCTGGCGCTGAGACGCGGCACGCAGCAGGTCCATCGCCTCGTCCGGTGCGCACCGGTTCTGCGCCATGACCACGCCGATGGCCTGGTCGATGACCGCACGGGACTCGAGCGCGGACCTCAGGTCCATGGTCGTCTGCGCGAGGTCCACCAGGCGCACGGACCAGGCCAGGACCCGGGAGAGCTCGGCCGCGTAGCGCTCCCCGACGACGACCGTCGCGTCCGACCAGTCCACGGGGCCGGAGCAGTACGCGTTGAGGGCGACCGCGACGTCGTCCCCGGAGAGCACGGGGAACGCCGCGGCGCCGCCGAACCCCTCGGCGACGGCCGCCGCGCGCCACGCGGGCCAGCGGGTCTCGGTGCGCAGGTCCGCGACGACGACGGTGCGACCGTCGTCCGCGGCGGTCAGGCACGGGCCCGAGTCGGCCGCGTACTCGGCCTCGTCGCACCGGCGCGCGCTGTCGTCGCTCGCGCCGACCGTCACCGCCCGGCCCGCGCGGCGCAGCGTGACGCTCGCCGCGACGACCCCGGGCAGCGACCCCGCGGCCGACTGCGCGACCGCCGACGCGATGCCCTGCACGTCGGTCGCCTCGAGCAGGGCCGCGTGCAGCACGTCGAGCCGGTCACCCAGGTGTTCGTCGAGCACGTCGTCCTCCCTACGGATCCTGCGCGGCCGGCGGACTCCCGCGCGGCGCGGTCCCTGTGCGGACCGTTCGACGCTAACGGCCCGCGCACCGGCCCGCCCGGGGAGCCCGCTCGTGGTGCACGCGCGTGCCCGATGGCCTACGGTCATCGCACGGGTCAGGACACGGCCCCCGACCTCGTCGTGGGAGAAACCGCCGTGACCAGCACGTCCGTCGACGACACACCCGATCTGTCCCCCGTCCGCGGCACACCCGCCGTCGGCGCGCCCGCAGCCGAGGACGACGGGCAGGACGCGCCCCCGCGCCGACGCCGCAAGCGCCGCGTCGTCGTCACCGGCCGGCTCCCCGAGCCGCACCGCGTCGTCCCGTCCGCGGGCGGGCACGTCACCGTGCGCGTCGACGGCTACCGCGAGGACGTCGGGGTGCTCGCGCGCGCCGACGGCCTGGGACGTCTGAAGGTCCAGCTCGTGCGCGGCGAGCGCACGGTCGACCTGGTGGACACCCGCGGGGAACGCATCGGCACGCTCGACGCGTCGTGGCTGCGCGTCCTGACCCGCGACCTCGTCGCGTGCGAGCGCGACGGTGTGGCGGCGGTCGCCCGCGCGTCGCTCGTCGGCCCCGTCGGCTCGCGCGACCTGTTCGTCCTGCTCACCTGGCCGGGCGGCCGCCGCCCGACCCCCCGCACCTGAGCCGCTGCACGACCTCGGCCCCGACGTCCGGTCGCGACGTCGGGCCGGGGCGCTGCGAGCTCACAGCGACGCGACGACGGCGTCGGTGAGGTCCGCCGGGGTCAGGGCGACGGGGTTGCCGCGCGTGCTCGACGCGGCGAGCGCATCGGCGACGACGCCCGGCACGTCGGCGTCGTCCAGGCCGAGCGCGCCCAGCCCCGGGACGCGCAGGGCGGCGACGGTCGCGGTGAGCCACGCGACCGCGTCGTCGGCGCGCGCACCCGGGTCCCCGGTGAGCGCGACGGCCGCGGCGTCGTAGCGGGCCAGGCC
>JAFAEH010000067.1 GCA_023424135.1 Actinomycetes bacterium | reverse complement strand
ACCGTGCTCGACGTCGTCGGCGACGACGTCGCGAGCGCGACCGCCGCGGCGGCCGGTGGCGCCGTCGTGGCGGCGACGGTCGTCGCGGCCGCGGTCGCGCTGCTCGACCGCCGCACCCTCACCGGCGTCCTGCACGTCGAGCGGGCGCCGTCGTCGACCGGGTCGTCGTCGTCCTGACGCCTGCGTCGTGCCGTGGAGCCGTGTCGTGCCCTGAGCCCGTGACGCGACCCACCCGCGCGTCCCTGCGTCCTGCGCCGTACGTCCGGTAGGGTGGAAGCCCGTGATGGATCGCGCGCACCGACTCTCCGGGCGGTCGGATTCTCTGACCCGGCACATCTTCGTCACGGGGGGCGTCGCCTCCTCTCTCGGCAAGGGCCTGACGGCCAGCAGCCTGGGGCGCCTGCTGCGCTCGCGAGGTCTGCGGGTCACGATGCAGAAGCTCGACCCGTACCTCAACGTGGACCCGGGCACCATGAACCCGTTCCAGCACGGCGAGGTGTTCGTCACCGAGGACGGTGCCGAGACGGACCTCGACGTGGGCCACTACGAGCGGTTCCTCGACGTCGACCTCGTCGGCTCCGCCAACGTCACGACCGGCCAGGTCTACTCGAACGTGATCGCCAAGGAGCGGCGCGGGGAGTACCTCGGCGACACGGTCCAGGTGATCCCGCACATCACCGACGAGATCAAGGCGCGCATGCGCTCGCAGGCCGGCGACGACGTCGACGTGGTCATCACCGAGATCGGCGGCACGGTCGGCGACATCGAGTCGTTGCCGTTCCTCGAGGCCGCACGGCAGGTGCGTCACGACCTCGGCCGGGACGACGTCTTCTTCCTGCACATCTCCCTGCTGCCGTACATCGGCCCGTCGGGCGAGCTGAAGACCAAGCCGACGCAGCACTCGGTGGCCGCGCTGCGCAGCATCGGCATCCAGCCGGACGCGATCGTCCTGCGGGCCGACCGGGACGTCCCCGAGTCCATCAAGCGCAAGATCGCGCTGTTCTGCGACGTCGACGTCGACTCGGTCGCGATCGCCAAGGACGCGCCGAGCATCTACGACATCCCGCGCGTGCTGCACGCCGAGGGGCTGGACGCGTACGTCGTGCAGCGTCTGGGTCTGCCGTTCCGCGACGTGGACTGGAGCGGGTGGGACGCGCTGCTGCACCGTGTGCACGCGCCCGCGCACGAGCTCGAGGTCGCGCTGGTCGGCAAGTACATCGACCTGCCCGACGCGTACCTGTCGGTCACCGAGGCGCTGCGCGCCGGCGGTTTCCACCACGACGCGAAGGTGCGCATCCGCTGGGTGACGTCCGACGACTGCCAGACTCCCGACGGCGCGCAGAAGGCGCTCGGCGGGGTCGACGCGGTGCTGGTGCCCGGCGGGTTCGGCGTGCGTGGGATCGAGGGCAAGCTCGGCGCGCTGCGCTGGGCGCGCGAGCACAAGGTCCCAACGCTCGGCCTGTGCCTGGGGCTGCAGTGCATGGTGATCGAGTACGCGCGTGACGTGGTCGGTCTCGAGGGCGCGTCGTCCTCCGAGTTCGACCCGGGCACGTCGCACCCCGTGATCGCGACGATGGCCGAGCAGCTCGCGATCGTCGGCGGCGACGGCGACCTCGGCGGCACCATGCGGCTGGGTGCGTACGAGGCGCGGCTCGCGCCGGGTTCGCTCGTCGCCGAGGTCTACGGCTCCGAGCGTGTCTCGGAGCGCCACCGCCACCGCTACGAGGTGAACAACGCGTACCGCGACAAGCTCGAGGCCGCGGGCCTGGTGATCTCGGGCGTCTCGCCCGACACCTCGCTCGTCGAGTTCGTCGAGCTGCCCCGCGAGGAGCACCCGTACTACGTCGCCACCCAGGCGCACCCGGAGTTCAAGTCGCGCCCCACGCGCGCGCACCCGCTGTTCGCCGGTCTGGTCGGTGCGGCCCTCGCCGCACGGGAGCAGGCGTGAACGACGCGCACGGGCTCGACGACGTCGCGCAGGAGCGCGAGGTCGTCGAGCACCGTGTCCTGCACGAGGGCCGCATCTGGGACCTCGTGCAGGACACGGTGCGGCTCGCCGACGGCGACGTCGTGCGCGAGTACCTGGCCCACCCCGGCGCGGTCGCGGTCGTCGCGCTCGACGAGCAGGACCGTGTGCTGCTGCTCTCGCAGTACCGGCACCCGGTGCGGCACGTGCTGTGGGAGCCGCCCGCGGGTCTGCTCGACGTCGAGGGCGAGGACCCGGTCGTCGCGGCGGCGCGCGAGCTGGCCGAGGAGGCCGACCTGGCGGCCGGCCGCTGGTGGCGGCTCGTCGACTTCTTCAGCTCCCCCGGGGGGTCCGACGAGCGGATCACGGTGTTCCTCGCACGTGACCTCACGTCCGTCCCCGACGACGCGCGGTACGTGCGCGGCGAGGAGGAGGCCGAGATGGTCGCCCGGTGGGTGCCGCTCGACGACGCGGTTGCGGGGGTGCTGGCGGGGCGCCTGCACAGCCCGACGACCGTTGCGGGTGTGCTCGCGGCTGCTGCCGCCCGTGCGGCCGGCTGGGCCGGCCTCGTCGAGGTCACGCCCCGGACGTGAGCCCGGACCGGGCCCGGACGTGGGTCCCGGTGGGCCGGGGCCGGGCTGCCCGGTCCCCGTCGGCCGGTGCCCTGTGCGAGCCGGCGCGCGGCTCAGCGGGTCCGCACGCGCAGCGTGCCGAGGAACAGCGCGAGCATCGCGGTGAGCACCGCGGCGCCCAGCATGTGCAGGTTGACCAGCGCGATCGGCAGCCCGGTGACGAGCTGGACGTACCCGACGCCGCCCTGGGCCAGCGTCACGACCAGCAGCGCGACGCCCGCGCGCTGGGCCCGTGCGAGCGTGGCCGGCGTCGCGGCGGGCGCGTCGTCGTCCGTGGACCCCTGCCGGGGCGCGACGCCGTGGGCCGGCTGCGTGCGACCGTCGGCACGCGCGTAGGTCGGTGCCGGAGCGGTCGTCGCGGGGTCACGGCGTGCGCGGACCAGCAGGGCGAGGACGACCATGAGCGTCCCGACGAACGCCCACACGGCGAGCGCGTGCAGACGTGCCATCGCGTACGGGTCGACCGCGAAGCGGTAGCCCACCTCCTCGTCGCCCGAGTGCGGCCCGGCGCCGGTGACGACGACACCGAGGACCAGGACGACCGTCCCGAGCAGCAGGAGCGTGCCGACCAGCGTCCGGGTGCGCGGGTCGACCACGGGGACCGGGGCCGCGTCGCCCTCGCGGGTGCGCACCAGCAGCCAGGCGGAGACGGCGACCAGGAGCATCGAGATGAGGAAGTGCGAGCCCACGACCGCGGGATGGAGCTCGACGAGCACGGTGATGCCACCGACGACGGCCTGCACGGCGACACCCACCAGGGGGGCCCACGCCCAGGCGCGGTAGCCGCGGGGACGCGACCGGTCGAGACCCGCGAGCAGCGCGACGGCGACGGCCAGGACGACGAGCACGCCCGTGAGCGTGCGGTTGCCGAACTCGATGACGGGGTGGATCCCCATCGCCGCGTGGAACTCGGGGGCGAACTGCCCGGGCTCGCACTGCGGCCACGTCGAGCAGCCGAGGCCCGAGCCGGTCAGCCGCACGGCGCCGCCGGTGACGACGATGCCGATCTGCCCGACCAGGTTGGCGACGACGGCGCGGGTGGTCCAGCGCGGTCGCAGCCGTGCGAGCAGGGAGGGTGCGGGGGAGGGGGCGGTGCCGGTCACGGGGACCAGGGTAGGTCGCGCCGTCAGTGCCAGCGGAACCAGCGCGCGGCCAGCGCACCGATCAGCACGGTCCAGCCGGCCAGCACCAGTGCGGGCAGCAGCGGCAGCGTGCCGTCGTGCAGCGCCCCGCGCAGCACGTCTCCGAGCGCACCCGACGGCAGCCATGCGGCGATCGTCGCGAGCGGACCGGGCAGCCGCTCGGCGGCCACGATGACGCCGCCGCCGAGCGCGAGCACGAGCAGCAGGAGGTTCGCGAGCGCGAGGACGGCCTCGGCGCGCAGCGTCCCCGCGACCAGCAGGGCGAGCGCCGTGAACGCCCCGGTGCCGAGGACGACGCCCACGAGCGCGGGCAGGACACCGGCCGGGTCGGGCCGCCATCCCAGGGCGAGCGCCGCGGCACCGATGAGCACGACCTGCACGGCCTCGACCGCCAGCACGCCGATCACCTTCCCGGCGAGCAGCCCGCCGCGCCCCAGCGGTGTGGTCGCCATGAGCCGCAGCACGCCGTTGCGGCGGTCGAAGGCGGTGGCGATCGCCTGGGATGTGAAGGACGCGGTCATGACGGCGAGCGCGAGGACCCCGGGCGTGAGGTAGTCCACCCGCGACAGGCCGTCGGTGTCGAGCTCGACGAACGTGCCGCGCACGAGCCCGACGAGCGCGAGCACGGGCACCACGACCGCGACGAGGATCTGCTCGCCGTTGCGCAGGATCATGCGGGCCTCGAACGCGGCCTGCGCCGCGATGCGGCGCACGGCCGGTGCCGGTGCGCTGCCCGCTGCCGGTGCGCCTCCCGGTGCCGCTGCGCCCGGGGTCGCCGGTCCGGTCGTCGCGCTCATCGCAGGCTCCGTCCGGTCAGGTCGAGGAACACGTCCTCGAGCGTGCGGCGCCCCAGGTCGAGGCGCGTGGTGAGCACGTCCTGCGCCGCGAGCCACCCGGTGACCGCCGCGAGGACCGGCGGGGTCACGACGCCCGTGACGGCGAACGAGACGGCCGATCGCCGCTCGACCGTGAACGCCGCGCCGAGGTGATCGCCCAGGCCGGCGGGGTCGACGTCGGTCGCGGTGTCGACGACGAGCGTGGCCGCGCCGGCGGGGTCGACCCCCGAGGCGAGCAGCTCCGGGACGGTGCCCTGCGCGATCACGGCGCCGTGGTCGACGACGACGACGCGGTCGGCGAGGTCCTCGGCCTCCTCCATGAGGTGGGTCGTGAGGATGACGGCGACGCCCGACCCGCGCAGCTCGCGCACGAGCTCCCACACGGCCAGCCGCGACTGCGGGTCCATGCCGGCGCTCGGCTCGTCGAGGAAGACCACCTGCGGGCGTCCGACGACCGCGACGGCCAGCGCGAGCCGCTGGCGCTGCCCGCCCGACAGGCGTCGCACGGTCGTGCGCGCGAACGCGCCGAGGCCGAGCCGCTCGGCCAGCGCGTCGGTGTCGAGCGGGTCGGCGTACATGCGCGCCACGTGGTCGAGCATCTCGCGCGCCCGCACGCCCGTGGGCAGCCCGCCGTCCTGGAGCATGACGCCGACGCGGTGGCGCAGGGCGGGGCCGTCGGCCACGGGGTCGAGGCCGAGGACGCGCACCGTCCCGGCGTCGGGCGCGCGCAGGCCCTCGCAGCACTCGACGGTGGTCGTCTTGCCCGCGCCGTTGGGGCCGAGCACGGCGGTGACGCGACCGGCGTCGGCCGTCAGCGACAGGCCGTCGACGACGGCGCGCCCGTCGTAGGACTTGACGAGGCCGCGGACCTCGACGGCGGGGGAGTGCGGCACGGAGCGCGAGTCTAGGTGGTCCCCGTCTCCCCACGGCGAGCACGCCCGCGTGGCGTGCGCGCGGCGGACGTCCGTGTCCCCGTCCGTGGACACGGACGGGTGAACCGACGGGGATGGTCGTACGCTGCCGCGGCCAGGGGGATGTGTCACGGATCGTCCCCTGACGTCCACATCCGGCGCAGGAGGCCCCGATGGTCACGTACCGCATCGACACCGCGACCCTGCGGGAGGTCCCGCAGGACGTGGGGGCGACGTGGCAGCACGTCGAGCGGCTCGAGGAGCTCGGCCCCGCCGGTGACGGCGAGCGCGTGGTGTGGCTGCGCATCCTCGGGGCCTCCGCCGCGGCCGAGCGGCTCGGCTGGGCGGACTCCGTGCGGCACGGCGGCCCCGGGCGGATCGTCGACGTGCCGGGACCCGGGCACCCCGACGTCCCGTCGCCCGCCTGGCGCCCGCTGCTGCGCCTCGCGCAGGTGCTGCACTGGCAGGGCCGGTACGACGCGTCGGACCTGCTGGTCGACGCGGTCCGGCGCGCGGCCCGGTCGGCGGCCGGCGCACCGGACGCCGACGACGCGCGCGTGCG
>JAFAEH010000057.1 GCA_023424135.1 Actinomycetes bacterium | reverse complement strand
GTCCGGGACCAGGGTGAGCGCGAGCGCCGCCGCGCCCAGGAGCACGCCCGTGCGGGTGTGCGCCCAACGGTCGCCCGCGGCCCGGCGGGTCTCGGCGCGACGGAACAGCCAGCGTTCGGCGGCGACGGTCACGGCCGTCCCGACGACGAGCGAGCCGATCGCACCGCCCACGACCGCCGCGCGAGCGCGTGGGGACAGCTCGCGCAGCACGTCGGACAACGCGGGCGACCCGCCGGGCGCCGGGCCCTGCGGCACGTCAGCGGCCGTCCTCGCGACGACGGACGTGTTCGCGTCGACGGGCCTGTGCACGTCGACGGGCTCGCGTGCGTCAGATGCCGTACCCACGTCGCCGCATGTGCGCGCGTCGGGCGTGCTCGCATCGCCGTGCGCCGCTCCGCCGCTGGACCCACCCGCGCCGCTGGAGGTGAGCACACCACCGAACATGTGCGCGTCACCGGAGGCGTGTGCGTCACCGCAGCGCGCGCGGCTCTCGGCAGCGGCACGCTCGTGGCGGATCTGCGGCACCCCCGCCGCCAGCGCCACCCCCGCGCACGCGGCCTTCACCCAGGCGCGCGCGGTGCGGGAGCGCACGACGTCGGGCGTCGCGTACCAGACCACCGTCGCCGCACCCGCGACGAGTGCGCTGCCCACCTGTGTCCTGCTCGGCCGCATGTCCCCTCCCGGTCTCGTCCTCCCCGTCCAACGAGCGTGCGCCCCCAGGGTTCCTCACCCGGGGCGTGAAGGGTGGCCGTCGCGAGCCGACACCCTTCGCACGTCCCGTCACGACCCGTCGGACCTGCCCGCGGTGGCCGCCCAGCGGACCATCGGCCACTGCAGCGGCAGACGTGCGAGCGCGAGCGCCGCGCGGGCCACGCGGGGGGTCGTCGTCCTGCGACGGGCCGAGCGCACGGTGTCGACCGCCATCTGCACGTTCGCGGGGTAGACCGCGACGAGCAGCGCGGCGCTCGCGATCCCCGCGGCGCGTCGCGTGCGCGGGACGAGCAGGCCTGCGGCGCACACGAGCTCCGCGACACCCGACCACACGACGAGCGCGCGCCGGGCAGGCAACGCACGCGGGACGATCGGCTCGAAGACCTCCGGGCGGACCAGGTGCACGGTCCCGGAGACGGCGAACGCGGCGACGAGCCCACGCGCGCCCCGACCCAGCGGTGCACGCACCGTCCCCATCGCCGTCCCCCTCGGGCTCGGGTCCGCCGCGGACGGACGTGGTCGTGTGAAGCGTTGATGCCGGAATCCGGCATCAACGCTTCACGGTATGGCGATACTGGCCGCGTGTCCCGTTGCCCGTGCCTGTCCGGTCTGCCGTTCGACGAGTGCTGCGGGCCCCTGCACCGCGGCGAGCGCACCGCCGGGACGGCCGAGCAGCTCATGCGGTCGCGGTTCAGCGCGTTCGCCGTCGGGGACGTCGCGTACCTGGCGCGGACGTGGGACCCGTCGACCCGCCCGGCGGACCTCACGCTCGACGACGACGTCCGGTGGTACCGCCTCGACGTGCTCGCGACGTCCGGCGGCGGGGTGTTCGACCGCACGGGCACGGTGGAGTTCGAGGCGTTCTGGCGCGGCCCCGCCGGGCGCGGGTCGATGCGGGAGGTCAGCCGGTTCGTCCGCGACGACGAGGGGTGGCGCTACGTCGACGGAGACACGCGACGTCCCTGAGCACGACCCCGTGACCCGTCACGCCGAGAGCCGGTGATCCGTCACGGACGACGGGGTCGCAGGGGGTGCGGAGCCCCCTCAGCGCAGCCCGCCCCAGCGCATCGGGTTGGCGCGGGACGACGCGAGCAGGAACCACGACGTCGCACCCACGTGCTGGACCTGGAAGTAGCCGAACCCGAAGCCGGTGTCGAGCAGGCTGGACGCGGCGACGACCCCGCCGTCGACCTCCGCGCCGCCGAGGTGCTGACCGGCACCCAGCAGGTCCTGCGCGTGCCCGACCTGCGCGAGCAGGCGACCGGCGCGTTCTCGGTCACCGCGGCGGTCGCGGTCCAGCAGGGACGTCGCGAGCTGGGCGGTGCCCTCGAGCCAGACGCCCTGCGGGTGGACGGTCGTGTCGTTGTACTGCGCGGTCGACGTGAGGGACGCGGTGCTGAACGTGACACCGGCGACGCGGCCACCGTCGGGGAGCTGCGACGTCGCGTCCGTCGCGTCGTCGACGACCGCGAGCGCGTCGGCGGCCCAGTCGAGCGCACCGTCGTAGCGGCGGTCGCCGATCGCGAGCCTGCTCCACGTCGCCGGGTCGAGGGGCACGGGGTCGCGGTTGATCTCGACGCCGTCGTTCGTGCCGGTCCAGAACCAGCCCGAGCCTGCGTCCCACATGAGGTCGACGAATGCGCGTGCGTGCTCGGCGGCGTCGGTCCAGCGGCGGTTGCCGGTCACCTTGCGGAGCATGGTGAAGAACGCGACGCAGTCGACGTTGTGCTCCGTCGAGCCGTGGGGGACGGGGGCGTTCGCGCCGTCGACGCCGAACGAGAAGCCTCCGAGCGGGGCGGTCGACCACGCGTGCGTGGTGATCCACTCGCCGATGCGGACGGCCGCGTCCCGGTAGCGGGTGTCGCGCGTGGCACCGAACAGGTGCAGCAACGCGATCCCGGGCCACGCCATGTCCCCGACGGCGGTGCCGAGGAACCCGAACTGCCACCCGACGTTCGCGTACCCGTCGGCGCGCACGAACCCGTCGGGCTGCGGTGTGCCGTCGTAGAACGTGTACGGGCCGGCGTTGTACCCCTGGCGCAGCCGCCCGTCGGCGTGGTCGGGGTCGTGGTCCTGCGCGAACACCAGCCCGTCGCCGATGACGCGTGCGGTGTCGACGCTGCTGCGCCGCCCGTCGGCGAGCAGCGCGCAGATCGCCAACGCGTTGTCGTAGACGAACGCGGTGCTGAACAGACCGAGCTCGTCGGCGTAGCTCTGCGCGAGCCGTGGACCGGTGTTGACCTGCGGGTACGCATCGGTGGACGCACGGACGAACGCGACGGCGGCCCGCACGGCCCCCGTCCCGTGCCCGCGACCCGGGCGGTGGTTCACGACGAACCGCGGCCCCCACGCGCGCCCGTCGTGCGCGGCGGCCCCGCCCGCGCCGACGACGACGACCGCCGCGGATCCCGCGAGTGCGAGGAACGCCCGACGTCCGAACACCGGCGCGTCCGTGGGCGTCTCGCGGACGTGCGGGTCCGTCGCCCGCCGGGTGTCGCTGGACTCACGCATCGTTGGCTCCCCCCGGGCGACGACGGTCGGCGTCGTCGCCTCGACCTCACCCAGGTTAGGGAGGAACCGTGCGAACCGGAACCCCGGCGTGCGCGATGCCTCGGGCGGTAGGTCGCTGCGGGCGACCGCCGGACCTCGGGCCTGTGGGCCCGTTCTGCCACGCGCACGCGTCGTGAGGACCGTCGTGCCGCGTCCGTCGGGCCCGAGCCGGTGGGCCGCGCGATGCGCGAACGGCACCGGCGCGCCAGGGACCGCCGACCCGACCCGCGTCAGTCGGGCCGGACCTCCTCGACGGTCCCGTCCTCGACGTGCCATCGGCGCGTCAGGCGCACGGTGTCGAGCATCCGCCGGTCGTGGGTGACGAGCAGGACGGTCCCGTCGAACGCGTCGATCGCCTGCTCGAGCTGCTCGATCGCCGGCAGGTCCAGGTGGTTCGTCGGCTCGTCGAGCACCAGCAGGTTCACGCCCCTGGCCTGCAGCAGCGCGAGCGCGGCGCGTGTGCGCTCACCCGGGGACAGCGACGCCGCGGGCCGTGCGACCTGGTGCCCGCCGAGGCCGAACTTCGCGAGCAGCGTGCGCACGTCCGCCGTCGGCCAGTCCGGGACCTCGCGCGCGAACGCCTCACCGACGGGCTCGTCACCCTCGAAGACCGCGCGCGCCTGGTCGACCTCGCCGACCAGCACGCCCGAGCCCAGGGACGCCGCACCCTCGTCGGGGGCCAGCCGCCCCAGCAGCAGCCCGAGCAGCGTCGACTTGCCCGACCCGTTCGGCCCCGTGACCGCGACCCGGTCCTGCCGGTCGAGCTGCAGGTCCACCGGACCGAGCGTGAAGTCGCCCCGGCGTACCAGCGCCCCGCGCGCGGTGGCGACGACGTCCCCGGAGCGGGGTGCCGACGCGATGGTCATCTGCAGGCGCCACTCCTTGCGGGGCTCCTCGACGACGTCGAGACGCTCGATCATGCGGTCGGACTGCCGCGCCTTCGCCGCCTGCTTCTCGGACGTCTGCCCGCGGTGGTGCTTGACGTGCTTGTCCCCGTCGGTGGCCTTGCGTCGTGCGTTGCGCACGCCCTTCTCCATCCACGCGCGCTGCATGCGGGCGCGGGCGGTCAGCGCGTCGCGGCGTGCCGCGTACTCGTCGTAGGCCTCCCGGGCCTGACGACGGGCGGTCGAGCGCTCCTCCAGGTAGGCGTCGTACGAGCCGCCGTAGGTGGCGACGCGCTGCAGGGAGCGGTCGATCTCGACGACCGTCGTGACGGTCCGCGCGAGGAACTCCCGGTCGTGGCTCACGACGACGACGGGCGCGGGCGCGCGCTGCACGAACTCCTCCAGCCGGTCCAGGCCGTCGGCGTCCAGGTCGTTCGTCGGCTCGTCGAGCAGGTAGAGGTCGAACCGGGACAGCAGCAGCGCCGCGAGCCCGACGCGCGCGGCCTGCCCGCCCGACAGGGCCGTCATCGGCAGGTCGAGGTCGACGCCCAGCCCCAGGTCGTCCGCGACGACGCCCAGCCGTGCGTCGAGGTCCGCACCGCCCAGCGCCGTCCACCGCTCCAGCGCGTCGGTGAACAGGTCCGCCGCACCGGGGGCGTCGGCGGCGAGCGCGTCGGCCGCGTCGTCCATGGCGCGCTGCGCGCCCGCCACGCCCGTGCGCCGCTCCAGGAACGTCCGCACGGACTCGTCGTCGCGCCGCTCGACCTCCTGGACGAGGTACCCGACCTGCGCGCTCGACGGCGACAGGCTCACCGATCCCGCGTCGGCGGGGCGCTGACCTGCGAGGATGCGCAGCAGTGTCGTCTTGCCCGCGCCGTTGGGCCCGACGAGCCCGACGACGTCGCCCGGGGCGACGACCAGGTCGAGCCCGCGGAACAGCTCACGCTCGCCGAAGGATGCTGCGACCCCACGGGCCTGCAGGGTCGCGCTCATGGGTCCATCCTGCCCGGCGAGCGCGCGGGTGTCGTCGTCATTCCACCGTGCGCAGGCACTGTGCGGCCCGCTGCGCCACCCGCTCGGCCAGTCGTCCCGGCAGGTCGCTCGGCAGGGCCGTGACGTGCGGGTCCTGCGCGGCGACCTCGACGGCGCGCGGGACGAGCTCGATCAGTCTCGCGGCCCGCTCGCGCACGTCTTCGGACCGCAACGAGAGCTCGGCGCCTCGCCGACGAGCTCGAGTTTCATGGTGAGTTTCTCGCACGTGCGACTGCCCATCTGGAACAGAAACTCGCGGGGAAACTCCCGCCACGTCACCGCGTGGTGACACGGCCGGACCCACCCCCGCGCGGCGCGTCAGACCGGGTCGAGCCGCCGGCGCAGCAGGCAGAACTCGTTGCCCTCGGGGTCGGCGAGCACGTGCCAGGTCACGTCCGGACCCTGGCCGACGTCGACGGGCCGGGCTCCGAGCGCGAGCAGGCGCGCGAGCTCGGCGTCCTGGTCGCGGTCGGTCGGGCTGACGTCGATGTGCAGCGGGAGCTGGCCGAGACGCGGGTCGCTGCTGGGGCTCAGGACGATCGTCGGCTGCGGTCCGCCGAAGCCGACGTCGGGCGGGCCGATCTCCACGGCACCGTCGTCCTCCCGCCCGACCTCGACGTACCCGAGGACGTCGCACCAGAACGCGGCGAGGCGCTCGGGGTCGGCGACATCGAGGACGAGCTCGCTGATCCGGCACGACATGCCAGGGATCGTAGGCGCGAGCCGGTCGCGCCGCAGCGCGGGCGTCAGGCGGACGACGTCGCGACGACGAGCACGAGCACCGCGAGGACCGCGCTCGTCGGGGCCATGGTCAGGGCCTCGGCACGGCTGCGGGACAGCGCGTTCATCACGGTCCCGACGACGAGGTACCCGACGAGCACCCAGGTGCCGACGCGCGCCACGGCGTCCGGCAGGAGGTCGACCGCACCCGCGCGGTGCAGCAGGAGCAGCGCGAAGACCCCGTACAGGACGACGGCCACGATGCTGCCGACCCGCAGCCGCCGGGGAAGCACGTCGTGCGCGCCTCCCCAGGCGAACCGGCCCAGCGGTGCGCCCGCGGCGAGCAGCACCTGCCCGACGGCCAGCGCTCCGAGGACGACGAGCGCGGCGACGAGGGCGATCTGGGTCATGCCCCCAGGTTCATATATCTGTCAGATACAGTCAATGGCGTGCCGCGCCCACCGTCACAGACCGAGGTCGCCGTCCTCGGCGCGCTCTCGCTCGCACCCATGTCCGGCTACCGCGTGCGTCAGGAGATCCTCGAGACGCTCGGCCACTTCTGGACCGAGAGCTACGGGCAGATCTACCCCACGCTCGCGCGGCTGGAGGCCGCGGGCCTCGTCGGCCGCGACGACGACGCGCGGTTCACCCTCACCGACGCCGGACGTGCGCGCCTGCGCGAGCTGCTCCGCACCCCGCCTGAGCCCGCACCACCCCGTGACGGCGTGCTCCTGCGGCTGTTCCTCGGCCGACAGCTCGGTCCCGACGACGCGCTCGCACTGCTCACGCACACCGAGCAGGAGGTCCGTCGCCGCATCGCCGCACTGGAGCAGATCCGCGCGACCCTCGACCCCGACCACCCCGACGAGCGCTGGGCCCTGCTCACCCTCGACGCCGGCCTGCACCGCGGCCGCGCCACCCTCGACTGGATCACCGAGTCCCGCGAGCGCATCACGTCCTGGACGGGCTGAGCACCGTCACCCGTCCGCGGCCGGGCTACGCGCGGACGGGTTCCCCGGAAGCCGATCACGACACGAGGACGCCGCGCCCGTGCGATCCGGACCGCGGCGGCCGGAACGGGCTGGGCGGGCCGGATGGTCGAGAAGGTCGACGTCTCGTGAGCACCTGACCCGGAGCGCGCTGACCCGGCCCCGCACCGAGGAGCGTCTGCACGGCCCCACGTCGGCCGTGCAGACGAAAACCCCCGGTCGGAGACTCTCCGACCGGGGGTTTCCCACCGTGCTCAGGCTGTCCTGGACGGACAACCCCTCTGTGGGTGGTTCCCGAAACTCGCTGACCTTGCGCGACGCAGAGGATCACGCCGCCCCAGGCACACCTCTTGCAGCGGTCCAGGCACACCTGGGAAGTGCCAGGTCAGGAGGGCGCGATCAACTCGTAGCAGCGAGCTTGCCCGCCGTCCAGGAGCGTCTCGTAGCCCACGCTGTCGATCACGTGGACGTGTCGCCCGGTCTTCCGGGTGACCCGTTCGATGAACGATGCCTTCTGGCTGTAGCGCCGCGTCTCGTCGGTGAGGGGTCCACTCCAGGTCTCCCCGGAAACGAGGACCGTCACAGTCAGAGACTTGTCGGGCGCGTTACGGCCGCCGAGGCGCTCGGTCTGGCGACGGAGTTCAGCCCGCACCATGCGCTCGCCACGGACGTAAGTGGTGCCCGTGTAGAGCACGGTCTCTCCTCGTAGCGACGTGACCCAGCCGGTGCACGTCTCGGTGGCCCTCATCGTCCCGTCACCTGTCGCGCGTCGGCGTTGTCCCAGGTGTCGTACGTGCGGAGCAAGACTGTGATGATCTCGGATCTCGCTGGCACGGCGATCACGACCACGCGCCCTCGCACGAACCGCATCCGCCCGGACCCGTAGTCGTTGGCGCTCATGGCGACCTCGGGACGCTCGCACGCCTCGATGACCTCGTGCGGCGTGAACCTGCGCGCATCGACCGCGCTCTGGGCATGCCGACTGAAGCGCCACCCGCGAAGCGTCTGAGGACAGCCGATACGCGCGCGGCGCGGCGCGGGTTGGGCGCCTTTACCAGCAAGATGTACCTTGTTCTCGCTGCAGGTTATCTCCGTCATAAACATGATCTTCCTCCTTGGAGAAATAACTTGAGGCGCCAAGTGCGTGAGCACTTAGCGCCTCGTAATATTGGTCGTGATCTTGTTTCTGGCGTCGCGGGATGTCCTGCCGTCGACAGCATCAGAATGGCACCCGGTCGCACCTCTCGTCAATGGACCCTGCGGCCGGGCCACCTGCGCGCCTCGCGTGCGAGGCCGGTTCCGAGTCGGGGACGGCGCTTGCGCACGCGACGACGCCCACCCCGGGCCAGCCGACGCCCATCGGTGCAGCGCTGCCCCTCTCCGCGGACTCCGCATGTGGTGTCGTACGTGCGCCGACCGCTCGCGCGGCGCATGGCCCACCGTCGCCCCCGAGTGCCCTCATCGAGACATGAGCCCCAGGCGCCGGATCACTCGCTGCCACATGGATGACGCAGTCGGTGCACCCTCAACTTGGTGCGAGGCGATCGGATCAACGGTCGGCAGAGCGGAGTCAGGAGGCGCCCCCGACTCGGAGACCAAGGCGGGTTCGAGCACGTCGTCTGCCGTCCGGCCAATGTGACGCAGCTGCTCATCGAGGTCCGGCGCGGACGCCGCCGGAGCGTCCCGGTCGGTCTCGGCCACCGAAATCCGACTTGGTGTGGCGTCCGCCAGCAAAGGCCGGCGCCTGCGGACCGCATCGACCTTCCACGGCTCGCCAGGCGTGTACTCGATCTCGATGACGTTCGCCCTCCCCATGCGCCGCAGGAGCTCTCTGAGCGACTTGAGACCGTCGCCGTACGTCCGAGACCGGCCGCGAGCGAGGTGCTCGAGCAGAGTCTCGAACGAGATCAACTCCCCCTCCGAGCTCACGGTGAGCTCGTAGACCATCGCCTTCCAGTGCCGGCGATCCAGCCCGAGAGCATCGGCGAAGTACTGGTCGTGCGGGAGCACCGGGTCACGGACGAACGGAGGGATCTGGCCGTCGTGCCGAGCGAGCACCCAGGCGCGAACCGGCGAGACATCCCAAGCGCGGGCGCGGGCTTCGCGCGCCAGCTTGAGCTCGGCCGCCTCGCGACGTCGCTGCACTTCCTGTGCGCGCACCTCGGACTCCCTCTTCGCGGCGGCCGCCCTGCGTCGAGCTGCGGCTCGGAGCAGGTTCTCCAGGTCTGGGGTCATGACCCCGTCGCGGGTCAAGGTGCACTGAGCTATCGGGACGAAGTCCCACCTGTCGGCGGCTGTGGCGTTGATCGGCGCGACCGGGCCGAACTCGTCGTCGTGCACCCACGCGGTGATGATCTCCTGCCTGATCGGATCCACCCACAACGGGATCGCGCCCGCCGCGCACATGCTCTGCACGAGCTTGCCGACCGCCAGGTCCCCACTCCTGGTCCGCCGAAAGTGAGGAGGACGATGTCCCAACAGCCACACCGCCGTGGACCCGTCGCTCGTCAGGTCTGCGTGCCGCAGCTCCCACTCCGCGGCCGTCAGGTCGGAGTACTGGACCTCCAGGTAGACGCGGTGTCCCGACCTCCCCAGCACAGTCACGTCGGGGCGGCGCGATCCATCCGGCGTGGCCTTCTCGAGGTCCACGACCAGGTCCGGGTGCTGGCTCCGCGCCCAGTGGCCCAGCATCGCCTTCGCCATCTGATGCGCCAGGCGCTCAGGCTCGTGCTCGTGCCCGGTCCCGCTCAGGTGCTGAAAGCCTGGCCGGCGCGGCCTCTCCTTGGTGCCCTCTCGGAAAGCCCCTGTCAGCGGGGCACGGCAGTCCGGGATGACGCACCGCAGACGCTCCTTGGCGCGCTCACGGAACTCTCGCTGCTCCTCCTTCGGCGTGTCTTCAGGGAACTCCACCAGACGGTCATCGTCATCTACGTCGACCGCGAAGCGCATGGTGGTCACACCGTTCTGCACCTTCGCCAGCGCCGTCTTCGAGTGCCGACGCCGACTCGCGCCGGCGCGAGCACGCTCGCGACTTCCGCTCACCTCCGCCTCCGCCATGCGGCGCAGTATGCCGACGGGGTCTGACTTCGGTGGTCAGCAGCGGGTGCGCCTCGAGTCCGCAGTGGACCATCCGCACACCCGCGCCCGGAGCTTTCCAGAGAGAACACCCGTGCCGGGTGGACCAGGAGGCCGGCCGCTACTGTGGTCGCGAAGCGGAGGGAGACGCCGATGGCGACGAGTTCAGCGCGACCCCGGTTTCGACTGACTTGCGCCGCGTGCCGACGCCCCATCGGCCAGCAGGCTGACGTGTACATCGTCGACGACGAGTGGCGTCGCCGCTACCCACGGAAGATGGCGGGCGTCATCATCTGCGTGGCTTGCTCAAGGAAGCACGAAGACATCTGCAGGACGCCCGACGGTGACTACGTCCGCGGTCACATCCTCGTGACGCCCGCGCTCGTGACTCGCGGCCTCCCGGCGTCGCGGTCCGACATCGACTTGTGCAGCCACCTGCTCTATCCAGCTACGCAACGTGCCGCGGTGCAGGCCGAACCTGAGTCGGGCATCGCGCAGGGCGCCAGGGAGTATCTGGCCGCATTGAGCGCCGACCCCCGCTGTAGCGCTGCGGCTCGCTCCCGCATCGACCGTGCGTTCACCGAAGTCGCCCTGCGTCGCTGAGGCGGCATCGCGCCGACTTCGATTGGGTACCGGGCACCTCACGTCTTGTCCGACGGGACTGCCGCGAATGCGAGCTAGCGCTCGCCTCCGCGTCAGTCGGCGTCGATGTCAGACGGGGCCGGTAGCGTGCGAACCGTGGACTTGGTGAAGTACGAGCGCCTCGATGCGACCGTCGCCCCGATCGTGGGAATGCTGTTTGAGCGCTACGGGCTGGCGGACGTACTCGTGCAGCACGTCTCCGAAGTGGTGCACGATCCGGACTTGTGGTCGATCACGCTCACCGGGGACCTGGTAGCCACCGTGAACGCGTTGGAGGCACGCCAGGAAACCGACGGCTACACCACCGACCGCGGCGCGGGAACGGTCGGTGGGCGCACGATCTCCCACGCAGACGGCACGTTCGACATCGTGTTGGCCGCCGACACGCTCGTCATCACGCAGCGCGAGCTCGCCACGATCGAAGAGGCTGTCGAACACGCCCTTCGCGCTGCAGCGCACGTGGCCGCGCACGAGGCCGGACACGTCGCCCTGGCTCTGCGTCGCGAGAACAGCTGCCGGTTCGAGGATCTGGTCACGGTCACCGGTGCCGAGCGTCTGTGGCGCTGCCACCTTGCCGCCCACGTCGACGACTACCGCATCGAACGGATGACCGCGCGAACCGCACCCTCTCCGCTAGCGATTGTGGCTCACGTCGAAGACGCCATCGCCCACTTCCGCGACGAGCTCAACTTCTCCCGAGCCACCTGGAAGACGGACATCGAGCAGGCCAGCGTCCGCACCCTGACCGCTGCGAACGGTGTAGTGCGGGTCATCGCGTATCTCGCTGCGGAGCTCGGAACCGCTGGTGCGGCGGCTGTCCGCCCTGAGGTGCTGCCGGCGGGGTGGGACTTGTACCTCGCGGACGCTTGGGACGCGTGGAGCCTGACCTTCGCCCGGCTGTCGCCCGCCGACGAACCGATGAACGTCGCGGCGATCGGCGCAGTACTGAACGACCTGTGCCGGATGGCGATCGCATGGCTGGACTCCATCGGAGTGGTGTCGCGGGTCGACGAACAGCAGAACCAGTACATCTACTGGCTCGAGGACAGCTACTGAGGCTGGGGGCGGACGGTGCTCAGTAGAGCGCCGTGCCCTTGATGACGATGGCGGGGCCAGAGAAGTAGGCGCTTACGTCGTCCGCGGGGAGATCGAGGGTGAGGCTGTCGACGAGTTGGCGGGCAACGTCGTCGACGCGGGGCAGCAGCAGGCGGCGGAGCAGCCACTCGTATCCGTGCAGGATCCACTGCTCGGCTGAGAAGTACTCGTCGGCTGGGATGACTCGGTCTACGACGCCGAGGATCGTGACCGCTCCCTCGATCCGTTCCTGTGCGGCGTCGTCGACGAACAGCCCGGGCTCGAGCGAGACGTAGACCCTCGCCGTGTCGTGGGCGGCTGGGGCGATCTCCAGCAGGATCGGCATCGGCACGAGTTCACCGCCGATGTAGACCTCCTTGGCTCGCTTCAGGACGTCGGGTGCCACGTCAGCGAACTCGAGGTTGCTCATGTCGACGTCTGATGATTGCAGGGCGTCGCGCAGGACGTAGAGCAACTTGCCTACCAGTGACGCGGTTGTCATGCGTGCCACGCCCTCGACCTCGACCCAGGTCCCCCGCTGTAGGCGGGTCTGGTCGTCGAGCTGGCTCACATGCCCCTCGCGCACCAGCTCGTCGATGGCGCGGCTCACGACGACCTTGTCCTTCGGCGTCAGCGAGTAACTACGTTGCACCTCGACATCTCGTCCGCCCTCGACGGCTCCTCCAATGCCGGCCACCGCAGCGCTTGCACGCCCTGAACGCTTCCGCACTGTTCGCTCGACGATCTCCTCGGCCCGGGGAACTTCAACCTCGTGGTACTCGGCGAGGGCAGTCAAGGTCTCGAGGTCGAGATAGAGCGGGCTACGGAGCGGCATGGCGTCATCTTGCCCGGTGGCCTCGCCCAACTGGTCGCTACGTGCGACGTTGCGGGCCACCGGTTCCGGCGATACGCCAGCCGCGAGGCGCTCTACAGCTACCTGCGCACGGCGTCCACGACCAGCTGACCTGCGTCCGACGACACGTTCGCTAGAGGTCCACTTCGCGCCGACTCGAGCCGATGAGGTGGGCATGGAACAACTGCAGGTGGTGCGCTGGTGCAAGCACGGCAAGGACCGGTTGTACGTCAACCAGCCTGATGGTCGCCGTCTGGGATGGCACGACCTCCTCGAGGGCACGGACCACGCTGACGCCCCGGCCCATCTCGCTGTCGTCCAGGCTGCGGCGGCCCGCTGGCGTGCTGAGCGCGTGCCGACGCCCTCGCGTGGTGACCAGGGCGAGCTGGGGTCCGAACTGCGCAACGCCGCCGCGCCCGGCTGGTCCGACCTGACGGGCCGGGCTCCTGGCCAGATGGCACTCGCACAGGCGGACGCCGTGCGAGCGGCCGCGCCCAAGCGAGGCTTCTGGGCACGCCTGTTCGGACCCCCGCCCGCAGACCGCAGCTGGCGCGTCGGAGCCCGCGGCGAACAGCTCGTCGGCCAAGAACTCGCCCGTCTCATCGCGAAGGACTCTCGCTGGACCTGCCTGCACGCCGTACCCGTGGGCGTCGATGGCTCCGACATCGACCACGTCGTCATCGGACCGGCCGGGGTCTTCACCCTGAACACCAAGCACCACCCCGCCGGACGCATCTGGGTCGGCGCGCGGACCGTCATGGTGAACGGCACCCGCATGCCCTACCTACGCAACGCCCGACACGAGGCCGAACGGGCCTCGCGGCTCCTGACCGCCGCTGCCGGGTTCCCCGTCGACGTCCAGGGCGTCGTCGTCGTGATCGCCTCGTCACTGACCGTCAAGGAACACCCGGCCGACGTCGCCGTCATCGGGCGACGCCAGCTGCGTCGCTGGCTCGGGTACCAACCCGAACGACTCAGACCCGAGACGGCCGCCGCCGTGCACGACGTCGCTCGACGCTCGACGACCTGGTCCCCGACCCGCGGCGGCGGGTAGACGAGCACAGCGTTTACGCCGCGTGCAGCAGACGGCCACGGGTTTCGGCCACATCTGTCCGGGCGTGTCACGTGATGGACGATCGGCGGCCGCAGACGGCTGTCTACGGCCATGCGATGTCGCAATCGAGAGTCAGGCGGCGCTGGTGAACCGGATGTCCGCCGGGTGGGGGTGCTCGGTGAGAGGATCGCCGCGTGGCCGCCTCGATCCCCGCGCTCGTTGAGCCAGATGTGCTGCGCTGGGCGCGCGAGACGATCGACCTCACGCCGACAGCAGCCTCGCGCAAGCTCGACCTGCCGGACGACCGTGTCGAGGCCTGGGAGTCCGGGCATGAAGTGCCGACCATCGCCCAGCTGCGCCGGGCGGCGAAGCTCTACAAACGCGCGCTCGGTGTGTTCTTCCTGCCGGAGCCGCCCGAGGGATTCGACACTCTGCGGGACTTCCGTCGGCACGAGGGCGCATCCGCCGGGCCGTGGTCGCCCGCGCTCCACGCGGACTACCGGCGCGCCCACGAACAGCGCGAGCACATGCTGGAGCTCGCCGATATCGAGGACGTTCCACTCACCTCGGGGTGGGGCCTCCCGCGCCAGTACACGTCCGACGAAGCTCTCGCGGCTGCTGCGCGGATGAGCCTGCTTGTACACGGTCCGCTCCAGCTTCCCCGAGGCATCGGCACGGTGTACGACCACCTGAACACCTGGATCGCGGCGCTTGAGACTGCGGGCGTGCTCGTCATGGCGACGTCAGGCGGACGTGTGGCCACCTCGGAGATGCGTGGGTTCTCCCTGTTCTTCGACGTCGCCCCGGTCATCATGGTGAACGGCTCGGACTTCCCCCGCGGCCGGCTGTTCACCCTGCTGCACGAGTACGCGCACCTGCTGCTGCACACCGAAGGACTGTGCGACACGGTCACCGACCTTCGAGCGACTACACCGGACCGGCGGCTTGAGGCGAGGTGCAACGCCATCGCCGCCATGATGCTGATGCCGGCTGGGGACGTGCTTGCAAGGCCGGAGGTCGCCGCTCGTGTGAATCGCCGAAACGAGTGGGACTACGCAGCGCTGGCCGCCGCCGCTGCACCCTTCGGTGCCAGTGCAGAGGCCATGCTGCGACGACTCGTGACTCTCGGCCGCGTCGACGTGGAGTTCTACCGTAGCCGGCGCGTGGCGTTTCTCGCGCGGTACGAGGACGAGGAGGAGGAACAGCGGGCCGGGTCGTCGGGGGGTGACTGGTACCGCAACACCGTGCGCGACCTCGGCAAGGGGTACGTCCGCGCCGTGGCGGACGCTCACCAGCGCCGGATCATCGATAGCTACACCGCTGCCACGTTCCTGAACGCCAAGGTGGGCCAGATCCCCAGGCTCGCGCGCAACGCCGCGCTGCGCACGGCGGTGTAACCGGTGCCCTTCTACTCCTTCGACACGAGCTCGTTCCTCAACGGCCAGCGCGACCTGTTCCCGCCCACGATCTTCCCGACGCTGTGGGAAAACATCGAGGGCATGATCGCAACGGGAACCGTCCGATCGGTCGATCTCGTTCGCGACGAGCTGGAGGGCAAGGACGACGACGTCCCGCGGTGGGCGAAGGCGCAGCCGGCCCTGTTCGTCCCTCTCACTGAGGACGTCCAGCTCGCGGTCAGAGAAGTGCTGGCCGCGCACCGCAAGCTCATCGGGGTAGGCAGCGGCCGCAGCGGCGCGGACCCGTTCGTCATCGCCCTCGCTCGCGTTCACGGCGGGACCGTCGTGACCGAGGAACTGCTCAGCCGGAACCTCACCAAGCCGAAGATCCCCGACGTCTGCGACGCGATGAGGATCCGCCGCCTCAACCTCATGCAGTTCATCCAGGAGCAGGGCTGGATCTTCCGGTAGCCACGACGGCATCGGCGCCGGCGGGTTCGCCGGTCGCAGCCGCACGCCTGGCCGCACCGGGTGCCGCGAATGTGGCTCATCACAGATGAGGGTGTAGTCGCGGTCTGAAGCCGCCGGTCTCGAGCAGGCTGCGGGCGATGTAGTGGGTCAGGTTGCGGAAGCCGAGGGCGGAGCCGCGCAGGTGTTCGAGGCGGCCGTTCATTGCTTCGGTGGGTCCGTTGCTCGTGCCGGGTCGGTCGAAGTAGGCCAGGACGTCGGCGGCTCGCTTCTTGAGGGTCCGCCCGAGCGTGCGGAGCTCGACCAGCGCGGCCGGGACGCCGGTGGTGACCGATGCGATCAGCTTCGTCATGAGCTGCTTGCCCTGGGCCCGGTCGGGGTCACGGTAGGCGCCGATCATGCGCTGGTAGATGCCCCAGGTGGCCTCGACCTGGACGTGCTCTTCGACCCCGAACAGCGCGGTCAGTCGCTGGCGTTGGCGGTCGGTGAGCAGGCCTGCGCCGGTGTGAAGGGTCCGGCGGGCGCGGTAGAGCGGGTCGTTCTTGCGCCCGCGGTGTCCGTGCAGGTCCTGTTGGACTCGGCGCCGGCAGCGGTCCAGGGCGTCGCCGGCCAGGCGGACGACATGGAACGGGTCCATCACCGCGGTCGCGGCGGGCAGCTCTTCGGTGGTGGCGGTCTTGAACCCGGTGAACCCGTCCATGGCCACGACCTCCAGACCGTCGCGCCAAGCCGTCGGCCGCTCGGCGAGCAAGGTCGTGAACGCCTGCTTGGAGCGGCCCTCGACCATCGCCAGCAGCCGTGACGGCCCGGTCTTGTCGCGGACCGCGGTGAGGTCGATGACCACGGTGACGAACTTGTCGCCGCGGCGGGTGTGTCGCCAGACGTGCTCGTCGACGCCGATGACCTTCACGCCGTCGAAGCGGGCCGGGTCGTCGATCAGGACCCGCCGGCCTTCGGCGAGGACGGCACTGTTGGCGGTGTCCCAGGACACCGCCAGGGCCTCGGCGAGCCGGGCGACGGTGAGGTGCTGGCACACCAACCCGACCAGCGCCCAGCGCAGGGCCGTCCGGGACAGCTTGGCGCGCGGTTCGGCGGCGCGGCTGGTGTCTTGGCGCCAGACGTGCCCGCAGCCGGTGCACTTGTAGCGGCGGACCGTGATGAGCAGGGTCGTCGGGCGCCAGCCCAGCGGCTCGTGCGCCAGCCGACGGGTCACGGTGTCCCGCGCCCTGCCCTGGCAGCCGCACCGTCGGCACCACCGGTCCAGCCCTGCTGGGTCATCGGCGACCCCGCAGGCGAGCACCGCCTGATCGGGGTCCACCTTCTGCCCGACGACCACGAGGCCGAGCTCGTCGAGGCGGCAGAACGTCGTCAGGTCAGGGATCGCGAAGGTAGCGTCAGACACGTCGAGGTCTTCCTGGATGGCTGTGTGAGAACTTCCATCCTCGGGAGACCTCGACCTCTGCCCGGACACCGACGCGCCGGCCACCCTCAACCGCGGACTACACCCTCATCTGCGAAGAGCCGCTTTGCAGCGGCGAACCCCGCGCCTGTCAGGGTCTGCATTGCGCGGGCGGGGCGTCGTTGTGGCGCTGGTCAATCCGTGCGGCGACGTCGGAGCGCGGAGCCAAAGCGATGAGGTCGATGACCACGGTGACGAACTTGTCGCCGCGGCGGGTGTGT
>JAFAEH010000040.1 GCA_023424135.1 Actinomycetes bacterium | reverse complement strand
GGCTCCTCGACCTGCGGCGCCTGCCACGCGGCGGGCTCCTCGGCGGCAGCCTCGCCGGCGGACTCGTCCGCCAGGCCCGGGGCCTGCTCGCGCCACGAGGGCACGGGCCAGCCCGCACCGGACGCGGTGTCGACCGTCTCGTCGGGCTCGAGCGTCGGCACCACGAACGACACCGGGTCCTCGCCCGTCGTCGGCGCCGGTGCGTCGTTCTCGTCCGGGACGACCGGCGTGCGGCCGCGGAAGCCCGAGAACAGGCCCGCGCGGGCGGCGGGGTCGGCGGGTGCCGCGGAGCGCTGCTCGTCGGGCTGCGGCTCGTCGGCCCAGGCCGGGGTCGCGGCGCGCGAACGGGTCGGCAGACCGGCCATGCGCGGCGCGGCGACGACGGCCGGCGCCCACTCGCCCGTGTCGACCGACAGCTCGGGCGACAGGGTCGCCTCGGGCGCGGCCGGCAGGACGATGTTGTCCTCGTCGAACGTCTTGCGCGGGCGGGTCGGCAGACCACCGGGCGTGGTCAGCATCGGCACCGGGATCGAGTCGTCGTCCGCGACGTCGACGGGCGCGCTCGCGGCGGCGGGAAGCACCTCGGGGGCGCCGTCCTCGCCGCGACGGCGACGGGGCAGGCCGAGCGACGTCTGGCCGTCCGTGAGCTCGGCCAGGTCGACCTCGCGCACGGCGGGCGCCTCGACCTGCGCGACGGGCACGGGCGGTGCCGCCACGGGCGCCGGCGGACCGTAGCCGTTGACCTCGTTCGCCGAGAACAGGGTGCTCGGGAACTGGACGTACGCCTCCGTGCCCGTGCCGCCGACACGCTTGCGGAGCGTGACCTCGGCACCCAGGCGCTGGGCGAGGCGACCGACCACGAACAGGCCCAGGCGCTGGGCGCCCAGGGCGTCGCTGGCCGAGACCGACACGATCTTCTGGTTCGCGGCCTCGATCTCGGCGTCCGTCATGCCCAGGCCCTGGTCGGCGATCCGCACGACCACCGACGCACCGGTGACACCGGTCGAGACGATCACGGGCGTCTCCGGCTCGGAGAAGACCGTGGCGTTCTCGAGGATCTCCGCGATCAGGTGCGCGGCGGACAGCGCGTTGAACCCGAGCATGTGCGGGTCGACCTGCAGGTCGAGCTCGACGCGGTCGTACTGCTCGATCTCGGACGAGGCGGTACGGATGACGTCCGACAGCGGCATGGCGTCACGCAGGCGACGGCCCGAGTCGATGCCGGCGAGCACCAGGAGGGACTCGGCGTTACGACGCATCCGGGTGGCGAGGTGGTCGAGGCGGAACAGGTTCGCCAGGGTCCCCGGGTCCTCCTCCGCCCGCTCGAGCGAGTCGATGAAGGACAGCTGGCGGTTCAGCAGGACCTGGTCGCGACGGGCGACGTTGACGAACATCTCGGCGATGGAGCCACGCAGGGCCGCCTGCTCCTGGGCGACCTGGACGGTGGTCGCGTTGACCGCGTTGAAGGCCTGGGCCAGACGGCCGACCTCGTCGCTCGAGCGCACGGGGATCGGCGCGAGCTGGATCTCGGGGCCCTCACCGGGCGTCGCCACCTGCTCGACCAGCCGCGGCAGCTGCTCGCGGACGTCGGCGGCCGCGCTGGTCAGGCGGCGCAGCGGGACGACGATCGAGCGGGCGACCGTGATGGCGAAGAAGAACGAGACCGCGAGAGCGGCGAGCGCGAGGGCGACGGTGAGCAGCGCGGTGTCGCGGGCGTCGGACACACCCGCGGCCGCGGCGCGCTCGGCACCAGCGAGGACCCCGGTGTTGACGCCGGTCAGCATCTCGAGCTGCGCGGTGGCCTGCTTCGACCACGCCTCGATGTCGATCGTCGAGATCGCGTCGACGGTGCCGAGCGTGAACAGGGCACGCATCGACAGCAGCGTCTGCGTCGGGTCACCCGTGCTGACGGCGACGCCGTCGAGCCCGAGGTTCGACACGGCGAGGCGGGAACGCTCACGTGCGAGCTCGGTCGTGGTGGTCTGCGCCTGGAAGCTCCGGGCGGCGGCGGGGCTGTCGACCGTGGCCTGCTTGAGCTCGACACCCGCGATGTACTCGGTGACGACGGAGTCGACGAGCAGCGCGATCTCACGGTTGGCGCCGACGTACGAGGCCAGCTCGCGGTCCTTCAGCGAGTCCGCGACACCCTCGAGCACGCGGGTCTGGCCGTCGACGATGTCCTGGAAGCCGTTCTTCAGGACGACGCGCTGGCCGGCGGTGTCGACACGGCCACGCAGCTGCACCAGCGACGTGCTGTACGCGTTCTGCTGGTTCTTGAAGTCCTCGACGACCGACTGCGGGAACTGCGACAGGTCGATCGTCGCGGTCACCTTCCGCGCCTCCGCGAGCGCGTCGTCCGTGCTCTGCCGGGCGGCGGCGACCTGCTCGGGCGACGCCCACGTGAGGGACAGGATCCGCTCCTGCTGGAACGCCGCGGTGAGCGGGCTCAGCGCGTCGAGTGTCCGCACCACGCTCTGGCTGGCCCGCGCGTACCGAAGGTCCTGGATCGCGCCGTACGAGATGTACGAACCGGCCGCGAGCAGAACGATCATGGGCACGGCGAGGACCGCCAAGACCTTGGCACGGATGCCGAGCCGTCGCAGCATGTCGATCCTTTCCCTTCGCCCGACGTGTGGACGCTCGCGAGGATGACGCTCACGTCCACAACGCAGCCACCGCAGGTGACTGCCGTCTGCGCTTCATCGGTACCTGGACACCGGACCATTAGCCCGCCGCCAGAGTTTGCCACGGACCTCACCCGTCCCGATACGGCACGTACCTCGCGAATCGGTCGCAGCGCCCCCGTCGTCACCGGCGCGCCTGCGTGAACCCACCGACCCCGGCGGCCTAGCGTTCGCCCCGTGCGTGCGGTGGTCGTGAGCTCCCCCGGCGGCCCGGACCGGCTCCGTCCGGCGGAGGTCGACGCTCCCGACCCGGGCCCCGGCGAGGTGCTGATCGACGTCGCGGCCGCGGGCGTGAACCGCGCTGACCTGCTGCAACGCGCCGGCCACTACCCGTCGCCACCGGGTGCGCCGCCGTGGCCGGGCCTCGAGGTCGCCGGCACGGTGCTCGCCGCAGGCCCTGCCACGAGCGGTCCGGGCGAGGGCACGGCGGGGTGCGCGGCGACCCCCGCACCCCGCCCGGGTGACCGCGTCGCCGCCCTCCTGGCGGGCGGAGGTTACGCCGAACGGGTGACGGCAGATGCTTGCCTGACGCTTCCCATCCCCCGGACCGCCGACCTCGTGGCCGCGGCCGCGCTGCCCGAGGCGCTCGCGACCGTGTGGTCGAACCTGCGTGCCGCGCACCTCGCCGCGGGCGAGACGCTGCTGGTCCACGGCGGGTCCGGAGGGGTCGGGACCGTCGCGGTGCAGCTCGCCCACGCGCTGGGGCACCGCGTGATCGCGACGGCCGGCGGTGAGCAGCGGTGCGCCGCCGTGCGCGCGCTCGGCGCGGACGTCGTCGTGGACCACCGCGAGGGCGACGTGCGCGCCGCGGTGCTCGACGCGACGGACGGACGCGGCGTCGACGTCGTGCTCGACGTGCTGGGCGGGCGCGCGCTCGGCGAGAACGTGCGGATGCTCGCCGAGGGCGGGCGCCTCGTCGTCATCGGGCTGCAGCAGGGCCGACGCGGTGAGCTCGACCTGCCGTCGCTGATGTCGCGCCGCGGCTCGGTCGTCGCGACGACCCTGCGCGACCGCCCGGCGGCGCAGAAGGCCGCGATCATGGCCGACGTGCGCGAGCACGTGTGGCCGCTCGTGCTCAACGGGCGCGTGCGGCCCGTCGTGCACGCGACGCTCCCGCTCGCGCAGGCCGCGCGGGCCCACGAGCTGCTCGAGTCGGGCGAGGTGCTCGGCAAGCTCCTGCTCGTCCCCTGACCCCCGCGCCCGCCCGGCGACTGTGCTCCGGGCGCGGGGCTGCGGTGGTTCAGCCCAGCAGACCCCTCGCGAGCGCCGGTGCCAGCACCGGCGCCAGGGGCAGCCGCGGGATCAGGGTCGCCTGCACGGCGTGGTACAGGTCCGCCTTGCCCTGCCACACCGTCCGCGAGACCTGGTTGTCGGTGCCGAGCTCGTGCCACCACGACCCGCCGTCGTGGTCCAGGACGTGCTCACCCACGTACTCCCACCACTGCGTGTAGGCGTCGTCGAAACGGGCCTCGCCCGTCGCGGCGTGCAGCGCGGCGGCCGCCGCGACCGCCTCGGCCGCGACCCAGTGCATGCGCTCGCGCACCACCGGCCGCCCCTGCCAGTCGACCGTGTAGACGAAGCCCGGCGCACCGTCGACGTCCCACCCCTCCCGCACCGCCGCGTCGAACAGCGCGACCGCGTCGTCGAGCTGCCACACGGGGGCGACGTCGCCGCGCGCCGTCAGGGCCGCACGCACGTGCAGCGTGAGCCGCGCCCACTCCAGCCAGTGCCCGATCGTCGCGCCGTAGGGGCGGAACGGGTGGGCGGGCGTGTCGACGTTGTACTCGAGGTCCGGCGTCCACGCGCTGTCGAAGTGCTCCGGGATGCGCCACGCGTTGTCACGCGCGAAGCCGTGCACGACGCGCTCGACGATCCGGGCGGCCCGGTCGAGCCACAGCCGCTCGCCGGTGACGTCGGCGGCGGCGAGGTACGCCTCGACCGTGTGCATGTTGGCGTTGACGCCGCGGTAGGCGTCGAGCGTCGTGAACGTGCGGTCCCACTCCTCGACGACCAGGCCCGCGTCGTCGTCCCAGAAGCGCTCCTCCTGCACGGCGAGCGCCTCGTCGAGCAGTGCGCGCGCACCCGGCCTCCCCGCGGCGGTCGCGCTCGCGGCGGCCAGCACGACGAACGCGTGCGGGTAGGCGGCCTTGGCGGTGTCGCGCGGTGTGCCGTCCGCGGCGACCTCGGCGAACCAGCCGCCGTGCTCGTCGTCGTGGAACAGCCCGGTCAGGGCGGCGAGCCCGTGGTCGACGAGCGCGGCGGAGCCGGGCCTGCCCGTGAGGTGCGCGAGCGCGTACACGTGCGTCATGCGGCACGTGATCCACAGCTCGGCGGGGCCGGGCAGCGGCCGTCCCACGTCGTCGAGACGCGCGAAGCCGCCCGTCGTGAGCCGCGACGCGCGCCCGAAGGCCCACAGCCGGTCCGTCTCCCCCTCGAGCCAGCGGTGATGCGCCGGGGTGCTCAGCCACGCCATGGACGCCAGCCTAGTCAGGGGCTGCGCGTCGCGGGCGCCTCGACCATGATGTCGGGGTGAGCAGCGGCGAGGAGCAGGACGAGCGGACGACCGACGGCCCCGGGGGCGCACCGCGCGTCGTGGTCGTGCCCGCGGGGGCGGCACCCGGTGACGCTGGCGAGGAGCCCGGCGACGACGGCGCGCAGACGGCCCCGTCGGAGGACCTGGCGAGCATGGTCGGGCAGCCGGCGAAGGTCATGCGGATCGGCACGATGATCAAGCAGCTCCTCGACGAGGTGCGCTCGGCACCTCTCGACGACGCCGCGCGCGCCCGGCTCGCGGAGATCCACGAGAAGTCGCTGCACGAGCTCGAGGAGGGCCTGTCCCCCGAGCTCGTCGCGGAGCTGCACCGCATCACGCTGCCGTTCACGGAGGACTCCGCGCCGTCGGACGCCGAGCTGCGCATCGCGCAGGCGCAGCTGGTCGGCTGGCTCGAGGGCCTGTTCCACGGCATCCAGACCGCACTGGTCGCGCAGCAGATGGCTGCGCAGGCGCAGCTCACCCAGATGCGCCGCGCGCTGCCGCCGGGCCACGCACCCGGGCCGGGGCAGGGGTTCGTCGTGCCGGTGGCGCGCGACGGCGGCCCGGACGACCTGCGCCCGTCGACCGGGCAGTACCTGTAGGCCCTCGGGACCTGGGGGACGTCAGGCCGGGTCCGGCGCCGCCGGGCGGGTGCGGGCGGTCAGCGCGATCGCACCCGAGACGAGCACGAGCCCGACGAGCTCGAGCCCGTGCGGCAGCTGCCGCAGCACGACCGCGCCGACGACCGCGGCGGTCGCGGGCAGCAGCGCGAGCAGCACCGCGAACGTCGCGGCGCTCACGCGTCGCAGCACGACCTGCTCCAGCACGTAGGGCACGAGCGAGGAGCACACGGCGATGACGACGACGAGCAGCGCGAGCCGCGCGTCGTGCAGCACGGGGCCGGCGCCGCCCGCGAGGAACGGCGCGAGGACGAGCCCGCCGGCCGCCATCGCGACGGCGAGCCCGCTCGCACCGGGCGCCCCGGAC
>JAFAEH010000382.1 GCA_023424135.1 Actinomycetes bacterium | reverse complement strand
GCGGTCGTCACGGGCGACGAGCTGGCCAACGCGCTGCAGGCCGCCACGATCAGCGGGTTCGGTCGCGTGCACGACACGTCGCTGCTCGCGGCGTGGGTCGAGCCGTACTTCGCGGACCTCGAGCGCGTGTGGGCCGACAAGACCAACGAGATGGCGCAGAACGTCGTCCTCGGCCTGTACCCCACGGCGCTCGCGGACGACGCCCAGGTCGACGTCCTCGGGACGACCGACGCCTGGCTCGACGCCCACCCCGACGCCCCCGCCGCGCTGCGCCGGCTCGTGCTGGAGTCCCGTGACGGTGTGCGCCGGGCGCTCGCCGCGCAGGAGGCGGACCGCCGCCGCGTCTGACGTCGACGCCGCACGGCTGACGGGCGGGCCCTGGTCCGGGGCCCGGCCGTCAGCCGTCGAGGTCCGCCGCGGACGCGAGGCCGTCGAGCCACCGGCGCGCCGCACGGGTGCTCGTCAGCCGCACGACACCGGACCCCGGCGCAGCCGCCCGGTCCGCGTACCGTGCGCGCGTGCGCGCGTAGGTCGTCCAGGCCCACACCACGATGTTGCGGTGCGGGTCGCTGCTCGTGAGGTTGCGCAGCGACTCGCGGTTGCCGTGCCACAGCTCACGCCGGGTCAGCCCTCGCCACAGGGTGCGCCGCACGACGCGCGTCATGACCAGCCACCGCGGGTAGTCCAGCCAGACGACGGTGTCCGCGTGGTCGAGCGTGCCCTCGAGCCGGGAGTCCCAGTTGCCGCACGCGACCCACGACGCCCCCGCGGTCCGCTCGCGCAGGTCGGCCTGCGCCTCGGCGGCGTCGCGCTTGACCCAGTCCGGCCCCCAGAACACCGCGTCGAGCTCCACGTGCGGCGCGTCGAGCACCGTGGCGAGACGCCGCGCGAACGTCGTCTTGCCCGCACCGGACGTGCCCACGACCCGCACGCGTCGTGGGTGCGCGCTCACTCCCGCATGACGCGTGCCAGCGAGTCGGCGCGCGCGTTCGTGAACAGGTCCTCGAGCAGCACGAGCCGGCCGGTGCCGTCCGCGAGCGGGACCTTCCAGTTCGGGTACTCCTGGTCGGTGCCCGGCTGGTTCTGCGCGCGTCGCTCCCCCACCGCATCGGCGAGCGACACCCCGAGCAGCACCGACGGGGTCTGGCGGATCCATCGGTGCAGCGCCTCGACGACCTCGCGCTCGGACGGGTCGTGCCCGAGCAGCCCGCGCTCGCGAAGCGCGTCGAGCATGCGCTCGCGCTCGGTCGCCGCCTCGGCCCGCACCTCGGCCAGCGGCTTGGCGAGCAGGCCGAGCCGGTCCCGCAGCGTGACGTGCTCACCCGCGAGGTACCCGGCCGTGGGCGGCAGGTCGTGCGTGGTGACGGTCGCCAGGACGAGCGGGCGGTAGGTCTCGGGGGCCCGCGGACGACCGTCGTGCTCCTGCTCGAACCACAGCACGGACGTGCCGAGGATCCCGCGGTCCGACAGGTAGTCGCGCACCCACGGCTCGACCGTGCCCAGGTCCTCGCCGATGACGACGGCCCCGGCGCGGTGCGCCTCGAGCGCGAGGATCCCGACGAGCGCGTCGTGGTCGTAGCGCACGTACGCACCGTCGCTGGCGGCGTTGCCGACGGGTACCCACCACAGCCGGAACAGGCCGATGACGTGGTCGATGCGGATCGCACCGGCGTGCCGCAGGACCGTGCGCAGCATGTCGCGGTACGGGCGGTACGCGGCCCGCGCGAGGGCCTCCGGGTGCCACGGCGGCTGCGACCAGTCCTGCCCCTGCTGGTTGTACATGTCGGGCGGGGCGCCCACGGACGCACCCGTGGCGAGCACCTCGCGCAGCCCCCACGCGTCGGCCCCCTCGGGGTGCACGCCGACCGCGAGGTCGTGCATGATCCCCAGCGCCATGCCGGCCTCCCGTGCGACGCGCTGCGCGCGCTCGAGCTGCTCGTCGGCGACCCACTGCAGCCACGAGTGGAAGACCACGCGGTCGTTCAGCTCGACGGCCGCGGCCGCGACCGTGTCGGACAGCGGGTCGTGCAGGTCGTCGGACCACCCGGCCGCGGGGCCGTGCCGCTCGACGAGCGCGCACCACAGCGCGAACTCCCGCAGCCCCTCACCCTCCTCCTCGACGTACGCGTCGAACGCTGCCTGCCGTGCCGCCGAGCGCGGCTGCGCGAACACGACCTCGAGGGCGGCGCGCTTGGCGGCCCACGCCGCGTCGCGGTCGATCGGGCCGGGGTCGGTGTCGAGGCCCAGCACGGGCTCGGCCGCCCACTCGACGAGCGCGCGGTCCGCCGCCGAGAGGTAGGCGGTCTCGCGCACGTCCTCGACACGGACGTACAGCGGGTTGACGAACCGGCGCGTCGTGGGCAGGTACGGGCTGGGAGTCAGGGGCTCGACGGGCTCGGCGGCGTGCAGCGGGTTGACCAGCAGGAAGTCCGCACCCCAGCGCCGTCCCGCGAGCCAGCCGAGCTCGGTGAGGTCCGCGAGGTCCCCGACGCCCCACGACGCGCGCGAGCGCACCGAGTAGACCTGCGCCATGACACCCCACGCGGGGCCGTCCTGCAGTCGCTGCGGCAGCTCGAGCCGGTCGGGCGTGACGACGACGGGGCTGTGCGCGTGCGCGCTGGGGCCCTCGGCGCGCACCTCGTGCCAGCCGAGCGGCAGGTCGTCCGGCACGGCGAACGTCGCGCGCCCCACGAGCCGCCCGTCGACGGTGCGCGGCTCGACGACGACGTCGACCTGGACCAGGTCGCGACGCCCACCGCCCGCCTCGGGGTCGAGATCGATCCAGACGTCCACGGGGTCGCCGTGCGTGACGTGCACCGGCACGTGCACCTCGTGCCCCTGCCGCGCGACCACGACGGGCGGCAGGACCCGCCGCCAGGGCATGTTCTCGACGTGCGCGAGCGCGAGCGCGACACGCTCGGGCGACGACGCGTCGACGCCGAGCGCGGCCAGGACCCGCACGACCGTCGCGTCGGACGCCTCGTGCTCCAGGCCGTCGTGGCCCCGGTAGCCGGGGACCACGTCGTACGCGGCGGCCAGCCGCCACAGGTCGTCGTGCAGGTTCGCGTCGGCCACGTACCGATCCTGCCAGAGCGCGCACGGCCGGACCTGGGCCCGCGGGCCCACCTGCGCGTCGCACGTGGGGCACCGGGGCCCGCGACGGATCGTGCGGGGGCACGGCACCCTGGAGGGCATGACGGCACCTCGGAGGGCGAAGCCGTCGGTGGCCCCGGTGGCCGGTGCGTGGAGGGTTCGCGCCGGCGCCGGGGCTCCGACCTCGGCGCGACGCGACGCAGGGCAGGGCACGCTCGAGTACGTCGGTGTGATCACGCTGGTCGCGCTGCTCGTCGGTGCCCTCGTCCTGGCGGTGAACCCGACGGCACGCCAGGCGGTCGTCCGTGCCGCCTGCGAGATCGTGACCACGCTCAGCCAGTCCGGCGGGTGCGCCCCTGGTACGCCCGACGGCGACGCCGACGAGGACCGCGGCTGGTGGTGCGAGAACGTCGGCTGGTTCTGCTCCGACGACGACGAGGACGAGCAGGAGGAGCAGGAGGAGGACCGCGGCTGGTGGTGCGAGACGTTCGGGTGGTGGTGCCCGGACGAGCCCGACGACGAGCCGACCGAGACGGCCACCCCCACCGCGAGCCCGACACCGAGCGCGCACCCCACGGACCCGGCGAACGGCCTGCCCGTCGTCGACGGCGTGACGATCCCCGAGGGCCTGGACCCCGACGGCGACGTGGTCGCCACGCTGCTGATGACCGAGCGCGGCCGCGAGATCCTGCAGTGGCTCGCCGACCAGGGCATCGAGGTGCGAGACAGCTTCCGGGGCTCGTACTGGGACGGCACGTCGATCTTCGTCGACACCGGGAACACGGATCTCGAGACGGTCCGCACGCTGGTGCACGAGTACAACCACGCGCTCAACGACGCCCAGGGCACGAGCCCCGACATCGCGACGGACACGCGCGACGACTACGTCAACGGGATGCTCGACGAGGAGACGCAGGGCGTCGTCGAGGAGATCCGCGCGGCGCGTGAGCTCGAGGACGCGGGTGTGTCGATGCCCACGGACGTGTCGGACACGACCTACTGGAACGCGTACGACCAGGCGATCGCCGACGGCCGCAGCGAGCAGGAGGCGCGCGACGCGGCGTTCGGGGCGGTGCGCGAGCTGTTCATCAACGGCACGTTCCAGACGTCGAACACGGGTGAGACCTACGAGGACTACTACGGTGACGCATGGGACGAGCGGCACTGACGGCAGCAGCCGCCGGGGCGGCACGACAGGCACGACGAGGAGGTCCCGTGGGACGCAGGACGCTTGCGGCTGCGGCGGCGGTGCTGGGCACGGTCCTGGTGCTCGGCGCCTGCACCGACGGTGAGGCACCCGGTCCGTCGGGGACGACGGACGCCACGTCGAGCCCGGGCGGCGGGCCGACCGCCACCCCGACGAGCGATGCGGAGGGCGACGTGCGCGACAGGCTGGTGCAGGCGCTGCAGGACGACACGACGGGGCTCGGCGACCTCGTGTCCCAGGCCGACACGTCGCTGACGGTGCTGGAGACCCCCTGGCTGCAGGGGTGGCAGGTCGTCGACGTGCTCTCGCGGGCGGGGTCGCACGGCACGCGCGCGTACGTCGGGCTGTCGCAGGACGGCACGGCCGTGCTCCTGTCGGGCGCACCCGACGCGTTCGTCGAGATCCTCGGGTCGGGTGCCGCCTCGGTCCCGGACGAGGACACCGCGGTGCAGGTCGTCGACACCTACCTGGACGCGACCCGCTCGTTCCGCGGGTGGTCGGAGCGCATCGCGTCGTTCGACGACGTGCGCCTGCGGCCGGACCTCGACGCCGAGGCCCAGGCGTCCGTGGATGCCGCGCGCGCGACCCTCGCGGACCAGGTCGCCCCGACGGCAGCCGTGAGCCGGGGCGACGGGTTCGACGTCGTCGCGTGGGTGCAGGACGGTGCCGCCGTGGTGCGCCACGAGGTGCACGTCGGCCGCGACGGCTCGCTGAGCGACCGGCCGGCGACGCTCGTCTCCGACCTGCCCGCACCGATCTCGCGCTGACCGGGCCGCCGGGCGCACGTAGCCTGGGGCACCGTGACGACCGAGCCGACCGCGCACCGCACCGCCCCCCTGCCCGCGTACCCCGCCGCACCGCGCACGGACCTCGTCGAGGACCTGCACGGCCGGCTCGTGGCGGACCCGTTCCGCACGCTCGAGGACGCCGACGACGAGCACACCCAGGCGTGGTCGCGCGCGCAGGACGACCTGTACGCGGCGTACCGCGCCCACGTCGCCGACGCCGCGCAGGGGACGCCGTTCGCGTCGCCGACCCTGCACGCCCGGCTGGGCGCCCTGCTGGGCGCCGGGTTCGTCGGTGCACCCGCCTGGCGCGGCGAGCGCCGGTTCTTCGCGCGGCGCACGGGCGAGCAGGAGCACGCGGTGGTCGTCGTCACCGAGCCCGCGGCGGGGCCCGGCGGCGCCGAGCGCGAACGCGTCCTGGTCGACCCGCTGGCGCTGGACTCGACGGGGACGACGACGCTCGACGCGTGGTCGCCGTCGAAGGAGGGCACGCTGCTGGCCTACCAGGTGTCGCACGGCGGCACCGAGGAGAGCGTGCTGCACGTGCTCGACGTCGCGACGGGTGAGCTCGTCGACGGGCCGATCGACCGTGCGCGGTACTCCCCCGTGGCGTGGCTGCCCGGCGGCGAGGCGTTCTACTACGTGCGCCGGCTGCCCCCCGAGGTCCTGCCGGCCGACGAGCAGCAGTACCACCGGCGCGTGTGGCTGCACCGCGTGGGCACGTCGCCCGAGCAGGACGTCGAGGTCTTCGGCACCGGGCAGGACCTGACGAGCTACTACGGCGTGCAGGTCAGCCGCGACGGGCGCTGGCTGCTCGTGTCGGCGTCCGCGGGCACGGCACCGCGCACCGACGTGTGGATCGCGGACCTGTCCCTGGCCGGTGCGCACGAGGCGCCCGCGTTCGTGGAGGTCGCGGTCGGGCTCGACGCCGAGGTCGGCGCGTGGGTCGCGCGCGACGGACGCCTGTACGTGCACACCGACCTCGACGCGCCGCGCGGGCGGCTGGCGGTCACGGACCCGACGTCACCGGGCGTCGAGCACTGGGTGACGCTCCTGGAGCAGGACGACGTGGCGGTGCTGGAGGACGTCGCGCTCGTCGACGACGGCGACCCGTCGTCGCCCACCGCACTGCTGGCGTCGTGGCGCCGGCACACCGTCTCCGAGGTGAGCGTGCACGACCCGCGCAGCGGCGCACGCACGGGCGTCGTGCCGCTGCCGGGCCTGGGCTCGATCTCGGGGCTCGTGACCCGGCCCGAGGGCGGGACGTCGGTGTGGTTCTCCTACACCGACCACGTCACGGTTCCCCGCGTGCACCGCTACGACACCGCGACCGGCGACGTGACGCTGTGGGCCGCCCCTCCGGGCGCGCTGCCCGACGTGCCGCACGTGCGCGCGCAGCAGGTCGAGGTGACGAGTGCCGACGGGACGACGGTCCGCGCGTTCGTGCTCGCCCGTGCCGACCGGCTCGACGCCGACGGGCGCCCGCTCGCGCCCGCACCGACCGTCCTGTACGGGTACGGCGGCTTCCAGATCAGCCTCGACCCCGCGTACTCGGCGTCGACTCTCGCGTGGGTCGAGGCCGGCGGCGTGTACGTGGTCGCGAACCTGCGCGGCGGCGGCGAGGAGGGCGAGGACTGGCACCGCGACGGGATGCGGGGCAGCAAGCAGAACGTGTTCGACGACTTCCACGCGGTCGCCGAGCACCTGCTCGCGCAGGGCTGGACGACGTCCGACGGGCTCGCGTGCTGGGGCGGGTCGAACGGCGGTCTGCTCGTCGGCGCGGCGCTCACGCAGCGCCCCGACCTGTGGACGGCGGCCGTGTGCTCGGCCCCGCTGCTCGACATGGTGCGCTACCAGCGCTTCGGGCTGGGCGTGACGTGGACGGAGGAGTACGGCGACGCCGACGACCCCGAGCAGCTCGACTGGCTGCTCGGCTACTCGCCGTACCACCGGGTCGTGGACGGCACGGCCTACCCCGCGGTGCTCTTCACGGTGTTCGAGGGCGACACGCGCGTCGACCCGTTGCACGCGCGCAAGCTCGCGGCGGCGCTGCAGGCCGCGACCTCGTCGGACCGTGACGCGAGGCCCGTGCTCGTGCGCCGCGAGCTCGGCGTCGGGCACGGTGCGCGGGCCCTGTCGCGCACGATCGGCCTGTCGGCCGAGCAGCTGCAGTTCGTGGCCGACCGCACGGGTCTGCTCGCGGCCGCACGGGAGGTGCGATGAGGTTCCTGGGCGTCGACCCGACCGCGGTCGCGACGACCACGGACGACGCGTCCCCGCCGTCGTTCACGCCGACGGACGGCGACGTCGGCGAGTGGGCCGCCGACTGGGGCGAGTGGTTCCTGGGCGTCCCCCTGCGCATCGTGCTGATCGTCGTCGTCGGCACCGTCGTGCTGCTCGTCGTGCGGCGGCTCGTCTCGTCGGTGACGCGGCACATCGCGGAGGGCGAGCCGACGATCGAGCGCGGCGTGCTGGGCCCCCTGGGGCGCAGCGAGGTCGGGTCGGTGCTGCTCAAGGCGAACCCGCTCGCGACGGCGCGACGCGCGCAACGTGCCCGCACGATCGGCTCGGTGCTCACCTCGACCGCGAGCATCGTGATCGGCTCGATCACGCTGCTGCTCGTGCTCGACTCGCTGGGCATCAACCTGGCGCCGTTCATCGCGTCGGCCGGGATCGTGGGCGTCGCCGTCGGCTTCGGGGCGCAGAGCCTGGTCAAGGACTTCCTGTCGGGCATGTTCATGCTCCTCGAGGACCAGTACGGCGTCGGGGACGTCGTCGACCTCGGCCCCGCGACCGGCACGGTGGAGGCCGTCGGGCTGCGCGTGACCAAGCTGCGCGACGACGAGGGCACGCTCTGGTACGTGCCGAACGGCTCGATGGTCCGCGTCGGCAACAAGACGCAGGGCTACTCGTGGGCCGTCGTCGAGGTCGACGTCGACTACTTCGTCGACCTCGACGAGGCGCGTGCCCTGCTCACCGAGGCCGCGGCACGCGTCGCAGCCGACCCGCGCGTGGGCGGCTACCTGCAGGGCGAGCCCACCGTGACGGGGGCCGAGAAGCTCGCGGCCGACGCCGTCGGGCTGCGCCTGGCGGTGCGGACCGCGCCGGCGATGCAGTGGGAGGTCGCGCGGCACCTGCGGGTCGCGGTGCGTGACGTCCTCGAGCGGGCGGGCGTGCCGCTCGCGGGGCAGCGTGACGCGCTCGTCGCGCACCAGGAGCGGATCGCCGCCGGCACCGCCGGCCCCGACGACGGGGATCCGACGGAGGTCGGCACGGCCGACGCCACGACGGACGCCCCGGTCGACGCCAGCACGGACGCGTCGGTGAGCGACGCACGACCGGCGAGCGACGCATCGACGGGGCGGCGCGACCCGCACGACACCCCCGTGCACGAGGTCGTCGAGCCGCACGACCCGACGGCGAAGGACTGAGACCGGGACCGGCACCGGGACCGGATCGGGGCGCGCAGTCAGGCGCGGACGTGGTCAGGCGTCCGCGTCGGGCGCCGTCCACTCCAGCACGTCGGACCCCGCGTCGACGCGCGTGCCCGCCTCCACCAGCACGCGCACGTCCGCGGGTGCCGCCTGCAGCGCGACGACGGGGCACACGGTCGCCAGGCCCGCCGCCGCGACGTCCACGGGCGACCACGTCAGCACGCGCTCCCCCGCCCGCACGCGACGACCCCGCTCGACGTGCAGGTCGAAGCCCAGCCCGGCCAGGCTCACGGTGTCGATGCCGACGTGCACGAGCACCGACCGGCCGTCGCCGACCTCCACCGCGAACGCGTGCGGGTGCAGCGCGCCGATCACGCCGTCGCAGGGGGCGAGCACGTCCTGGCGACCGGTGCGCTCCGGCTCGACGGCGAGACCCGGCCCGACCATCTCCTGGGCGAACACCGGGTCGGGCACGTCCGCGAGCGGCAGGACCGTGCCGGGGACGGGGCTCGTGAGCCGCAGGACGCCCACGTGCGGCCCGTCAGCGCAGGTTGTCGAGCTCGGCGGCGAGGTTGTCGGCCTCGGGGCCGACGATCACCTGCACGATGCGACCCGAGCGCACGACGCCGAACGCGCCGCTCGCCTTCAGCGCGGCCTCGTCGACGAGCTGCGCGTCACCGACCTCGACCCGCAGCCGCGTGATGCAGGGCTCGAGGTCGACCACGTTCGTCTCCCCGCCCAGTGCGGCCAGGATCTGCTCTGCCTTGCTCAATGGCTCTCCCCGGAGTTCGTCGTCGCACGACCGCGGGACGTCCTGGCGGAGCCTGCCGACCGGTGTGCGATGGGAGCCAGGTTACCGCCGTGCGCGGGTCGCCCGCCCGATTGTCCGCGGACGCGTCTGCCCACGCGGGGACGACCGCCGCCGGCCGCGGTGTGCGCAGCGTGTCGGCGCTGGCCCGACGCGCGCGTGCGCGACAGACTGCGGGGGCACGGCGACGTCGACGGCTCGCACCCGTCCCCCCGGGTCGTCGGCGACGAGGAGGTCCGCGTGGTCAGCACTGGCGTCGTCACCGGTATCGGCGTGAGCCCGGGACGCGCGGTCGGGCCGGCGGTACGGCTGCCCGACCCGGTCGCCGAGCCGCCCGCAGGGCGCCGTCTCGCGCCGGGCTCCGACACGCAGGCCGCGGCGGACCTCGTCGCGCAGGCCTCCGACGCGGTGCGTGACGAGCTCGACGCCGCCGCGCAGGCCGCCGACGGCGAGAGCGCGGACCTGCTGCACGCGACCGCGGCGATGGCGGCGGACCCGTCGCTCGTCGCCGACGCGCAGCAGCGCGTGCGCGACGAGCACCTGGTCCCCGAGCGGGCGGTCTGGGAGGCCGCCGACGCGGTCTGCGCGCAGCTCGAGGCGATCGGCGGGTACATGGCCGAGCGCGTGCGCGACGTGCTGGACGTGCGCGACCGGCTGGTCGCACGCCTGACGGGTCAGCAGGCGCCCGGCGTGCCGGTGCGCGCGACGCCCTACGTCCTGGTCGCGCCCGACCTGGCCCCGGCCCTGACCGCCACGCTCGACCCGGCCCGCGTCGTCGCGATCGCCACGGCCGCAGGCGGTCCGACGT
>JAFAEH010000380.1 GCA_023424135.1 Actinomycetes bacterium | reverse complement strand
CGTCGCGGTTCTGGATCGACAGGTCGTAGTACCGCAGGTCGACGTCGAGGTACGGGTGGATCAGGCGGTCCTTGATGAACTGCCAGATGATGCGCGTCATCTCGTCGCCGTCGAGCTCGACGACCGGACCGACGACCTTGATCTTCGCCATGCGGGGGCCTGCCTCCTGTGCCGTGGGTGTGGGCCCCAGGTTACTCGACGTCGAGAGACCTGCGCCGGAGGGTCGGCGCCGGTCCCACCGGGCGGCACGACCCCCTGCCCGCGCACAGCAACGGCTGGCATGCTGTGCGGTGCGCAGTTCGCCCCGTGTCGTCCGCGTCCGCCGTCGGACGCGGACCGCGCGGCACCGACCGGTGGACCACCCACCTCACACGACAGGACCGACATGTCCCAGCAGAAGCCAGAGACCCCCGAGGGCACGCCCGAGCCCGAGGACACCACCGCGGCGGCTGCGGCCGACGCGGACGCCACGCCCGCTGACGAGGCGACGCCCGCCGACCCGACCCTGGTCGTCGAGGAGGTCGTCGTCGAGGAGACGGTCACCGCCGAGCCCGTCGCCGAGGAGACCGCCGCCCCCGAGCCCGCGGCCACGGAGCCCGTCGCCCAGGACGTCGCCGACGACGTCGAGGCGTACGTGCTGCCCGCCGGCACGGTCGTCGCGGCCGGCCCGAGCCTGGTCGCCAAGCTCGGCGCCGAGGTCTTCGGCACGTTCTTCCTCGTGCTCGTGGGCGTCGGCATCGCGCTGTACTCCGGGTTCAGCAACACCGGTGGCGGTCTGGGCGTCGCGCTCGGCTTCGGCATCGCGGCGCTCGCGGGCATCGTCGCGGTCGGCAACGTCTCCGGCGGCCACTTCAACCCCGCGGTGACGTTCGGCGCGTGCCTCGCGGGCCGCACGCCGTTCCGCGACCTGCTGCCCTACTGGGTCGCCCAGGTCGTCGGCGGTGCGCTCGCGGCCGCCGTGCTGTTCCTCACCGTGCCCTCCGACCTGCCCTCGCTCGTCGCCCAGGGCGGCGAGGCGTCGGTCCGCTCGTTCTTCGGCGGCACGGCCAACGGGTTCGGCGAGCACTCGCCGCTGTCGACGCTGTCCGGCGGCCAGGTCGCGTTCGGCCTGGTCACGGCCCTGCTCGTCGAGGTCGTCGCGACCGCCGTGTTCGTCGGCGTCATCCTCGGCGCGACCGACCGCCGCGCGAACAAGGCGCACGTGCCGTTCGCCGTCGGCCTGACGCTCACGGTCCTCCTGCTCGTCGCGATGCCCGTGACCAACGGGTCGCTCAACCCGGCCCGCTCGCTCGCCGCCGCGATCTTCTCCGAGAGCTGGGCCCTGCAGCAGGTCTGGCTGTTCTGGGTCGCACCGCTGCTCGGCGCGGCCATCGCCGCGCTCGTGTACCGGGCGTTCGCGGCCGAGCCGCCGCAGGAGGACTCCCTGTTCGGCGAGGACGAGCTGTACGTCGCCGAGGAGGACGTGGTGGTCGTCGAGCGCTGAGCCGCGCCACCGCAGCACCACACGCACGACGGCCCCGGGCGAGCGCCCGGGGCCGTCGTCGTGTCAGGCCGTCGTCGTGTCAGGCCGTCGTCGCGTCAGGCCGTCGTCGGGACCAGCGCCGCGAGCGCGACGAGCGCGGTCGCCGCCGACAGGAGCAGCGTGACGTCGAGCGCCTTCGAGCGCACCGTGACCGCGACCGGCCCCTGGGCGGGCCCGAGCAGACGCACCACCGCGTAGACCACCAGCAGCAGCGCGAGCGCGTACGCCGCGACGACCGCGTCCTGCCAGAACGCCACAAGGACGGTCGCGCCGATCCCGCCGAGCGTCCAGAACAGCGACCGGTTGCGGCCCGCGGCGAGGGAGGCCCGCGCGATGGTGCGCGGGTCCAGCGCCCGCTGCTCCGCCGTCGGGGCGGGCGCGAGCGGGACCTCGGAGGACCGGGGCGACGGGGTCGGCGGACCGCCCGCGGCGGGCGTCGCGTCGTCGACGAGGTCGCGACGAGCGGTGCTCGGGACCGTCGGGGGCACGGGACGCGTCGGCCACACCGGGGAGGTCGACCCGGCGGCGGGCGTGCGCGCGGGGCTCGACATCGGTCTCCCCCTTCGTCTGTGCCGGACGGCTCGTCGCCGGTCGGTCTCGTCACCGGACGGTGCACGGACCCGACCGCGCCGGTCACGGGTCGTCCGCACCGCCGACGCAGGGCGATCCCCGCGGTCCCGGGCCAGCGTACCGCCGCCGGGCGTCGCCTACCGTGACCTCGTGACCCCGACCTCGTCGCCCGCCCTGTCGACCACCGAGCCGCCGCCCGACGTCCTCGTCCTGGGTGCCGGGCTCGCGGGCCTGCGGACCGTGGCGGCGCTGCGCGAGCACGGGTACGACGGCACGGTGCGCGTGCTGGGTGCCGAGGGTCTCGACCCGTACGACCGGCCGCCGCTGTCCAAGCACCTGCTGGACCGCACGGGACCGGCGTGGCTCGCGGACGACCTGGGCCACGACCTGCACGCGCTGGCCGACGAGGTCCACCTGGGCCGCCCGGCGCGTGCGCTGCACACGCTGCCCGGTGGCGGCGCCGTCGTGACGACCGACGCGGGCGACGTCCGCACGTCCGCCGTCGTCGTCGCGACCGGGGCGCACGCGGTCCGCGTCCCGGGGTGGGAGGCGCGCTCGCTGCACACGGCCGCGGACGCCGACGCGCTGCGGTCCGCGCTGGGC
>JAFAEH010000357.1 GCA_023424135.1 Actinomycetes bacterium | reverse complement strand
CGTCGCGTTCGAGGACGTCTCGTTCCGCTACGACCCGGACACGCCGCTGATCGAGCACCTGTCGGTCGTCGCCGAGCCGGGGCAGACCGTCGCGATCGTCGGGCCCACCGGCGCGGGCAAGACCACGCTGGTCAACCTCGTCATGCGGTTCTACGAGGTGGACGACGGCCGCATCACCCTCGACGGCGTGGACACCCGCGACCTCACGCGGGACGCGCTGCGCTCGCAGATGGGCATGGTCCTGCAGGACACGTGGCTGTACGAGGGGACGATCGCGGAGAACATCGCGTACGGCGTCGACGAGGCGACCCAGGAGCAGATCGTCGAGGCGGCCGTCGCGACGCACGTCGACCGCTTCGTGCGGACGCTCCCCGACGGGTACGACACCGTCCTGGACGACGAGGGCGGCGCGGTGTCCGCGGGGGAGAAGCAGCTGCTCACCATCGCGCGCGCGTTCCTCGCGGACCCGGCGATCCTCATCCTCGACGAGGCGACGAGCTCGGTCGACACGCGCACCGAGGTGCTCGTGCAGCAGGCGATGAGCGCGCTGCGGGCCGGGCGCACGTCCTTCGTGATCGCGCACCGCCTGTCCACGATCCGCGACGCCGACGTGATCCTCGTGATGGAGCACGGTCGGATCGTCGAGAAGGGCGGCCACGACGAGCTGATCGCCGCGGGAGGTGCGTACGCGCGCCTCTACGAGAGCCAGTTCGCGGCGGCGACGACACCCGTCGACTGAACGAGGCCCGCCGCGGCGGTCGTCCCGGCACCGCAGGACGACCGCGCCGCGGCCGGACTCGAGGGCGAGGGGCGCGGCAGCAGGGCGTGACGAACGGCGGACGCGGCGGCCCGCGTGCGCCCGAAGGTCCCACGTGTGCGGACGGTGGCGCGCCTAACGTCGAAGGGGAGACGACGCACCCGCCCCCGTGACGAAGAGGTCGACCCATCAGCTCCGCCATCGCGCCCGCGCCAACGCACCCGTCGGACGACCGGAGGCGTGACCGGTCCCTGCCGCGGTCCGAGCGGCTGCGCCGGCCGAGCCGGTCGACCGTGGGGCTCGTCGCCGGACCCCTGCTCGCCGGTGCCGTCGCGTGGCTGATGCCGACGATGCCCGCGGCCGTCGACGGGATGCCGTCCTACGCCGGTGCCCTCACGGCCGCGACGCTCGTGCTCATGGGTGTGTGGTGGATGACCGAGGCGCTGCCGCTGCCCGTCACCGCGCTCCTGCCCCTCGTGGTGCTGCCCGTCACGGGCGTCGCCCCGGTCGCGGCGGTGGCCCAGCCGTACGCGAACAAGGTGATCTTCCTGTTCCTCGGCGGGTTCGTCCTCGCCATCGCGCTGCAGCGCTGGGACGTGCACCTGCGCATCGCGCTGGGCGTCGTGCGCCTCGTCGGCACCGCACCGCGCCGTCTCGTGCTCGGCATGATGACCGCCACCGCGCTGCTGAGCATGTGGGTGTCGAACACGGCGACGGCCGTCATGATGCTGCCCATCGGCGTCTCGGTCCTGACCCTGCTCGGACGTGAGCGCGGCGGTGTCGACAAGCGGCTGTCGGCCGCGCTGATGCTCGGCATCGCGTACGCGGCGACCATCGGGTCGTTCGGCACGATCATCGCGAGCCCGCCCAACGCGCTGCTCGTCGGGTACCTGTCCGAGACGTACGGCATCGAGATCGGGTTCGGCCAGTGGATGGCCGTCGGCCTGCCGCTGTCGGTCGTGTTCCTGGTGCTCGCGTGGTTCGTGCTCACGTTCCTCGTGTTCCGCGTCGACCCGGCTCCGCTGTGCGACGACGAGTCCGTCGTCACCGCCGAGCTGGACCGGCTCGGCCCGATGGGTGCCCCGCAGTGGCGCGTCGTCGCGGTGTTCGCGCTCGCGGCCGTGTCGTGGATCGCCCTGCCGCTGGTGTGGCCCGGCACTCCCGTCACCGACGAGGTCGTGGCCGTCGTCGTCGCCGTCCTGCTGTTCCTGCTGCCGTCGGGCGCGGCGTGCGGCGGTCGGCTCCTCGACTGGTCGGACACCCGGGACCTGCCGTGGGGGATCCTGCTGCTGTTCGGCGGCGGTCTCGCGCTCGCCGCGATGATCACCGACTCCGGGCTGTCGGTGTGGATCGGCCAGCGCGCGCACGGCCTGGCGGGGCTGCCCACGGTCGTCGTCGTCGCCGCCGTGTGCGTCCTGACCGTCGCGATGACCGAGTTCATGTCGAACACCGCGACCGCCGCGACGCTGCTGCCCATCATGAGCACCGTCGGTGCCGCGCTCGGCTACGGGCCGCTGCTGCTCGCGGTCCCGGTCGCGCTCGCGGCCGGGTGCACGTTCATGATGCCGGCGGCGACGCCGCCCAACGCGATCGCCTACTCCTCGGGCTACGTGCGCGTCCCGGACATGGTGCGGGCGGGTGCCCCCCTGAGCCTGGCGTCCGTGCTGCTCGTGACGCTGACCGTGACGACGCTCGCGACCTGGGTGCTCGGGATCGGCGCATGACAGGGTGGTGCCCGGGCGCCGGTGCCGGTGCCGTCCGTCGCAACGCCCGAGGAGCACCATGAACGACCTGGACCCGTCCGCCGTCGCGCGCGCGCACGTCACGACCGACCCCGCGCTGGCGGCCCGGACGACGACCCGTACCGTGCAGGTCGTCGACGTCGGTGGACGTCCCCGGGCGGGTGTCGAGGTCGCGGTCGAGCAGGTCCAGCACGCCATCGCGTTCGGCTGCACCGGGTTCGACGAGGTCGACCGGGCTGCGCGGCGGCTGGCCGGACGAGCGCCGGCCGCGGGCGAGGACGAGCTGCTCGACCGGATCGACGCCCTGTGGTTCGACCTGTTCGACACCGCCACGCTGCCGTTCTACTGGGGCACGTTCGAGCCCGAGCGGGGACGCACCCGCACCGCCGCGCTGCGGGCCGCGGCCGAGCACTACGTGTCGCGCGGGGCCCGGGTCAAGGGGCACCCCCTGGCGTGGCACACCGTCGCGCCCGCCTGGCTCGTGCCGCTCCCGGACGACGAGGTCGAGCAGCTGCTGCGCGCGCGTGTGCGCCGCGACGCCGCGGAGTTCGCCGGTCTCGTGGACACGTGGGACGCGATCAACGAGGTCGTGATCATGCCCGTGTTCACCAAGGACGACAACGCGGTCACCCGTATCGCGAAGCACATCGGCCGCGTCGGCATGGTGCAGCTCGCGTTCGACGAGGCCCGTGCGGCGAACCCCGCGGCGACGCTGCTGCTCAACGACTTCGACATGTCCGCGGACTACGAGCACCTGGTCGAGGAGTGCCTGGCCGCGGGCGTGCGGATCGACGCGCTCGGTCTGCAGTCGCACATGCACCAGGGCGCGTGGGGGCGCGACAAGACGCTCGACGTGCTGGACCGCTTCGGCCGGTTCGGGCTGCCGCTGCACCTCACGGAGACGACGGTCCTGTCCGGCGACCTCATGCCCGCGCACCTCGACGACCTCAACGACCACCAGGTCGAGCAGTGGCCGTCGACGCCCGACGGGCTCGAGCGGCAGGCCCGCGACGTCGTCGAGCACTACCGCACGCTCGTCGCCGACCCGCGGGTCGAGGCGATCACCTACTGGGGCGTGTCCGACCACCGCCAGTGGCTCAACGCCCCCGCGGGGCTCGTCACGGCCGACGGCACGCCCAAGCCCGCGTACGACGAGCTCCGTGCCCTCGTGCGAGGGCAGTGGTGGCTCGCGCCGACGACGCTGCGCTCCGACGACCAGGGACGGGTGCAGGTCGCGGGGCTGCCGGGCCGTTACGCGGTCGAGGTCGACGGGACCCGTGCGGAGGTCGTCCTCGGCGACGACGCGCACGAGGCCGTCGTGCGCACGTGAGTGCGGCGCACGTCACGCTCCCGCGACGTCGAGCGGGAGCGTGCGGGCGTCGATGCTGACCACGTGCCTCCCGTGACCACCGCACCCGCGCGCCCGCGCCTCGTGCGCGACCGCCTCACCGTCGGGCTCTACGCACCGTTCGCGGTGTGGGGCTGGCTGCTCTACTCGTTCAACCCGTCGGTCCCGCTGCTCGCCGACGAGCTCGGGGTCAGCGCGGCGCAGGCCGGGCTGCACGGCACCGCGATGGCGCTCGGTGGGCTCGTCGCCGCACCGCTGACCCCGCGCGCGGTGCGCGGGCTCGGGCGACGCGCCGCGATCGTCGCGGCGTGCCTGCTGGTGGCGCTCGGCGTGGCCGGGCTGCTGCTCGGGCCGACGCTGCCGTGGACGTTGACGGGCATGTTCGTCACGTCCGTCGGCGGGAACGTCCTGATCGCCTCGACGCAGGTCGGGCTCGCCGAGCACACCGGGCCCGCCGCGTCGGCGGCGATCACGGAGGCGAACGGCGTCGGCTCGTCCGTCGGGCTCGTCGGTCCGCTCGCGGTCGGGGCGTGCGTCACGGCCGGGTGGGGCTGGCGGCCCGGGGTCGCCGTGACCGTCGTCCTCGCGGTCGTCGTCGCGGTGCTCGTCGCACGGCTGCCGAGGTCGGCCGCGCTGCCGCCGCTGCGCCGCGGGGGCGGTGGCCAGGGCCACGACGACCAGCCTGCGGACGACGTGCCCACCGAGGGCCGTCCCGCCGACGACCTTCCCGTGGAGGCGCCCGGGGACGGTGCGACCCTCGCGGCGGTGGTGCCGCGTGCCCGGTGGCGCGCCCTCGGTGCCGCACCGTACTTCCTCGCCGCGATCGTCGCGGCCGTCGCCCTGGAGAACGCGACGACGTACTGGGCGACCGACCTCGTCCTCGCGCAGACCGGCGCCGGTGCGGGCATCGCGACGGCGACCACCGCGGGCCTGGTCGCCGGCATGTCCGCCATGCGGTTCGTCGTCGGGCCGCTGTCCCTGCGCGTGCACCCCGCCCACCTGCTGGCGGCGTCGTTCGGCATCGCCGTGGCGGGGTGGGCCGTGCTGTGGACCGCGACCGACGCGGGTGTCGCACTGGCCGGGCTCGTGCTCGCCGGGTTCGGCTACGGTGCGCACTACCCGCTGTCGGTCGCGCTGCTGCTGGCCGCGTCCCCGGGGCGCGGCGACCGGGCGCAGGCGCACGCGACCCTCGCCGGCGCCCTCGCGATCGGTGTCGCGCCCTTCCTGCTCGGAGCCCTCGCGGACGCGTTCGGCACGCACACCGCGTTCCTGCTCGTGCCCGTCGTCGCCGTGGCCGGCGTGGTCGTGGCACTGCTCGGCGGACGGGCCGTACGCCGGTAGGGGCGCACGCCTGGGAAGATGACCGTCGTGTCCCGCGCCGTCCTGCAGACCGTCACCGACCCCGACGACCCCCGGCTGCACGACTACGTCGGCCTGACGGACGTCGCGCTGCGCACCCGGGTCGAGCCGGCGAACGGCCTGTACATCGCCGAGAGCTCGACGGTGCTCGGCCGCGCGCTGGGCGCCGGGCACCGGCCGCGCTCGGTGCTGACGGCACCGCGCTGGCTGCCGGACGTCGAGGCGATGCTCGGGGGCGACGCGCACGACGACGAGGTCCCGGTGCTCGTCGCCGACGAGCCCGTCCTCGAGGCGATCACCGGGTTCCACGTCCACCGCGGTGCGCTCGCGGCCATGCACCGACCTGACCTGCCGTCGGTCGCGGACGTGCTGGCGGGTGCGCGGCGGGTCGCGGTGTTCGACGGTCTCGTCGACCACACGAACCTCGGCGCCGGCATCCGCAGCGCCGCCGCGCTCGGCGTGGACGCGTTCCTCGTCACGCCCACCTCCGCGGACCCGCTGTACCGCCGGTCGGTCCGGGTGTCGATGGGGACGGTCTTCCAGATCCCGTGGACGCGGGTCGCGGACTGGCCGGGAGAGCTCGACCGCCTGCGGGCCGAGGGCTGGACGAGCGCTGCGATGGCGCTGTCCGACGACTCGATCACGCTCGACGCCCTCGTCGCCGAGCGTCACGACCGGCTCGCGCTGGTCTTCGGCTCCGAGGGGCACGGGCTGCCGGCCAGTACGCTGCAGCGCGTCGACCGGGTCGTGCGCATCCCGATGGCCGGGGGAGTGGACTCGCTCAACGTCGCGGCGTCCGCCGCGGTCGCGTTCTACGCCACGCGCGCAGCGACAGCGCGCCCCCAGCCGTCCGACGGAGGACCGCGATGACGACACCTGAGCCGCCGACGGACGAGCAGACGCCCGTGGCGGTCGTCGACCAGGACGCGTCCGAGCGGCCGGTGCCCGGCCCCGACGTCGCAGGGGCGAGCCGCGACCGTCTCGTGCGGGCGGGGGTCCTGATCGTGTGCGCGGTGCTCTCGGTGCTCGTGGTCTCGCCGATCGCGACGAACCCCGCCACCACCGCGGGCATCCGGGAGCAGCTCAGCGACCAGCAGGCCGCGGTCACGGCCATGGCGGGAGCGGCCGCGGGGCTGTCCGTCGCGACCGACCTCATCCCGAACGTGGACGGCCTGCCCGGTCAGCTCGCGGACCTCAGCGGCTGGTTCATCGTCATCGTCGCGGCGATCATCCTGCAGAAGGTGCTGATCGGTGTCGTCGGCTACGTCTCGTTCACGTGGATCCTGCCGACCGCGTGCGTCCTGGGTGCCGCCTACGTCGTCGCGCGCCGCGAGGTCCTGCGCGTGCTCGCCGTCAAGCTCGCGATCTTCGCCGTCGTGATCTTCGCGGCCACACCCGCGAGCATCACCGTCAGCAACCTGGCGACCGACACGTTCAACGACTCCCAGGAGGCGATCGCGCAGGCCGACGCCCTTCAGGAAGCGGCCGAGGACGCGGCCGCGCGGGAGGCCGAGGCGCAGCGCGGTGCCGCGTCCGACGAGCCGGACCGGGGCGGACTGCTGGGGCTTCTCGACGACGCCAGGGCCGCGGCCCAGGGTGCGGTCGACGCGGCCGGTGACGCCGTGGGGGACACCTTCGCCAGCGTCGACGACGCCAAGGACGAGGCCGTCGCGTGGCTGGACGGGGCGATCCAGCAGATCGCGCTGTGGATCATCACGACCTGCGTGGTCCCGCTGCTGACGATCGCCCTGTTCGGCTGGGTCATCAAGATCCTCTTCGGCTTCGAGATCCCGGTGGCCAGGACGGCACGGGGCGTCGCCGGTGGTGTGGGTCGCACGGCGCGCGCGGGACGGTCGGCCAAGGGCTCGTAGACCGGTGGGTCCTACTCCCGCAGTCGGTCGACCATGAGGTCGGCCTCGTCGAGGACCTCACCTGCGGCCCATGCCCTGTCGCGCCTCGACCCGGTGAGAGGGCCGGAGACAGCCGTCATCCGACCGCGAGACCCTCGACGACCTCGATGCCGGGCGCGCGCAGCAGCAGTGCGCCGGGCAGTGCGACCTTCGAGCGGCGCAGGCCGCTGCCGATGATGACGAGGTCCTCGCCCGCCCCGACGGCCGCGTCCGCGAGCACGCGGTAGCCCGCGGGCAGGCCGAGCGGAGTGATGCCGCCGTACTCCATGCCGGACTCCTGCGTGGCCCGGTCCATCGGCAGGAACGACGCCTTGCGCACGTCGAGCAGGCGCTTGACCGCGTTGTTGACGTCGGCACGGGTCGTCGCACGCACGAGGCACGCTGCGGTGCGCTCGACCCCCTCACGCCTGCCCGCGACGAGCACGCAGTTCACCGAGGCCGACAGCGGCAGGTCGTAGGCCTCGGTCATGGCGGCGGTGTCGGCCAGGTCGGGGTCGATCGGCGCGACGAGGACGGCGTCGGCGACGTCGGGCTCGACGGCAGCCCACCCGCTGACGGCGGCGTGCGTGCTCGCGGCCAGCAGGTCGGGGCGGTCGACGGCCCGCTCCCAGGTCAGGGTTCCGGGTGCGGAGGTCATACGGGGCAGGTTACCGGGGTGACCTGCCAGGTCAGGGCGCCGCGGCAGTGTGCCGCTCAGCGACGGTAGGTCCCCATGAGGACGGCGCGGGCCAGCGTGTGGAACACCAGTGCGCAGCTCGCGGCACCCGGCGGGGTGTCGGGCGTCAGGCCCAGGTCGGCCGTGTCGAGCGCGTGCACGGCCACGTAGTAGCGGTGCACCTGGTCCCCGGGTGGCGGGGCGCTGCCGACGTAGCCCGCGACCCCGTCGTCGCCGCGCAGGTGGAACGCGCCGTCCGGCAGCCCGGCACCCCCGGGCCTGCCCGCACCGCGCGCGAGGGACGTGACGTCCGGGCCCAGCCCGAGCACCGTCCAGTGCCACCAGCCGGCGACGCCCGGTGCGTCGGGGTCGAAGACGTCGAGCGCGAAGCCTGCGGTCTGCGGCGGGAAGTCCGCCCACGACAGCTGAGGCGAGACGTTGTCGCCCGCGTCGGTGTTGGTGTGCACGTCCGGGATCGGGGATCCGGGCTCCCAGTCCGTGCTCGTGAGGGTGAACGACGGCACGGGTGGCAGCAGGGCGTACGGCTCGGGCGCGACGGGGCGGGTCAGGGATGCGGGCACGGGCACCTCCCGGTCGGCCCGGTGCCGGTCACCGGGCGGTCCGGTCCATCCTGGTCGTCTCCAGCCCACGTCGCACGTGCGAGCGCGCGTGCTCGAGCGCGTCGTCGAGGTCGTCGAACAGGTGGCGCTCGTGGCTGAGCGCCGCCAGGACCCCGACGCTCTCGGCGACCCGCCGGTGCTCGGGCCGCAGGCCCTTGAGCAGCACGACGATGTCGCGCCGACGCAGGTCGGTGACGATCTCGGCCAGCGCGTTGGCGCCCGACGTGTCGAGCACGCGCACGTTGCCCAGGCGCAGCACGACGACGCGCACGTCGCTGACCAGCGCGAGCTCGTCGAGGAAGCGGCGCACGTCGGCGAAGAACAGGGCGCCGTCGATGCGGTACACGGCGATGTGCTCGTGCAGCAGCGCGCGCTCGGTGTCGGCCGTGACCTGGTCGCCCGACGCCTCCGGCAACGGTTCGCGGTGCAGCCCGCTCGCACGGGCCACGGCGCGCAGCGTGAGGACGGCCGCGACCGCGACGCCCACCTCGACGGCCATGACGAGGTCGAACACGACGGTCACGGCGAGGGTCGCGCAGAACACCAGCGCACCGGAGCGCCCCGAGCGGCAGATCGCGCGGGCGGTCGGCAGGTCGACCATCCGGGCGGCCGTGACGAGCAGCACCGCGGCCAGCGCCGACAACGGGATGCGGGACACGACCGGTGCGGCCACGTACACGACGCCCGCCAGGACGACGGCGTGCGCGAGCGCGGACACGCGGGTGCGGGCCCCGGAGCGCACGTTGACGGCGGTGCGGGCGATCGCACCCGTGGCGGGCAGGCCGCCGAACAGGCCCGACGCGACGTTCGCGGCGCCCTGCCCGAGCAGCTCGCGGTTGGGCCGGGTGCGACCGATGTCGTCGGCCATGCCGTCGGCGACGCGCGCGGACAGCAGGGACTCCAGCGCGGCGAGCGCGGCGACCGCCAGCGCGGAGGAGAACAGCGCGCTCGTCGTGGCGAGGTCCACGACGGGCAGGTGCGGGGCGGGCAGGCTGCTCGGCAGCACGCCGATGCGGTCGACGTCGAGGTGCGCGACCTCGGCGACGAGCGTCGCGACGACCACGGCGACGAGCGAGGCCGGCAGCCCCTGGTGCAGGCGGGGCAGCGCGAGCATGACGGCGACGACGAGCGCCACGAGCGCGAACGGGGCGACGGCCTGCGCCCAGTCGACCTGGGCGATCGTGCGCAGCGCGACGAGCCCGGCGTTCTCGCCCTCGGCGCGCGGGGTGTCCAGCGCGAGGGGTACCTGCTGCAGCGCGATGACGACGCCGATCCCGAACGTGAACCCCTCGACCACGGGCCACGGGATGTACGCGACGAGACGTCCGATGCCGAGCACCGCGGCCAGGATCACGATGCCCCCGGCCATGATCGCCACGACCGGCACCGACTCGGGCCCGTGACGTGCGACGACGGGCAGCAGGACGACCGTCATCGCGCCGGTCGGGCCGCTGACCTGCAGGTGCGACCCGCCCAGCACGGCGGCGACCGCACCGGCGACGACCGCCGTGACGAGACCCGCAGCGGCCCCCAGCCCGGAGGACACGCCGAAGCCCAGGGCGAGCGGCAGCGCGACGACCGCGACCGTGATCCCGGCGAGCAGGTCGCGCCGCCAGGAGCGGGGCAGGTCGGCGTAGTCGGCGCGATGCGGCGCGAGGTCGTGCAGGCGACGGCGCAGGTCGACGGCGACGGACGAGAACGTCGGGGTGCTCATGCCGGGTCGGCCGTCCCGACGGTGCCGGACGCCGGTTCGTCGTCGGCCGCACCGCTCAGCAGGTCGCGGTGGTGGGTCGCGGCGTCGACGAGCACGGTGCGGGCCGCCGCGAGCATGTCCGCGACCGCAGGCAGCGCGAGCGTGTAGTGCACGGCGTTGCCGGTGCGGCGCGCCCGCACGACGCCCGCGCGGCGTAGGACCGCGAGGTGCTGGGACAGGTGCGAGGCCTCCAGGCCCAGCTCCGCGAGCAGCTCGCTGACCTGGCGGTCGCGCTCCACGAGCAGCTCGAGGGTGCGCACGCGCACGGGATGGGCGAGGGCCTTGAACAGGTCGGCCTTGACCTCCGCGAGGGGGCGGTCGACACCGAGGGCGTGCAGCGGCACGGCAGAGCTCCGGATGACGGGTTGATGGATTCGTCAAATGCTACGCCCGGTTTCCCGCGACGCCGACGGACGTGGCGAGGTTCACCCGCCGGGGGTGCGGGCGGGGCTGCCGGGTGTCGGTGGCGCGTGGCATCATCGAACAGGTGTTCGACTGCGTGTGGGTGCTCCCGGTGCCGCGCCGACGTGTGCGGTCGGCGCCGTGGTGGTCGAGCCGGGTCGATGCAGGGGCGCGGACAGGGACGGCGGTCGTGACCGCCGACGAGGGACGGGAGCAGGTGTGAGCACGAGCACCGCCGAGCGCGCGGCACATGCCCGCGCCGCGCTGGCCGCCGCCGAGCAGCGCACCGGGGCGCGCACGGTGCTGACCGGGAGCAGGCGCGCGGCGGACGTCGTGACCGGCACGGCGCTGCTCACCAGCGAGCGCCCTGCGCTGCCCGTGCCGCCCCCGCTGGTCGGTCTGCTGCCGGACGGGCTGCGGCGTGGTGCCACCACCACGGTCCTGGGATCGACGTCGCTCGCGCTCGGCGTCCTGGCGCACGCGTGCGCGGGCGGGGCGTGGGCCGTCGCGGTCGGGCACGCGCGGCTCGGTCTGCTGGCGGCCGCGCAGGCGGGGGTCGACCTCGCGCGGTTCGCGATGGTCCCCGACCCCGGGCGCGATGCCGCGACGGTGCTCGCGGCGCTCGTCGACGGCATCGACGTCGTGCTCGTCGGGCCGGACGCGCCGCTCGCTGACGCCGACCGGCGCCGGTTGTCGGCACGCGCGCGCGAGCGTGGTGCGGCACTGCTGACCACCGTGCCGTGGCCCGGGGCGAACGTCGTGCTCGACGCCGGCCCGGCCCGCTGGGTGGGGGTCGGCGAGGGTGACGGCCGTCTGCGCACGTGCGCGGTGCGGGTGCAGCGCACCGGTCGTGGCGGCGCCGGTGTGCCGGACGTCGCCGACGTCGTCCTGCCGTTCTCCCCGCCCGGTGAGCACGTGCCCGCCGGACCGGCGCGTCGTCGCTCCCGGCCGGTCGACCGCCTGCGGCTGGTCGGCTGAGGAGCCGCGCATGAGCACGCGCACCACCGTCGTGTGGGTCCCCGACTGGCCCGTCGTCGCCGCGATGAGCGCCGACGAGGTCGGCGTCGACGTACCCGCCGCCGTGCACGACGGACGGCGGGTCACCGCGGTGTCCGCACTCGCACGTGCCGACGGCGTGCGGCGCGGCATGCGTCGACGCCAGGCGCAGGGCGCGTGCCCCGAGCTCGTGCTGCTGCCTGCCGACGACGCGCGTGACGCCCGGTCGTTCGAGCCCGTGGCCGCCGCGGTCGAGACCGTCGTCGCGGGCGTCGAGGTCGCACGTCCCGGGCTGCTCCTGCTGCCTGCCGGGGGTGCCGCGCGCTACCACGGGTCGGAGGACGCGCTCGCGGAGCAGATCGTCGACGCGGTCGCGCGGGCGACCGGTCACGAGTGCGGCGTCGGGACGGCCGACGGGCTGCTCGCCGCCGTGCTCGCCGCGCGCACGGGCGCCGTCGTCGAGCCCGGGGTCTCACCGGTGTTCCTCGCCCCGCACGGCGTCACCGAGCTCGTGCACGCCACGACCACGCCCGAGCAGGCGGTCGAGGTCGCGGCCCTGGTCGATCTGCTGCACCGGCTGGGGTTGCGCACGCTCGGTGCGTTCGCCGCGCTGCCGCCGGCGGACGTGCACGCACGGTTCGGGCGCACCGGCACGTGGGCGCACACGCTCGCGTGCGGTCGCGACGAGCGGCCGCCGGCGCGTCGTCGGCCCGCGGCGGACCTCGAGGCGAGCACCGACCTCGAC
>JAFAEH010000337.1 GCA_023424135.1 Actinomycetes bacterium | reverse complement strand
GTGCAGCACGGCGTCGAACGCGGCCGCGGCCTGCGCGGCGACCGCCTCGCGCCCCAGACCGGCGAGCGCGGCCAGCGCCTCCAGGCGGGCGGGGACGTCGGTGGCGGTGTTGGCGTGCAGGGTCGCGCAGCCGCCCTCGTGACCGGTGTTCAGCGCGGCGAGGACCTCTCGCACCTCGGCGCCGCGGCACTCGCCGAGGACGATCCGGTCGGGCCGCATCCGCAGGGCCTGGCGCACGAGGTCGGCGAGGTCGACTCCCCCGGCACCGTCGACGTTGGGCGGTCGGCTCGTCAGGCGCACGACGTGCGGATGGTTCGCGGTGAGCTCACCGGCCTCCTCGACGAGCACGATGCGCTCGTCGGGCGGCACGGCGGACAGCAGGGCCGCCAGGAGCGTGGTCTTGCCCGCGCCCGTCGCACCGGTGACGAGCAGGTTCGCGCGCACGTCGACGAGCGCGCGCAGGGCCGGCAGCACGGACGCGGCGACCGCGCCGGCCGCCGCCAGGTCGTCCAGCGTGAACGCGCGCGGGCGCACGACCCGCAGGCTGAGCGCCGTGCAGCCGTCGGCGAGCGGCGGGAGCACCGCGTGCAGGCGCGTCCCGTCGGGCAGGCGCGCGTCGACCGTGGGCGCCGCGTCGTCGAGGCGACGACCGGCGACGGCCGCGAGACGCACGGCCAGCGCGCGCACGTCGTCGGTCGTGCCGAGGTCCTCGTCGAGCCGACGCAGCGCACCCGACCGTTCGACCCACACGTCCCGTGGGCCGTTGACCAGCACGTCCGTGACGGCAGGGTCGTCGAGCCATCGTTGCAGCCGACCGGCGCCGAGCAGGTCGTCCGCGACCGCGCGCACGGTCTGTGCCAGCGGCTCCGGCCCGAGCAGCGCGCCGTGCGCGCGCATGGCCTCGTCGACGAGTGCCGTGAGGACCGCACGGTCGACGGGCCGCCCGTGCAGCCCTTCGCGGACGCGCGCCAGGACGGTGGGCGGCGCGGGACGCCGCGGGGGTGCCGCACACGGCACGGCCTCGTCGCGGCCGCTCGCCACGAGGCCGCTCATCGCCGGTCCCGTCATCGCCAGGCCGGTGGGGCGCCCGGTCACCGGGCAGCCCCTGGTCCGGAGCTCACGCGACGGCTCCCAGCCGACGCACGACCGCGTCGGCGGTGCGTGACGCCGGCCCTCGCCCGGTGAGTCCCGCACGTTCCGCCCGGGCGGCCAGCGCACGGTCTCGCCCGGCGACGTGCCACACGTCGAGCCCGGTGGCGTCGGCGACGTCGAGAGCACCGAGCCCACCCGGTGCGGGCCCCTGCAGGACCAGTCCGCGCAGGGCCCCGGCCGCGTCGAGGCGCGGTCGCATCGCGACGAGTCCGGCGACGCTGCGCAGGTCCGGCCGGGCGACGACGACCACGGCATCGCAGGCGGGCAGCGGTGCATCACCCTCGACCACGGACGCACGGCCCAGGTCGAGCACGACCGCGCCGACGGTCGACGCGAGCGCGTGCAGCACGTCGACCCGCACCCCCGCGTCGACGGCATCGGGGCGGGTGCGGTCCGCGGAGAGCACGGCGCACGACCCCCAGCGCGGCAGCAGCGCGAGCACGTCCGACCCGCGCACGTCACCACCGGCGGCGCGCAGGTCCGGCCAACGCGCCCCGTCGACCTCCTCCAGCCCGACCGTCACCTCGATCCCCGCGGCGGCCGGGTCGAGGTCGACGAGCGCGGTCGCGGTCGTGCGCGACAGCCGCCTCGCCACCAGCGCCGCGAGCGTGGACGCGCCGACGCCGCCGGCCGCGCCGACGACACCCACGACCGTCGCCCGGTACCCCTGACGCATGCGCTCCTCCTTCCGCGGCCCTGTGTGCACGTCGTCGCGCACCCCGCCCGGCCGGGCGGTCCCGACCACCCTGACCGCCGCCGACCGTCCCGGGAGACCCGCCCGACGAATCTGTGGATCGGCCCGCGAAGCCCAGGGGCTGTGGGTGGCTCGGGGCACGCCTGGGATCCGCTCGGTGCCAGAAAGCCACCCGCCGCAACGCGCCCGTCATACCCGCCCCCTACAGTCCCCGGCATGCTCCTCGACCCCGGCACCGGCCCCGTGCGGGCCGCGACCTACCTGCCGTCGACACCGCAGCACGTCCTGTGGGGGCGGCTGCCGTGCGCCGCGGACGCGCCGGTGCTGACCGTGGACCCGGGCACCGAGGTCACGGTCGACACGATCAGCCACGAAGGCCTGCTGGAGGACCAGGGCCGTGACCCGCGCGCGTTCTTCGGGGCGCACGGCCTGGGCGACGTGCTCGCAGACGCGGTGGCGCTGGCGGCGTCGGACCACCCGCACACGTTCGGCGTCGACGGCCCGCACGTCGTCACCGGTCCGATCGCGGTGCGCGGCGCACGGCCCGGTGACGTCCTGGCGATCACCGTCCTCGAGACGTTGCCCCGCGTCCCGTACGGGGTCGTGTCCAACCGGCACGGTCGCGGCGCCCTGCCCGGGGAGATGCCGCAGGGCGGTGCGGACGTCGTCAGCGTCGTCGCCCGCCTCGACCCGACGGGCACGCGCGCGCTCATGCCCCGCGCCGCGGGCAGCGACGCGACGGTCTCGTTCCCCCTCGCCCCGTTCCCGGGGATCCTCGGCGTCGCGGTCGCCGGCGACGAGCGGCCGCACTCGGTGCCACCCGGCCCGCACGGCGGGAACGTCGACATCAACCTGCTGCAGGCCGGGTCGACGCTCTACCTGCCGGTGCAGGTCCCCGACGCGCTGGCGTACGTCGGTGACCCGCACTTCGCGCAGGGTGACGGCGAGGTCGCGCTCACCGCGCTGGAGGCGTCGCTGCGCGTCACGCTGCGGTTCGACGTGATCCCGCAGGCCGTCGCCGTCGAGGCGTTCGGCGCGCTCGCCGGTCCGCTGGTCCGCACCGCCGACCACCTGGTCCCCACGGGCATGGACGTCGACCTCGACGAGGCCCTGCGCCGCTGCGTGCGCGCCGCGCTCGACCTGCTGCAGGCCCGCTATGGCATGGACCGCGCGCACGCGTTCGCGTACCTGTCCGCGGCGACCGACTTCGACGTCTCGCAGGTGGTCGACCAGGTCACGGGTGTGCACGCACGCATCCGCCTCGCGGACTTCGACGACGCCGACGCACCCGTCGTCCCGGCCCTGCCCGACCCGACCGGTGGGGCCGACGCATGAGGGCCGAGCCGCCACCGGGGCTGCTCGACGCGTTCTGGAAGTACGAGCGCGCGCTCGGCTCCGACGACGTCCCCGCACTGGACCGCCTGTTCTCGCCCGGTCCGGCGACGATGCGGGGCGACGCGACCGGTCTGCTCGTCGGGCACGACGAGATCGCGGCGTTCCGCAGCGGCCGCGGCGGCGCACCCGCACGCCGGGTCGTCGAGGTGCACGTGCGGGCCGTCGACGACGACCATGCGCTCGTCGTCGCCGTCACCGAGCTGGAGCGGGGCGGGCGCGGTCAGCAGACGCAGCTCTGGGAGCGGACGACGACACCGTCGGGCACGGCACCGCGCTGGCGCGTCGCCGCCGCGCACGTGCACGCGCCCACCCCCGCGTTCGACACGCGCGTCTGGCGCACCGTGGGCGATCCCCTCGTCGCGGGCTCGGGGACCGGACCTCTCGACGGCCGCACGGTCGCGGTCAAGGACCTGTACGCGGTCGCCGGGCAGCGCGTCGGGGCGGGCAACCCGACGTGGCTGGCGGACGCCCCGGTCGAGACCGGGCACGCGCACGCCGTCGCGGCGCTGCTCACCGCGGGGGCGGACGTGCGCGGCATCGCCCGCACCGACGAGCTCGCGTACTCGCTGGCCGGCACGAACGCGCACACCGGCACCCCGCCGAACCCCCGCGCACCCGGGCGGGTGTCGGGCGGCTCGTCATCGGGATCGGCGTCCGCGGTGGCGCTGGGCCAGGCGGACATCGGTCTCGGCACGGACACCGGCGGCTCGATCCGCGTCCCCGCGTCGTACCAGGGCCTGTACGGGATGCGCCCCACGCACGGCGCGGTCCCGGCGGACGGGCTCGTCGCGCTCGCGCCGTCGTTCGACACCGTCGGGTGGTTGGCGCGTGACGCGGGCCTGCTCACGGCCGTCGGCGACGTGCTGCTCCCGCCCACCGACGACGCGGACGACGGCCACCCCCGGCTCGTCGTCAGCCCCGCGCTGCTCGCGATCACGCACCCCGACGTCGCGGCACGCGTCGGCGCGTGGGCGTCGTGGGCCGGGGCGACGACGACGTCCGCGTGGGACGACGTCGACCTGGCCGACTGGTCCGAGGTGTTCCGCGTCCGGCAGGCGTGGGAGGCGTGGCGCACGCACGGCGCGTGGGTCTGCGCGCACCCCGGTGCGCTCGGCCCGGACGTCGCCGGGCGCTTCGCGGTCGCGTCCCGCATCGGCGACGACGAGGGTGCACAGGCTGGTGCCGCGCGCGAGGAGGTCCGCGCCCGGATCCTCGACCTGGTCGGCGACGACGTCCTCGTCCTGCCCGCCGCACCGTCGCCCGCCCCGCGCCCCGACCCGGCCGAGCTCGACGCCGTCCGCACCGCGACCCTGCGCCTGACCTGCATCGCGGGCCTGGGCGGCCTGCCCGCGGTGGTGCTGCCGACGCCCGCCACACGACCGG
>JAFAEH010000321.1 GCA_023424135.1 Actinomycetes bacterium | reverse complement strand
CCCGGGACCGGGACGCGGGGGCACGCCGCCGCGCGGCACGCCCCGGGCCGAGCGCACCCGCGTGGCCGTGCCACGCATGTTCACGGTCCGGGCGATGGTGTTCTCGCTCGTCCTGCTCCTGGCGTTCGTGCTGGTCTACCCGACGCTCGGGTCGTACCTGCAGGCCCGCGCCGAGGTGCAGCAGCTGCGGGCCGAGCGCGACGACGCCGCGGAGGAGAACGACGACCTGCAGGCCGAGCTGCGCCGCTGGGACGACGACGCGTACGTGATCGCGCAGGCCCGCGAGCGGCTGTCCTTCGTGATGCCGGGGGAGACGGCGTTCGTCGTCGTCGACCCCGAGACCGTGCCCGACGCGCCGGCCGGTGACGACGGCGCCGCACCCGACACGAGCGAGCGCGGCACGCGCCCCTGGTACACGACCGTGTGGGAGTCGGTGCAGATGGCGGGCGCGCTCGACGTCGACGGTGGCGCGACCGGGGGAGAGTCGGCGGACGGGTCGACGACCTCCCCGGCCGGCCCCGCGACGGATGCACCGACCGACGACGCACCGGCGGACGGCGCGACTCCCGCGGACTGACCGGCTCGCGGTCGCGGGTCCGGCTGCGGGGGAGAATGGCAGCCCGCCCGACGCCCGTCGACCGATCGGACCACCGTGCCTGCCCTGCCCGACCCCACCGCGCACCGCGACGTCCCCGGCCGCTCCGCCCTGCCGGGTGCGGGCGTGGCACCCGCAGCGCCGGACGGTGCGACGGGTCCCGAGCGGGAGGGGGCTGAGGGTCCGGTCAGCGCCGACCGGTCGGGCGGCGTGCGCGAGCCGGGCGGTGCCCGTGACGGCGGCGCCCTCGGCCTCCGTGCCGGTGGCGTCGATGCCCGTGACGTCGATGCCCGTGACGTCGAGGTGCTCGCCGAGCAGCTCGGGCGTCCGCCGCGCGGCGTGGTCGCCGTGGCGGCGCGGTGCGTGTGCGGGCGGCCGCTCGTCGTGCGGACCCTGCCGCGGCTCGACGACGGCACGCCGTTCCCCACGACGTACTACCTGACGTCGCCGCAGGCGGTCGCGGCCGTGAGCTCGGTCGAGGCGACGGGCGTGATGAAGGAGATGACGGCGCGGCTCGCGCAGGACGACGAGCTGGCGCAGGCCCACCGGCGTGCGCACGAGGCGTACCTCGCGGACCGCGAGGAGCTCGGCCACGTGCCGGAGATCGCGGGCATCTCGGCCGGTGGCATGCCGCACCGGGTGAAGTGCCTGCACGTGCTCGTCGCGCACGCACTGGCCGCCGGGCCGGGGGTCAACCCGTTCGGCGACGAGGCCCTCGCGCTCGTCGCCGACCGGTGGCGCCCCGACCGCTGCACCTGCTGAGGACGGGACCGGCGGGCCGCGCGTGACCGGCGCGGCGTCGATCGGCGCGGCCCACGCGACGCCGTCGGCCCTCGCCGCGGGTGTGGACGTGGGTGTCGGTGCGCGGTGGCACGATGTGCCGGTGACACGCGTGGCTGCCATCGACTGCGGGACCAACTCCATCCGTCTGCTCGTCGCGGACGTCGACACCGAGGCGGGCACGCTCGTCGACCTGCACCGCAGCAACGAGGTGGTGCGGCTCGGGCAGGGCGTCGACCGCACGGGCCTGCTGGCACCCGATGCGCTCGAGCGCACGCTCGCGGCGGCACGGCGCTACCGCGAGGTGTGCGACGGCCTCGGCGCGCAGACGGTGCGGTTCGTCGCGACGTCGGCGACCCGGGACGCGCGCAACCGGGACGAGTTCGTCGCCGGGGTGCGCGACGCGCTCGGCGTGGACCCCGAGGTCATCGGGGGAGACGAGGAGGCGCGGCTGTCGTTCCGCGGGGCGACGGGGGTGCTCGCGGGCCGGTTCGAGGGGCCCTTCCTGGTCGTCGACCTCGGCGGCGGCTCGACCGAGCTCGTGCTCGGCACCGACGCGCCGCAGGCGGCGCTGTCGATGGACGTCGGCTCGGTGCGCCTGACCGAGCGGCACCTGCACGACGACCCGCCGACCCCTGCGCAGGTCGCCGCCGCGGACGCCGACGTGCAGGCCGCGCTCGACGCGGCCGCGCAGGTCGTGCCGCTCGGACGGGCGGTGACGCTCGTCGGGCTCGCGGGGTCGGTCACCACCTTGACGGCGCACGCGCTCGGTCTGGACGGCTACGACCGCGACCGGATCGACGGTGCCGTGCTCGGCGTCGACGACGTGCTCGCGGCCTGCGAGGACATGCTCGGTCGCACGCGTGAGCAGCGCGCGGCCCTGCCGTACCTGCACCCCGGCCGGATCGACGTCATCGGCGCCGGTGCGCTCGTGTGGCGCGACGTCGTGGCGCGGGTCCGCGACGCCGTGGCGGCCGACGGGCGCACGCTCGAGCACGTCGTGACGTCCGAGCACGACATCCTCGACGGCATCGCCTGGAGCGTCGCCGAACGCTGACCGGCGCCCGCGTCGCGTCGTGCCGCGCCCGCGTCACGTCCCCGCCGCGCACGCGTCGCGCCCGCGCTGCGAGACGGTCCGCCCGGACGCGTCGCACTCCGCCGCGTGCCTCTCGGGTGCGCGATCCGATCGCACTCTCACGTGTAGGTGGTGGGTTGTGGTGCGGGGCTGTCCCGGAGTGGTGTTCCCCCTTCTGTCGTGAGAGAGCGATCCGATCGCGCCTGAGTGCGGCGGACGCCCGACTCTGTGTCGCGAGAGAGCGATCCGATCGCCCCTGAGTGCGGCGGACGCCCTGCTCTGTCGTGAGAGTGCGATCGGATTGCGCTCTCGCGGGTGCGTGGGGCGGGGGTGCGTGGTGGGGCTTGTCGCGGAGTGGGGTTCCCCTTCTGTCGTGAGAGTGCGATCGGATTGCGCTCTCGCGAGGGGGGGAGGCGACACGTCGTCTCGTGTCGTAGACAGTAGTGCGGAGTGCGCAGTAGTGTGCGTGGTGCGGGCGCTGGAGGGGTGTCCGCACCACCGTCCCGCTCGTCGGTCCCGGTCAGCCGGGGCCGACGAGCCGGGAGGACGACGACCGCGGGAGGCCGCATGGACACCACGCAGCTGCTCAAGGGGGTGCTGGACCTGGCCGTTCTCGCGGTCGTCGCCGACGAGGACGGGTACGGCTACGACGTCGTCCGACGCCTGCGGGCCGCCGGCATCGAGGAGGTCGGCGACGCATCGGTGTACGGGACGCTGCGCCGCCTGTACTCCAACGGCGCGCTGACGTCCTACGTCGTGCCCAGCGACGAGGGGCCGCACCGCAAGTACTACGGGATCAACGCGCAGGGCCGGGCGATGCTGGCCGCGCAGCGCAAGGACTGGCACGAGTTCGCAGGCACCCTCGGGCGCCTGCTCGGCACGGAGGGGGCGGCATGAGCATCCTCGACGACGCGGTCGCGCAGGACCTGCGCGCGTACGCCGCACGGGTGCGGTCCGCGCTCGCGGACCTGGGTCCGGAGAACGTCGACGACCTGACGGACGGGCTCGAGGCGAACCTCGCCGACGCGCTCGCCGACGACCGGCGCCAGCACCGCGCGTCGCTCGCCGACGAGTTCGGCACGCCCGAGGCGTACGCGGCCGAGCTGCGCACCGCCGCGGGGATGGCGCCCGCGGGCCGTCCGCGCCGGACGTTCGGCGACGTCTTGCGCGCCCCGGACCGTCGCGCGCGTGCCGCGGGTGAGCGTCTGCTGGGACGCCTGCGCGAGCGCGCCTGGTGGCCGCCGGTCGAGGAGTTCGCGCTGTCGCTGCGTCCCGCGTGGTGGGTGCTGCGTGGCTGGGTCGTCTACCAGCTCGTCGCGCGCCTGCTCGGGGTGGCGCCCGCGTGGCTCCCGCAGCACGGTGCGGCCTGGCTCCTGCTGCTCGGGGCGGTCGTCGCGAGCGTGCAGGCCGGCCGGCGGCTGTGGTTCACGACGCGCCCGGCGACGGGCGTCGTGCGCGCGGTCTCCGTCGTCGCGGCCGTGGCCGTGCTCCCGCTCGTGGTGTGGCAGAACGGCCAGGAGGCGTGGGCGCGCTCGGTCGCGAACGGAGGCTGGGGCGGCGGGACGTCCTACGTCGAGGTCCCGCAGGACGGCGTCGTCGTCGACGGCATGCCCGTGAGCAACCTGTTCGTCTACGACGCCGACGGCAACCCGCTGACCGACGTCCAGGTCTACGACGACCGAGGCCGTCAGGTCCGCACGACGTACGACGAGGGCACCGCGCCGTGGTACCGCCCGGACAGCGACGACGCGTGGTTCTTCGCCCCCGCGACGTCGCAGGACGGTCGCACCCGGTGGAACGTGTACCCGCTGCGCGGCTGGTCGGAGCAGCAGTTCGAGGAGGACGAGCAGACCGGCGACTGGGGGCCGCCCCGCGGGCTCGCGCCTGCGGCACCGCCGTTCCCGTTCGCCAAGGCGCCGGCGATCCTGGTGTCGGCCGCGGACGGCGCGTCGGCCGGCACGGCGCAGGACGGCACGACGCAGGACGGGACGTCGCAGGACGGGACGCCGCAGGACCGGTCGTCGCAGGAGGAGGCGACCCCGCAGGCCACCACCGCGACGCAGGGCGAGGACACCGGCGCGACGCCCGATCCCGTCGTGCCGCCCCCGGCCGACGGCTCGGACACGCAGACCGGCTCGTCCACGGGCACGGCGCAGACCCCGGTCGCGTCGACCGTCGCCCAGGGCGCGACCCCCTGACGGCCTGACCGGCGCCCACCGCGGGTGGTACCCGCTGACCCGCGCGGTGGGCGGGGGCGCGGCCTAGGCTGGCAGGGACCCGCCGCCGAGCCACTGGACCGCGCCCGTGACCGCTGACACCTGGGCCGACATCGGCCTCGTCCTGCTGTTCATCCTCGTCGGCGGGGTGTTCGCCGGCACGGAGCTCGCGCTGGTCTCGCTGCGTGAGTCCCAGCTCGGGCAGATCGAGAAGCAGGGGACGCGCGGTGCGCGCGTCGCCGCGGTCGCGCGCAACCCCAACCGGTTCCTCGCGGCCGTGCAGATCGGCGTGACGGTCGCGGGGTTCTTCTCGGCCGCGTTCGGCGCGTCGACCCTCGCCCCGAGCCTGGCCCCGCTGCTCGTCTCGCTGGGGCTCGCGCAGGGCACCGCCGAGGGTGTCGCGCTCGTGCTGCTCACGCTCGTGATCGCCTACCTCTCGCTCGTGCTGGGCGAGCTCGTGCCCAAGCGCATCGCGATGCAGCAGGCGGCGCGGGTCTCGTTGTGGGTCGGTCCGCCGCTCGACCGCTTCGCGGTGCTCATGACGCCGGTGATCTGGTTGCTGTCGCGGTCGACCAACGGCGTCGTGCGCCTGCTGGGCTTCGACCCGTCGGCGACGAGCGACCAGATCACCGACGAGGAGCTGCGGGACCTGGTCCGCACGCACCCCGACCTGCCGGAGGACGAGCGCCGGCTCATCGACGACGTGTTCGACGCGGGGGACCGATCGCTGGTCGAGGTCATGCGTCCGCGCGCCGACGTGACGTTCCTCGCCGCCGACGCGCCCATCGCGCAGGCGGCCCGCCAGGTCGAGGACCTGCCGTACTCGCGGTACCCGGTCATGGGCGAGGACTTCGACGACATCGTGGGGTTCGTGCACGTGCGCGACCTGCTCGCGCCCGTCGCGCGTGCCGTGCGGGAGGCGGACGACGACCCCGACACGCACGGTCGCGAGGGGGTCGTCGAGGCGATCGTCGAGGTCGCGGCGACGACCGTGGGGGACGTCACGCGCCCCATCGTGTCGCTGCCCGGCACCAACGCGGTGCTCCCGACCCTGTCGACCATGCGGCGCACGGGTGCGCACATCGCGGTCGTCGTCGACGAGTACGGCGGGACCGACGGGATCGTGACGCTGGAGGACCTGCTCGAGGAGCTGGTCGGCGACATCGTCGACGAGTACGACCCCGTCCCGGTGCGCGTCACGGGCTCCGAGGACGTCGACGCGGGCCTGACGCTCGAGGACTTCGCCGACCGCACGGGCGTCGTGCTGCCCGAGGGGCCGTACGAGACCGTCGCCGGGTACGTGCTCGCGCGGCTCGGGCACATCCCGGTGCCCGGGGAGGTCGTCGACCTGACCGACGGTGGTGAGGACGACGTACCGCTCGACGGGTCGCGCACGCGGCTGCGCGTGCAGGAGGTCGAGGGGCGACGCATCACGTGCGTGCGCGTCGAGCACGTGCCCGACGCGGCCCCGGACGACGAGCCCGACGACCCGTCGTTCGACGGACCGCACGAGGAGCCGGGCGACGGACCGGGCACGGCGACCGGGCGCACGTCCGACGGGTAGCCGGACGACACGTCGTCGGCGCGCTGACCCGTGCTGCGCACGGCCGGTCGTGGGGCGGTGTGCGCGGTATCACCGAGCGCGGAGGGGGCGTGGGAGCGCGTGCACGTCTACCGTATGAGGTATGCCTCAGCCGTCCTCCGCCTCCGTCGACGCTGCCCGTGAACCGGGTCAGCTCATGCCGGCGCCCGCCGGCAAGCCCCGCAAGGTGCCCCGCGTCGTCGTCCTGGGTGGCGGCACGGTGGGCCTGTACTCCGCCCGGCGCCTGCGGCGTCGGCTCGGCAAGCGGGACGCGGCGATCGTCGTCGTCGACCCGCGCCCCTACATGACGTACGCGCCGTTCCTGCCCGAGGCCGCCGCGGGCTCGATCGACCCGCGCAACGTCGTCGCCCCCCACCGCCGTGCGCTCAAGGGCGTCGACGTGCTGCAGGGCCACGTCACGCAGATCGAGCACGCGAACCGCCGCGTGCAGATCACGCCCATCGAGGGCGAGGCCTACTGGGTGACGTACGACCACCTCGTCGTCGGCCTCGGCTCGGTCGCCCGCACGCTCCCGATCCCCGGGCTCGCGGAGCAGGGCATCGGCTTCAAGAACGTCGAGGAGGCCATCGCGCTGCGCAACCACGTCCTGGGCCGCATCGACGTCGCGTCGTCGACGTGGGACCCGGACCTGCGCCGCAAGATGCTGACCTTCGTGTTCGTCGGCGGCGGGTTCGCGGGCATCGAGGCGCTCGCCGAGGTCGAGGACATGGCCCGCTACGCGGTGCGCCACTACAAGCAGATCGAGCAGGACGAGCTGCGGTTCGTCCTCGTCGAGGGCAGCCCGCGCATCCTGCCCGAGGTGAGCGAGGAGCTCGGCGGGTACACGCTCGAGCAGCTGCGCAAGCGGGACATCGAGATCTTCCTGTCGACGTTCCTGTCCTCGTGCGTCGACGGGCACATCGTCCTGTCGGACAAGACCGAGTTCGACGCCGAGACCGTCGTGTGGACCGCGGGGGTCAAGGCCAACCCGGTCCTGCAGCACTCCGACCTGCCGCTCGACAAGCTCGGCCGGGTCATCTGCAACCCGAACCTGCAGGTCACCGACGAGGCCGGCACGGTCGTGGCCGACGCCTGGTCCGCGGGTGACTGCGCGGCGGTCCCGGACCTGTACAACCCCGGCACGTTCTGCCCGCCGAACGCCCAGCACGCGCTGCGTCAGGGCAAGCACATCGGCGACAACCTCGCGGTCGCGCTGCGCTCGGGCACGCCGACGCCGTACAAGCACAAGAACGTCGGCGCGGTGGCGTCGCTCGGCATGTACAAGGGCGTCGCGCAGATGTTCGGGCACTTCAAGGTGCGCGGCTTCCTCGCGTGGGTGCTGCACCGCACGTACCACGTGTTCGCGATGCCGACGTTCAACCGCAAGCTGCGCATCGCCGCCGGCTGGACGGGCTCGGTGCTGCTGCGCCGCGAGGTCGTCGCGCTCGGCTCGCTGCACGACCCGCGCGCGGAGTTCCGCGCCGCGTCGGTCCCGCCGAAGCCGAAGGACCAGCCGGTCGCCGCCGAGGCGTCCGTCGCGGGCGGTTCGCTGCCGCCGCAGAAGGCCGAGAAGGACTCCCCGGCCGAGAAGGGCGACGCGCACTCCGCGTGACACCCGGTCGACGACGGCCCCGCGACCCCGTGGTCGTGGGGCCGTCGCGCGTCCCGGGGCACCGCGGTGGTACCCGCGCTGGCAGGATGGCGGGCGCGCCCCCGTAGCCCAACCGGCAGAGGCAACCGGCTTAAACCCGGTCCAGTCCGGGTTCGAACCCCGGCGGGGGCACGGAACCCGCAGCCGCGTCGGTGTCCGCGGCCTCGGCGGTCACGGGCCGTGCGCCCCGTCATGAAAAACGATTCATCCCCGCCCGTCCGATACGTCCGGTCTGACACACTCTCGAAGCGCTTGCGGCGAGAGGCGTCGCGCGGACGGGCGGAGGCGGGCGGATGCCGGTGACGAGGGTCGGGACGGATGACGGGCGCGGTGCGCGACCGGCGTGGCGGCGTGCGGTGCTGGCCGCCCTGGCAGCGCTGGCGACCGTGGTCGGGCTCGCCGGCCCGGCGGCGTGGGCGCCCGCGCAGGCAGCCCCCAAGACGGTGTGGATCCCCGAGCGCTGGGCGCGCACGGGCGAGGTCGCGTGGGCCCCGGAGCGCACGGCCGAGTCCGACAACTTCGTCCTGCTGTGGGGCGAGCTGTCCGGGACGTCGCCGACGACGGCGCCGTCGCAGTACCGGTTCGACCCGGCGAACGTGCTGCGCGAGCTCGAGAGCGCGTACTCGTTCTACGTCGACGACATGAGGTTCACGCCCGAGACAGGTCTGCTCGCGCAGCACAAGATCATCGTGATCATCACGACGACGTGGTCGAGCAACCCGGCGCTCAACGCGTGGGCGACCGGAGGCTCGACCGACGGGCGCGTCGGCGTCATCAACCTCGCCCCCGGCGCCGCGCAGCCCGGCTCGTGGGGGCTGGTGCACGAGCTCGCGCACGTCATGCAGAACTACACGTTCCTCGGGCGGTCCGGGGCCGGGTTCACGCACGCCTCGGCCGGGACGTTCTGGGAGGCGAGCGCGGAGTTCATGGCGATGCAGGCCCTGCCCGGCAAGGGCGCGGGCGACCTGACGCGCTTCATCCGGACCGAGAACCTGCCGTACTCCTCGAGCCGGCACCACTACGGCGCGTGGATGCTCATCCAGCACATCGTCGAGAAGCACGGTCTGACGATGTTCAACCGGATCTGGAACGAGGCGCGCAGCACCGAGCACCCGCTCGAGACGTACAAGCGGATCGCGGGCCTCACGCAGGACCAGCTCAACGCCGAGATCGCCCGGTACGCGATGCGGAACGTGACCTGGGACTACGCCAACAAGGCGCAGGTGAAGCCGTTCATCGACCGGCTCTACCCGTTCGTGGTCCCGCAGAGCCTGGTGCAGGTCGAGGCGGTCGACGCCGCCGCGCGGCACTTCGCGGTGCCTGCCGGGATCGCGCCCGGTGCCTACGGCTACACGAAGATCCGGCTGTACCCCGACGCGCCCGGCGCGACGGTCTGTATCCGGCTCAAGGGCCACGTCGACCCCGCGGCGGGCTCGGGCTGGAGCTACGGGTTCGTCGGCGTGACGGACGGCGTCCCGCGCTACGGCGAGGTCGTGCAGGGCGTCGACACGCAGGCGTCGTTCGCGACGCGCCCCGGCGAGGAGGTGTACCTGGTCGTCGCGGGCACGCCGACGACCGTGCACAAGCACGCGTTCCTCGACGGCTGGACCAAGAACTACCGGTTCCCGTTCGAGCTCCGCCTGGACGGCGCGCTGCCCGAGGGGCACGTGCCCGGCGTGGGTCGCGGCCCGGCGCCCGGCGGCGGGCGCTGGCACGCGAACGGCGGCGGCTGGGTCGACGCGCGTGCGAACGTCGCGGCCACCGCGTACGTCGGGCCGAACGCGGCGGTGTACGGGCGGGCGTCGGTCACGGGCGACGCCCGCGTCGAGGGCCTGGCCTGGGTCAACGACGGCGGCTCGGTGAGCGGCAGCGCCGTGGTGCGCGACAACGCCCTGATCCAGGGCGGGGTGTCGATCGGTGGCACGGCGGTCGTCGGCGGCGACGCCGAGCCGACAGGCACGTGCAACGCAGGCACCTACCTGCTCTTCGACCCGGCCCGGACGTGCGACGGGCGTCCGGGGGAGACGGACGTCAACCGGACGTTCACGCGGTTCACGAGCGCCGAGCTCGCCCTGACGGGCGGCCCGACGCCCACGCCCTCCGCGACGCCGACGCCCGGCCCCACCCCGACCCCCGGCCCCACCACGACTCCCGGCCCCACGCCGACACCCACGCGGACGTCGACCCCGACGCCGAGCCCGACGCGCACGTCGACGCCCACCCCGTCCGCGACGCCCACGCCGACCGTGAACCAGGCGACCTGCACGGCCGACTACCGCGTCACGAGCACGTGGCCGGGCGGGTTCGTCGCGAACGTGCGTGTCACGGCGGGCGACCGTCCGCTCACCGGGTGGACCGTGCGGCTGACGATGCCGTCGGGTGCGGTCGTGCACACGTGGGGCGCCGACCTGGTCTCGGCGGCACCGGTCGAGCTCGGTCCGGCCGCGTGGAACGCGCGCCTGGCTGCGGGCGGCGCGGCGGACGTCGGCTTCCAGGGCACGGGCTCGGGCGAGGCGACGGCGGTGACCTGCACGGCACGTTGACGCCCACGCGGGCGGTCGGGGTCGTCGATATTCCATGATTCCGGTACGTTGGAATCATGGAGGACGACCTGGCCGCCCGCGTCGCGGCGCTCGAGGCGCGTGTCGAGCAGCTCGAGCGCGGCGACGCACCCCCGACGGTCGCCCCCGATCCCGCAGGCGCGTTCTGGGCGCTCGACGGCCTCACCGCACGGTCCGGGCGGCCCGCCGGCACGGGCGCCGTCATGGTCGTCGGCGACGTCGTCACTCCCGCGGGCGAGGAGGCGCGCTGGCAGTACGCGCTGAGCACGGACGACGTCCTCGCGACCGACTGGTCCGACCTCGCGCCCGTGCTCGCGGCGCTCGGCCACCCGGTGCGCCTCGCGCTGCTGCGCGCCGTGCTCGACGGCACCCGCACGGCTCGCGACCTCGCCGCCGCCGTCGACGTCGGATCGACCGGGCAGGTCTACCACCACCTGCGCCAGCTGCAGGCCGCGGGATGGCTGCGCGCCGCAGCCGGGGGCGAGCACGTCGTCCCGGCCGAGCGGCTCGTGCCGCTGCTCACGACGCTGCTGGGAGGCATGCGATGACCACGACCGCACCCGTCCGCCCGTCCCCGCGCCGCGACCGCGTGCGGCGCGCGGTCGCCGGGCTCATGCCCCTGTGGTTCTGGGCGATCGTCGGCTGGATCGTCGTCGGGCGGACGCTCGACCCGCCGCCGGCGGTGTGGCTGACCGTGGCGCTCGGCCTCGCGTGCCTGGTGTTCGTGCGGCCGCCGCGCGTCGCGCACGACCCGGTCGAGGTCGCGTCGCCCGTGCGCGGGCCTGGGCGCTGGACCGTCGTCAACAGCCCCGCCGACCAGGTGCCGAGCCACGGCATCCGCGCCTACGGCCAGACCTACGCGGTGGACGTGCTGCTCGCCAACCCCCCGGGCACGTCCGCGACCGTGCCGTGGCGCGGCGGGTTCGCACGACCCGAGACGTTCGCGTCGTTCGGGCGGCCCGTGCACGCCGTCGCGGACGGCACGGTCGTGCGTGTCGTCTCCGGGCGTCGCGACCACCGTGCCCGCACGTCGTGGCCCGCGCTCGCCTACCTCATGACGGTCGAGGCGCTGCGCGACCTCGGCGGACCGGGCGCCGTGGTCGGCAACCACGTCGTGGTCGACCACGGTGACGGGGTGTTCTCGCTGGTCGCGCACCTGCGGCGCGGCAGCGCACGCGTGCGCCCCGGTCAGCGTGTCGTGACCGGCGACGTGCTGGGCGACGTCGGCAGCTCGGGCAACACGTCCGAGCCGCACCTGCACGTGCAGCTCATGGACCGTCCGCAGCCGCTGCGCGCGGCCGGCATCCCGTTCCGGTGGCGCGACGCGCGGGTCCTCGACGACGTCGTCGACACGTCGCGCGCCACGACCGTGCGCACCGAGGTCACGCCGGGGCTGCCCGCGGCCGGGCAGGTGTTCGAGGCGTAGCCCGCCCGGAGCGCGGCGACCGGGCCCGCGGGGGTCAGGTCCTGTCGGCGTCCGGGCGGTCGGCGTCCGACGTGCCCTGCTCGCGTGCGCGCAGCTGCGCCTCCCAGTCGCGCAGCATCTGCTCGTGCAGCTCGTCCGAGCGGCGCTCCTCGGCCCGGCGGCGCTCCTCCGCGGCCCGGTCCTCGCCGTACCGGAGCGGGCGCTCGTGCTCGGGGAAGCCCGCGGTCGTCGTCGACGGCCAGGGCACGTGCGTGCGCGGCGTCTGCGGGCGTCCGGCGACGAGCCACGCGATGCCGCCCGCGATCGGCAGGACGACGATGAGGACGACCCACCAGCCCTTGGACAGGTTGCGCACGCGGTCCGCGTCGGACTGCAGGCAGTCGATCAGGCAGTAGACCAGCAGGGCGACCTCGACGATCGCCGGCAGGAAGCGCAGCACCCGACCCTCCTCGTGCTCACGGGCAGGTGCACGGTAGCGTCCGCCGTGCGCCGGCCGTGGCGACCGCCGTCCGCATCACCCGTTCGGGCGATCGTCCGACGGTCAACCTCCGCGAGCGCGGTACGTGTCCACCGAGGGCGGGTGAGACGAGTACCGCGCTCGGCGGGTGGGCGCTGCGGTGGGTCAGGCGAGCCCGGCCGCGGACTCCGCGGCCTCGATCTGCGCGTTCCACTCGCGCTTGTCCGCGCGCCAGCCCTCGTCGTCGGCGCCGAGCCGCCAGTAGCCGGAGATGGACAGGTCCCCGCGCGAGACGCCGCGCTCGACGCGCAGGTAGGAACGCAGGTCCTTGACGGCGCCGGCCTCGCCGTGGACGAACGCGCCGACACGCGCGGCCGGCCAGGACCAGGCGCGCACGGGGTCGACGAGCGTGGATCCGGCCGGTGCGTCGCCGTGGTGCAGCCAGATGATCTCGACACCGTCGGGGGCGTCGAGCTCGAGCTCGTCGTCGGGGCCGTGCACCTCGACGAACGCGGCGCCGACGGCCTCGCGGGGCAGGCGCTCGAGCGCGACGGCCACCGCGGGCAGCGCGCTCGCGTCGCCGACCAGCAGGTGCGCGTCGACGTCGGGCTGCGGGTCCCACGCACCGCCGGGCCCGTAGACGAGGACACGGTCGCCGGGGGTCGTCGCGAGCGACCACGGTCCGGCGAGGCCCTCGTCGCCGTGCACGACGAGGTCGATCGTCATCTCGCGCGTCGTGGGGTCCCATGCACGGATCGTGTAGGCGCGCTGACGCACCTGGACGCCGTCCGGCAACGCCGCGCGCAGCGCCGGGACGTCGACGCGGCCGTCGTCGCCGAGCGGGCACCCGTCGAGCGTGCTCCCGGGGAGGAAGCCGAGCTTGACGTAGGAGTCCGCCCACGTCGGTGCGGCGAGCGGGTCGAGGCCGGGGCCGCCGAGGACCACCCGCGCGAGGTGCGGCGTCAGGCGTGACGTGCGCACGACCTGTGCGAGCACCGGTGCCGGTCGGCGGGCAGGGGCGATCGGGAGGGCGGTCGGACCGGCAAGGCTCATGAGGTGAGCCTAACCTCGGGGAGCCGTCGGGGTCGGGGCGCCCGGGCCGTCCGGTCGGTGAGCGGGCGCGGCGCCGGGCCGGTCTGGTGCGCTGGGCCGTCGCCGCGCCCGCACATGACGCCGCGGCGCACCGCCGCCCCCCTCCAGGACGTCGGTGCGCCGCGTCGGTGTGGCGCGGACGCCCCTCAGGCGTCGCGCGTGCGCAGCCGCACGGCGGCCAGCACGACGAAGACGACGACCCAGCCGGCGAGCACCGCGTACCCCTCCCACGGCCCGAGGTCGACGGCCTGGGCCGTCATCTGGTTCGTCTGCTCGAGCAGCGCCTCCGGGGTCGCGACGCGCGCACCCGCGGACGACGGCAGGAACGGGCGGACCCACTCGAGCGGCTTCCACGAGATGAGGTTGAGCACGCTCTCGATGACGAGCACGAAGCCGATGACGATCGCGATGGTGGCGGCGGTGTTGCGCAGCAGGGCGCCGACCGCGAAGCCCAGCAGCGCGACGGTCGCGATGTACAGGGGCGTGCCCAGCACGATGCGGACCGTCTCGGCGTCGGACCAGTCGACCTGCACATCGGCCACGAGGCCCGCGATGAGCAGCGACAGCGCGGTGCCGACCGCTGCCGTCAGGAACGTGACGACCGCGATGACCAGGGCCTTGGCCCACAGCACCGGCAGACGCGTCGGCACCGCGGTGAGCGTCGACCGGATCTGCCCGGTGCCGTACTCGCCCGTGACGACCAGCGCGGCGAGGACGACCAGGACGAGTGCGCCGAAGATCTGCCCCGGTGCGAGCACCATGTACGGGACGATCGAGACGTCCGTGGACCCCGCGCCCTGCTCCATCTGCTCGGGGAACGCGTTGATGGACACGGCCATCGCGAGCGCCAGCAGACCGAGGACGGCGAGCGTCGTGCCGATGGTCCAGTACGTCGAGCGCACCGTCCACAGCTTGAGCCACTCGGAGCGCACGACCCGCGGGAACGAGACGCGCGCGGACGTCGTGCCGCTCGCGGCGGGTGCGCGGTGGGAGGTCGTGGTGCTCATCGGTCCGCCTCCGGCGTCGTCGTGCCGGTGCTCGCACCGGCGGTCGGGGTGGTCTGGTCGCCGACGCTCGAGCGGTACTCGACCTCGTCGGACGTCAGCGTCATGTACGCCTGCTCGAGGGAGCCGCTGACGGGCGTGAGCTCGTGCAGGACGAACCCTCGGGACGCCGCGAGCTCACCGACCTCGGCCGCCGACGGTCCGCGGACCTCGATCAGCCCGGGCTCGAGCGAGTCCACCGTCGTCTGCGGGCCGGACAGCAGCGCCGCGAGGTCGCCGGCCTGAGGGCTGCGCACACGCACCGTCGTGGTGGTCGCGCGGGCGACCACGTCGTCCACCGGGCCGGCGGCGACGATGCGCCCGCGCCCGATCACGAGCAGGTCGTCGGCCGTCACCGCGACCTCGCTCATGAGGTGGGAGGACAGGAAGACCGTGCGGCCCTCCGACGCGAGGTGCTTGGCCAGGCCGCGCACCCAGCGCACACCCTCGGGGTCGAGGCCGTTGACGGGCTCGTCGAGGATCAGCGTGTGCGGGTCGCCCAGCAGCGCCGCGGCGATGCCGAGGCGCTGCCCCATGCCGAGCGAGAACCCCTTGACGCGCTTGGACGCGACGGAGCCGAGACCCGCGAGCTCGATGACCTCGTCGACCCGCTTGTTGCCCAGCCCGTGCGTCGCGGCGAGCCCGCGCAGGTGGTTGCGCGCCGACCGCCCGGGGTGCACCGCCTTGGCCTCGAGCAGGGCGCCCACCTCGGTGAGGGGTGCGCGCAGCTGCGCGTACGGCTTGCCCTGCACCGTGACGGTGCCGGCGGTCGGGCGGTCGAGGCCGACGATCATGCGCATCGTCGTCGACTTGCCTGCGCCGTTCGGCCCGAGGAAGCCGGTCACCCGGCCGGGCCGGACCGTGAAGTCGATGCCGTCGACGGCGGTCTTGCTGCCGTACCTCTTGGTCAGTCCGTGCGCCTCGATCATGTCGTCCCCTGGCGTCGCGCTGATGTCATGAGGACGACGCTATGCCCGTGCGCGTCGCGGCGGGACCCTCCGGCGACCGATCCTGGCCGGCGCGCCTCATCCGCGAGAACGAGACGCGACGGTGCGCGGCTCAGGGTCGTGCCCGGTGGGGAACGTCCGGGCCACCCGCTACGTTGAGGGTGACGTCGACAGATCTTTCCCCGGCCGGACACGACCAGGAGAACGCGCATGAGCAACCCCGTCTTCAGCAACAGTCCCGTCTTCGGGGACCCGCGCCAGCAGCGCGGCCGTCAGCAGGGCGGTGTCGCGCAGGCGCCCGCGTGGGGCACGCCCGGCGCGCAGGCCGCCGACGCGGCGACCCTCGAGCAGATGTACGACGCGCCCACCGCGACACCGCGGGACACGGGCCGCCTGACGTACGACGACGTCATCGTCAAGACCGGTGGGCTGTTCGCGCTGCTCGTCGTGGTCGCGGCGGCCACGTGGACGCTCGCCCCGGGGCTCTGGATCATCGGTGCGGTCGTCGGGCTCGTCCTCGGCCTGGTCAACGCGTTCAAGAAGACCCCCAGCCCGGCGCTCATCACGCTGTACACGGTCGCGCAGGGCGTGTTCGTCGGCGGGATCAGCGCCTTCTACGAGTCGTTCTACAACGGCATCGTCGGGCAGGCCGTGCTCGCGACGCTGTCGGTGTTCGCGGTCGCGCTCGTGCTGTTCCGCTCCGGCAAGGTCCGGGTGACGCCCAAGTTCCGGCGCGCGGTGCTCATCGGGCTCGTCGGGTACCTCGTGTACTCGCTGCTCAACGTCGTCCTCATGCTGTTCGGCGTCGGTGGCGGCGACTTCGGCCCGCTGCGCTCCGGGTGGCTCGGTGTCGCCGTCGGCCTCGTCGCCGTCGGCCTGGCCGCCGCGAGCCTCATCATGGACTTCGACTCCATCAAGCGTGGTGTCGACGGCGGTGTGCCGAAGATCTTCGCGTGGTCGGCCGCCTTCGGCCTCATCGTCACGCTCGTCTGGCTGTACCTCGAGCTGCTGCGCCTGCTGGCGATCCTGCGCGGGGACAACTGACCTCGGGCGCATCCCGCCCCGGACCGCGCGACGGCGCCCCGCCTGCCCGGCGGGGCGCCGTCGCGCGTGGAGCCGCGGTGGTCAGGCGGCGGGCGCCCCGCACTCGCTGCAGAACTTCGACGACGCCGGGTTCGTCGCCGAGCACCCGCCGCACGTGCGCTCGGCGGCCAGGGCGCAGCCGCACTCCTGGCAGAACCTGCCTCCGCCCGTCTGGGCGCCGCACCCCGGGCACCGTGGCACCGACTGCGTCCGCAGGTCGGCCCCGCCCAGCAGGTCGGTCGTGCTGAGCCGCTCGATGATCTGGGTGCGTCGCGCGTCCGCCTGGAGCTGGGCGAGCTGCTCGGACATCACCGGGGAGCAGCGCGCGCACTGACCCACCTCGTCGTTCCAGCACACGTCACCGCAGACCCACTGACCGCACCCGCGGCACTGGTGGAACCGGTCGGCGATCCGGGCGACGGCCTGGCGCAACGCCCGGTCCTTGGCGGCCGAGTTGGTCCCGCGGTCGAGCATGCTGCCCGCGGCACTCGAGAGCTGCGAGAAGCGTCCACCCAGCAGGCTGCCGAGCCCTCGGGCGATGCCTTGGCCCGCCTCGAGCAGGTCGCGCTGGAACGCCGAGCGGTAGCCGTTGCCGCACCGCTCGCAGCGGAACTCGAACTGGTACCCGTCGTGGTTCGACAGGTCCCTGATGTTGTCGGTGAACGGCACTGCCTCGGTCACGTTCGCTCCTCGTCGTCGGGCAACCGCCCACCCTGTGCTTGACGCGCGTCCCGCGCTCGGCGAGGTTAGCCGACAGACCGCCATCTTTCCGGCATCGTCATCCGCTTGGAGGAACCTTCCGCATGCGTCCGTCCCGCTCGCTGCCCGCCGTCGCCGTGCTCCTGCTCCTGACGGCGTGCGGGGACGGGACGCCGGGTGCTGCGACGTCCACGTCCCCTGCGGTCGGGGGCTCCGTGCCCGGGGCCGGGCCAGAAGAGGCGCCTTCCGGGGGGCCGGACGTGGTGTCGCCCGCGTCGTGCGCCGCGATCACCCTCGAGGAGGGTGCGCGGATCGCGAGCGCCGACCTGGCCGCGTGCCTCACCGACTTCCTCGTCGCCGCCGGCAGCGGTCACCTCGAGATGCGGCTGCCCGGGCACGTCGCCGAGCAGAGCTGGGCGCTGGTCGACGGAGGGCTGTACGCGATCGGCACGCGCGAGGGTGAGCCGGCCGTGGTCGTGATGCCCGACTCGGGGTGGTTGAACGGGGACGAGGGGTGGGTGCAGGCGGATCCCGGCGGCACCACCGAGCAGATGGTGGCGGCGGACGGCGTCGACGGGTACCGCTCCACGAGCTCACCCGAGATGACGTACGCGATGATCGCCGTGGCGCCGGGGTTCACGGTCGGTGAGCGCACCGAGGTCGAGCTGGCCGACGGCGTGACGACGTCGCTGTGGCCCCTCCGGGCGGACGTCCCGTTCGAGCCGTTCCCGGGGACCACCATGACGACGACCGACTTCGTGGTCTGGACGGACGTCCCCGGCCCGACGGTCCGGCTCGACGTGACCGGCGACACGGTCGGTGGCGACGGGCAGACCTACACGGGCACGTCGACGACGTTCTACTCGCACTGGGGCCAGGGCGTGGACCTCGCGGAGATCGAGGAGCTGGTCGGCACCCCGTTGCCCGTGCCGGGACGATGAGAGGATCGGCGGTGTGAAGTACGCCCAGCACATCTCCGAGCTCGTCGGCGGCACCCCGCTCGTGCGGCTCACGTCCGTCACCGCAGGCCTGAGCGCCACGATCCTGGCGAAGGTCGAGTACCTCAACCCCGGTGGGTCCGTGAAGGACCGCATCGCGCTGCGCATGATCGAGGCCGCCGAGGCCTCCGGCGAGCTGCAGCCGGGCGGCACGATCGTCGAACCCACGTCCGGCAACACCGGGGTCGGTCTCGCGCTCGTCGCGCAGCGCAAGGGGTACCGCTGCGTCTTCGTGTGCCCGGACAAGGTGAGCCAGGACAAGCGCGACGTGCTGCGCGCGTACGGCGCCGAGGTCGTCGTGACCCCGACGGCCGTCCCGCCCGACCACCCGGACTCGTACTACTCGGTCTCGGACCGCATCACCCGCGAGACGCCGGGTGCGTGGAAGCCCAACCAGTACGCCAACCCGAACGGCCCCGCGAGCCACTACGCCAGCACGGGCCCCGAGATCTGGGCCGACACCGCGGGGCGCATCACGCACCTCGTCGCGGGTGTCGGCACGGGCGGCACCATCACCGGCACGGGCCGGTTCCTGCACGACGCGTCGGCGCAGCGTCCGGCGGCGGACGGGGGCCGTGTGGTCGTCGTCGGTGCCGACCCCGCGGGCTCGGTCTACTCAGGCGGTGACGGACGGCCGTACCTCGTCGAGGGTGTCGGGGAGGACTTCTGGCCGTCGGCGTACGACCCGGACGTGCCGGACGAGATCATCCCCGTCTCGGACGCCGACTCGTTCGCGATGACCCGGCGCCTCGCGCGTGAGGAGGGTCTGCTGGTCGGCGGCTCGTGCGGCATGGCCGTGGAGGCGACGCTGCGGCACGCACGTGCGCTGCAGGACGCGGACCCCGCGGCGGCCGAGCGTGCCGTCTACGTCGTGATCCTGCCCGACAGCGGCCGCGGGTACATGTCGAAGATCTTCAACGACTCGTGGATGCGCTCGTACGGGTTCCTCGCGGGCGGCGAGGGCGCGACGGTCGCGGACGTGCTGCGCACCAAGGACGGCGGCCTGCCCGCGCTGGTGCACACGCACCCCAACGAGACCGTGCGTGACGCGATCGAGATCCTGCGCGAGTACGGCGTCTCGCAGATGCCGGTGGTCGGTGCCGAGCCGCCCGTGATGATCGGCGAGGTCGCCGGCGCCGTGAGCGAGCGCGAGCTGCTGGACGCGGTGTTCTCCGGCGCCGCGTCGCTCGCCGACCGCGTCGAGGCGCACATGACGGCACCGCTGCCGCTGATCGGCTCCGGTGAGCCGGTCGACGCCGCACGCGCCGCGCTGGAGAAGGCGGACGCGCTCATGGTCGTCGACGACGGGCGGCCCGTGGGTGTCCTGACGCGGCACGACCTGCTCGGGTTCCTGGCCCGCTGACGTGCGACGACGGGCGTCGTCGACCTGCCGCGACCCGGGACCACCGGTGCCCGGTGCGAGCCCGCGGGGGCGTTAGCATCGGTGCGCCCGGCCCCGGGCAGACCCCTGCGGAGGACCACCTGCGATGGCGCTGTACGACCTGCCCCTGCCCGAGCTCGAGCGCTACCTGCCCGACCTCGACGAGCCCGCCGACCTCGACGCGTTCTGGGCCTCGACGCTCGCGGAGGCCCGCGGTGTCGACCTCGACGTGCGCCGCGAGGCGTTCGACGCCGGTCTGACGCTCGTCGACGTCGAGGACGTGACGTTCGCCGGGTTCGGCGGGCACCCGGTCAAGGCGTGGGTCACCCGCCCGGCGGGATCGGCGCACGACGGGTCGTCGCTGCCGGCCGTCGTCGAGTTCATCGGCTACGGCGGTGGACGTGGTCGCCCGCACGAGCACCTCGCGTGGGCGGCCGCCGGGTACGTGCACCTGCTCATGGACACGCGCGGCCAGGGGTCGCGGTGGGGGACCGGCGGCGACACCCCGGACCCGGCGGGCTCGGGCCCGCAGGCGCCCGGGTTCATGACGCGCGGGATCCTCGACCCCGCGGACCACTACTACCGGCGCGTGTTCACCGACGGTGTGCGTGCGGTCGAGGCCGTGCGCGCGCTGCCGGGCGTCGACGCGTCGCGCGTCGCGGTCACGGGTGCGAGCCAGGGCGGTGGCATCGCGCTCGCGGTCGGCGGGCTGGTGCCCGACCTGGTCGCCGTCATGCCCGACGTGCCGTTCCTGTGCCACTTCCCGCGGGCGCTCGCGGTCACCGACTCCGACCCGTACCACGAGGTCGTCACGTACCTGGCGGTGCACCGGGGGCACGCCGAGCAGGCGATGCGCACGCTGTCCTACCTCGACGGCGTGCACCTCGGGCGTCGGGCGACGGCCCCGGCGCTGTTCAGCGTCGCGCTGCGCGACCCGATCTGCCCGCCGTCGACCGTGTTCGCGGCGCGCAACCACTACGGGGCGCTCGGCGGCGCCGGCACCCCCGCGATCGAGGTGTACGAGTTCAACCAGCACGAGGGCGGGCAGGGCGTGCAGCTCGACGTGCAGCTCGCGTGGCTGAAGGGTGTGCTGGCGGGCTGACGGGGCGACGGCCGGCCGGGGCCCGACGGGGTCGTGCGCCGCCGGTCGGCGGGTGCGCCCGCGGCAGGGCAGGATGGTCCGGCACTGTCATCCACCGAAGGAGAACCGACATGGCCGCAGCGCTGCCCGAGGTCTCGGGCGCACCCGGCACCAAGCCCACGCTCACGTTCCCGGACGCGCAGCCGTCCGGTGAGCTCGAGGTCGTGGTGCTCAGCCGCGGCGACGGCGAGCTCGTCGAGGCCGGCCAGGACATCGAGGTGCACTACCTCGGCCAGTCGTGGCAGGGCAACGTGTTCGACAACTCGTTCGACCGGGGCTCGTCGATCAGCTTCCCCATCGGCGTCGGAGCCGTCATCAGCGGCTGGGACGAGGGCCTCGTCGGCCAGCAGGTCGGCTCGCGCGTGCTCCTGTCCATCCCGTCGCACCTGGGCTACGGCGACCGCGGCGTGCCGCAGGCCGGCATCAAGGGCGGCGACACGCTCGTGTTCGTCGTCGACATCGTGGGCGTGAGCTGACCTCACGCCGCAGCCGCGTCGGGGGCCCCGGGCCCCCCGCCCCCCCCCCCCCCCGGGCGGCAG
>JAFAEH010000168.1 GCA_023424135.1 Actinomycetes bacterium | reverse complement strand
ACGTCGACGTGCTGGTGGCGCAGGGCGACGGTCCGGCGGTCGTCGCGTGCCTGTCGCTCGTGGCCGACCCCGACCTGGACCCCGCCGTCGGGCGCGCCGCGCTCGGGCGTCTGTGCGCGACGTCGCGCAGCGGGCCCGTCGACGTCGGTGAGGTCGTGCGCGACGTGGCCGACCTGCTGCGCGACGCGCCCGGTGCGCAGGCCGTGACGCTCGTGCACGGGTCGCACGCGGACCCGGCCGTCGCCGCTGCCGCGGCCGAGGCGGTCGTCGACGCGTACCCGGACGTCGAGGTGGTCGTCGCCGGTCCGGCGGCCGACCCCGCGTGGTGGGTGGGGGTGGACTGACGTGCTCGCGACCGACCCGCTCGAGCGGACCCTGGTCAAGCAGTTCGGTGCCCGCAGCGGCAAGGCGCTCGGCCGGCTCGGCCTGGTCACCGCCGGGGACCTGCTGCGGCACTACCCGCGCCGGTACGCCGAGCCGGGCACCCTGACGGACATCGCGAGCCTGCAGGTGGGCGAGCACGTGACGGTCGTGGCGGAGGTCGTGCGCTCGTCCGTGCGCACGACGTCGACGGGCCGGGGGCTGCTCAGTGCGACGATCACCGACGGTGAGCGGCGCCTCGACCTGACGTTCTTCGGGTCGAACGTGCACAAGCTCGAGTGGCGCAAGGGGCAGCTCGCCCCGGGCCGTCGCGGGCTGTTCACCGGGACGGTGTCGGTCTACCGCGACGCGCTGCAGCTCACGTCGCCCGAGTGCCGGATGTTCGGCGACGAGGACGAGGACGAGGCGCTGCTGGCGGCCGAACGGCCGATCCCGGTGTACCCGGCCGTCGCGGGGTTCGAGTCGTGGAAGATCGCGAACGCCGTACGCGTCGTGCTCGACCCGCTGCGCGAGCAGGACGTGCCCGACCCCGTCCCGGCGGACCTGCGTGCCAGGGACTCGCTGCCGACGCTGCTCGAGGCGCTGCGCCTCGTGCACCTGCCGCAGGACGAGGCCGACTGGCGTCGCGGGCGTGCGCGGCTGCGCTACGAGGAGGCGCTCGTGCTGCAGGCCGAGCTCGCGCGGCGGCGTGCCCGCGTCGCGGCGCAGGAGGCCGTCGCCCGGCCCCGGCGCGCGGGTGGTCTGCTCGACGCGTTCGACGAGCGGCTGCCCTTCGAGCTCACCGCCGGGCAGCGCACGGTCGGCGACGAGATCGCCGCCGAGCTCGCGGCCCCGGTCCCGATGCAGCGGCTGCTGCAGGGCGAGGTCGGCTCGGGCAAGACCGTGGTCGCGCTGCGCGCGATGCTCCAGGTCGTCGACGCCGGCGGGCAGGCGGCCCTGCTCGCACCCACGGAGGTGCTCGCCGCGCAGCACGCGCGCACGCTGCACGCGCTGCTCGGGGACCTGGCGCAGGGCGGGTTCCTCGGTGGTGCGGCCGAGGCGACCCGGGTCGCGCTGCTCACCGGGTCGCTGCCGGCCGCCGCCCGGCGGGAGGCGCTGCTGGACGCCGCGGGCGGTGCGGCCGGCATCGTGGTCGGCACGCACGCGCTGCTGTCCGAGCACGTGCAGTTCGCGGACCTGGGGCTGGTGGTCGTCGACGAGCAGCACCGGTTCGGCGTCGAGCAGCGCGACGCGCTGCGGGCCAAGGCCGGCCGCACGCCGCACACGCTCGTCATGACCGCGACACCGATCCCGCGGACCGTCGCGATGACGGTCTTCGGTGACCTCGAGACGTCGGTGCTCGACCAGCTCCCCGCCGGACGTCAGGGCGTCACGACGCACACGGTGCCCGCCGACAACCCCCGGTGGACCGACCGCACGTGGCAGCGCGTGCGTGAGGAGGTCGCGGGCGGCGGGCGCGCGTACGTCGTGTGCGCACGCATCGACGGCGACGAGAGCCCGGACGCGGGTGGGCGCGCGGCCGACGAGGACGGGGCGGACCTCGTGCTCGACGAGGCCGCGACCGGCGCGTCGGACGGCGCAGCGCCATCGGGTGGGTCGGAGCAGGCGTCCGCGCCGGGGACGTCCGACCGGCGGCCGCTGCGCGCCGTGCTGGAGGTCGCCGAGGAGCTGCGCGCCCGCCACGACCTGGCGGGCATCGGCATCGGCGTGCTGCACGGGCGCATGACCCCGGACGACAAGGAGCGGGCGTTCGCCGCGTTCTCGTCGGGCGAGGTCCCCGTGCTGGTCTCCACGACGGTCATCGAGGTCGGTGTCGACGTGCCCGAGGCGACCGTGATGGTGGTGCTCGACGCCGACCGGTTCGGCCTGTCGCAGCTCCACCAGCTGCGTGGACGGCTCGGACGCGGCACGCGTCCCGGGCTGTGCCTGCTGGTCAGCGCCGCGCAGCCCGGCACGGACGCGCACACACGGCTGCAGACCCTGGCGCAGACCACCGACGGGTTCGCGCTCGCGGCGCTCGACCTCGAGCTGCGGCACGAGGGCGACGTGCTGGGGGCGGCCCAGCACGGCCGCGCGAGCTCGTTGCGCCTCCTGCGCGTCACGCGGGACGCCGATCTCATCGCCCGCGCCCGCACCGACGCGCGCACGCTCGTCGACCAGGACCACGACCTGACCGCGTGGCCGGCGCTGCGCACCGCGATCGAGATGTGGCTCGCGGACGACCGCGACGAGTTCCTCGAGCGGGCATGACCGTCGGGCACGCCGTCCCGACGGCGGGCCCGGGCGGATGACTACCCTGACCGCATGACTCAGGTGGTGCGCGCACGCGATCTCCAGGTCGGCTACGGCGCAGCGCCCGTGTGCGCACCCGTGTCGTTCACGCTGTCCTCCGGGCGGGCGCTCGCGCTCGTCGGTGCGAACGGGTCCGGCAAGTCGACCGTCCTCAAGACCGTGATCGGCCTGCTCGACCCGGTGGGCGGCTCCGTCGAGGTGCTCGGGAGGCCCGTCGACGAGCGTGACGTGCGGTTCCGGCGCGAGGTGTCCGCGGTGCTCGACGACGACGCGTACTTCCCGGCGCTGACCGCGGCCGAGCACCTGTACCTGACGGCGCGCGGGCACGGTGTCCTCGGTGCGCAGGACGAGGTCACGACGTTGCTCGCGGAGTTCGGGCTCGCCGACCACGCCCGCGCCACGCCGGTCTCGCTGTCCTCCGGGCAGCGTCGGCGCCTGCTGCTCGCCGCGGGCTTCGCGCGCCCGCGCTCGCTGCTCGTGCTCGACGAGCCCGAGCAGCGCCTCGACCAGGCGATGCGCGCGCGTCTGGCCGCTCGCCTGCGCGCCGAGCGCGAGGCCGGGGGTGCGGTGCTGCTCGCGACGCACGACCCCGACCTGGTCGCTGCCGTGTGCACCCAGGCCGTGCTCGTGGGCGACGACGAGTCCGTCGTGCTCCCGCCCCGTGAGGCCGCGGACCGGATCGCCCGGGTCGCGCTGTGACGCGGTCCGTACGCGGCGCCGACGGCCGGCCGGACGACCTCGACGACGCACCCGGGCCCGACGACCCGCGGGCCGGTGGCTTCGCTCTCGGCGAGGTGCCCTCCGCACGCGACATCCGCCGGTACACCTCGCGCGCGGCACGTGCGCGCGCCGGTGCGGGCGTCGGGTCGCTGCTCACCGACGTGTACACCGCCGCGACGAGCGTGGCGATCTCGGTGCTCATCGTGCTCGGCGTCGTCCAGCAGCTCGGGGCCTCCCTGCCGGACGCACCGCCCGTGCAGGCGGTCGGCGGGCTGAGCCTGCCGATGCTCGTCGCCGTGGTGCTCCTGGGTGCGGTGGGGGCGCTGCTGTCGACCGCGGGTAGGCTCGGTCCGGTCGGGGCGGCCGGTCCGCAGGCCGCGTGGTGGCTGCCGCTGCCCGTGGACCGGCGCGGGCTGCTGCGCCCCGCGGCCGCGCGGCTCCCGCT
>JAFAEH010000165.1 GCA_023424135.1 Actinomycetes bacterium | reverse complement strand
CCCCCGGGTCGCCCGAGCCCGCCGTGCGCGTCGTGCACGTGCGCGGCGAGCCGTGCCCGGAAGCCGGCCGCGTCGCCGTCGGCGATCGCGGCGACGAGCGCGTCGTGACCGTCGACGAACGTCGCGGCCCGCGCCGACGACCGCCCCACCGAGAGCGCCACCATGCGGCTCTGGCGCTCGCGCAGCGTCCCGGCGACCTGGGTGAGCACGGCGTTGCCGCCCGCCGCGACGATCGCGTGGTGGAACGCGGCGTCGAGGTCGGCGTAGGCGTCGAGGTCGACGTCGTCGGCGTCGAGCGCGTCGCGCTGCCGGGCGACGAGCCCGCGCAGCGTGGCGACGAGCTCCTCGCGCGCGCCCGGCGGCCCGGCGAGCACCTGCTCGACCGCGTGCCCCTCGAGCAGCAGCCGTGCGTCGAGCACGTCCTGCGCCTCGCCCGGCGCCGCGGGGACGACGAGCGCGCCGCGCTTGGGGAACAGCCGCAGCCACCCCTCGGCGGCCAGCCGCAGGAACGCCTCGCGCACGGGGGTGCGGCTCACGCCGAGCTCGGCGGCGACGTCGACCTCGCTGAGCATGCTGCCCCCGGGGTGCCGACCGCCGAGCAGCGCGTCCTTGACGTGCCGGTAGACGGTGTCGGCGGCGGACGCGGGCGGGGCGGACGATCGACGCGGCATGCATACATCATGCATGCATGCGCTCACTCATTCATGGGATGACCAGCAGGTGAGACGACGTCGCCTCGCACCCCGCCCCGCGGCGACCCGCACACGTCGCCAACCCGCCCGCGGTGCGCCGACCGTGCGGCGTTCCGGCCGTCCAGCCGCCGCAACGCCGCACGCACCGCGGTCCGCGGGTACCGGCCGGCATCCCCCGCCGACGCCCGCGCACCGCCGCGACCCGGCGCGTGCCGCCCCGGTCCCCGTCAGCCCTCGCCGTCCGCCCGCCGCCGCAGCGCGTCGAGCTCCGCGGCCACCAGGCCGAGCACCAGCAGGTCGACCAGCAGCCCCCACGACGCGTCCCACTGCGAGAGCCGGAACAGGAAGAACTGCGTCACCAGCAGCGACACGATGACCGCGCGGCGGAACCACAGGTAGCCCTCGATCGCGTCCCCGCCGACGCGCAGCAGCCCCACGACGCACAGCACGCCGCTGGCCGCTGCGGCGACGAGCGCGCCGACCAGCACCCACGCGGGGCTGCCGTCACCGCTCCACCACCCCGTCACGGCGCGCGCGATCGTGAACGCCGACGACCCGAGAAGCACGAGCACGGCGAGCCACGGCACGAACCGCGCCTTGATGAGGGTGTGCAGCACGCGCACCGCGAACGACGACACCGCACCGACCGGGTCGGGCAGCGCGACGTCGTCCTCGGCAATGCTGTCGACCAGCGCACGCGCCTGCGCGGCGCCGTGCACGTCGCCCGCGTGCCGCAGGTGCGCCTCGGCCCGGCGCCGCGCCGACGGCGTGAAGCCACCCACGACCCCCGCGACCGCCTCGTCGACGGCGCCCGCGAGCTCCTCGCGCGGGTCCGGGTCGCGCCGCCCGTGCAGCGCCTCGGCGAGCAGCCCCAGCCCGACGACCGTCGCGTACACGATCGCGGCCGTCGGCTCGTAGAAGTAGTCGTTGTCCGAGGTGACGAACTTGCCGACCTCGTCGACGAACAGCCCGAACCCGACGCCGCCGACCAGCGACCCCAGCGGCCGCAGCGAGGGCCCCGCGAACGACAGCAGCAGCACGAACGCGAGCGCCATCAGCAGACCGCCCCACAGCACGTGCGCGATGTGCAGGCCGTCGCCGCCGACCTGCGGGTACCCGGTCGCGGCCAGGAACGCGCGCGTGAGCAGCACGGTCGCCGCGGTCGCGACGAGGAACGTGCCGAGGTGCCGGGTGGCGCGCGGGTCGCGCGGCAGCCCGAGACGCAGCAGCGCGTGCGTCGTGACGCGGCGCGGCGCGGCGCCGTCCTGCAGCGAGGTCACGGCGCCGCCACGCGCACGGTCACCGCCGGCGCTTCTCGCGCACGCGCACCGAGATCGTGATGGGCGTGCCCTCGAACCCGAACGTCTCACGCAGGCGGCGCTCGATGAACCGGCGGTACCCGGCCTCGAGGAACCCGCTCGCGAAGATGACGAACCGCGGCGGGCGCGTCGAGGCCTGCGTCGCGAACAGGATGCGGGGCTGCTTGCCGCCGCGCAGCGGGTGCGGGTGCGCCGAGACCAGCTCGCCGAGGAACGCGTTGAGGCGCCCCGTCGGGATGCGCGTGTCCCACGACGCGAGCGACCGCTCGAGGGCCGGCACCAGTCGGTCGGTGTGCCAGCCGGTGCGGGCCGACACGTTCACGCGCGGCGCCCACTGCACCTGCACGAGCTGCTGCTCGATCTCACGCTCGAGGAACGGGCGCCGGTCCTCGTCCATGAGGTCCCACTTGTTGTACGCGATGACCAGCGCGCGCCCGGCGTCGATGACCTGCTGCACGACACGGATGTCCTGCTCGGTCATGGGCGCCGACGCGTCAACCAGCACGACCGCGACCTCGGCCTTCTCGACGGCTGCCTGCGTGCGCAGCGACGCGTAGAAGTCCGCACCGGTGGTCTGGTGCACGCGGCGCCGGATTCCGGCCGTGTCGACGAACACCCACGGCCGGCCGCCGAGCGCCACGAGCTCGTCGACCGGGTCACGCGTCGTCCCGGCCGTGTCGTCGACGACCACGCGCTCGGACCCGACCACCTTGTTGAGCAGCGAGGACTTGCCGACGTTCGGACGACCGACGAGCGCGACGCGACGCGGACCGTCGGGCAGCGGCACGGCGTGCGCCGACACGGTCGGCAGCGCGCGCATCGCGGCGTCGAGCAGGTCACCGGTGCCGCGGCCGTGCAGCGCCGAGATCGGGTGCGGCTCCCCCAGGCCCAGCGACCACAGCGTGGCCGCGTCCGCCTCGACGGCCGGGCCGTCGACCTTGTTGGCGACGAGCACGACCGGCTTGCCCGAGCGCCGCAGCAGCCGCACGACCTGCTCGTCGGTGTCGGTCGAGCCGACGGTCGCGTCGACGACGAACAGCACGGCGTCGGCCAGGTCGATCGCGACCTCGGCCTGCTGCGCGACGCGCTTGTCGATGCCCGCGACGTCGACCTCCCAGCCCCCGGTGTCGACGAGCGTGAACCGGCGCCCGGACCACTCGGCCGGGTAGCTCACGCGGTCGCGGGTGACACCGGGGGTGTCCTCGACGACGGCCTCGCGGCGGCCGAGGATCCGGTTGACGAGGGTCGACTTGCCGACGTTCGGGCGGCCGACGACCGCGAGCACCGGCAGCGCCGCGTCCACGTCGGGGCCGTCATCGTCGGGTCCGTCGGCGTCGAGCAGCGCGAGGTCCTCGTCGTCGAGCTCGTAGTCGGCGAGCCCTGCGCGCAGCGCGCGCTCGCGTGACTCGTCGTCGACGTCGGCGCCGGCCGCGGCGACCAGGTCGGTGTCGTCGTCGCCACGGGAGGCCGTGTCGGTGTCGACAGCGGTGTCGACGTCGGTGTCGAGCGGCGTGCTCGGCTCGGCGGCGTCCGCGGGGTCGACGCTCGTGCGGGTCGGGTCGGGCTGCTCCATGCGTCCATTGTCCCCTGCCCGGCGGACCCCGACGCCCACACGCCCTGCGACGGGCGGGCGGGCGGCCCGGCGGCGCGCCGTCAGGCGGTCGAGCGCGGGTCGTCCGCGGGCAGCGCCACCCCGGAGCGTTCCTGCGCCGCGACGACGAGCGCGCTCATCGCCGCCTGCACCAGCCGGCCCGCCCGGTCGATCGCCTCGCGCCGGGACAGGCCCTCGCCGCTGACGTCCACGGGCGGGCCGTACTCGACGACGAGGTCACGGCGCAGGCGCGGCAGCCCGTGCACCGACTCCCCCGTCAGGCGCGTCCCGAGGATCGCGACCGGCACGACGGGCGCGCCGCCGTGCACGGCGAGCCAGGCGGCACCTGCGCGCACCTGCTGCGCCGTGCCGCGTCCGCGCGTCCCCTCGGGGAAGATCCCCACGGCCCCGCCGCGGCGCAGCACCCCGAGCCCGGCCTGCAGCGCGGGTCGGCCGAGGGCCCGGTCGACGGGGATCTGGCCCGCGGCGCGCAGCACCAGACCGACCGGCCCGCGGAACAGCTCCTGCTTGACCAGGATGTGCAGCGGACGCGGTGCGACGCCGATGAGCAGCGGCCCGTCGAGCAGCGTCACGTGGTTCGCGGCGAGCACGACCGGGCCCGTGCGCGGCACGTGCTCGGCACCCGTGGTGTGGGTGTCCCACACGACGCGCGCAAGGAACCGCCCGACCCAGCGTGCCCACGCGGGCCCCGCGGGTGACGGGACGTGCGGGGCGCGTGCCGCGGCCACCGCGCGCCTCAGGCCCGTGCGGCGAGCGTGCGCTCGACGACGCCGAGCACCGCGTCGACGGTCTGCTCCAGGTCCAGGTCGGAGGAGTCGACCGTCGTCACACCGTCGGCCGCGACCTGGAACTGCACGACCGTCGAGTCGTCCGCGTCGCGGCGCACGACCTGGTCGCGCGTCGCGGCGATCGCGGCCGCGTCGTCCGAGCCGTGCACCTCGCGGGCGCGGCGCGCCAGGCGCGCGGCCTCGTCGGCCGTCAGCAGGACGCGCACGTCCGCGTCGGGTGCGACGACCGTCGTGATGTCCCGCCCCTCGGCGACGACGCCGCAGCCCGCGGACCAGCCGCCGGTGCGCTCGTCCTCGATGACCTCACGCTGGCGCCGCCCGAGCTCGGCACGCGCCTCGAGGTTGGTCGCCACCAGGCTGACCCGCGACGAGATCTCGGTCGTGCGGATCGCCGCACCGACGTCGCGCCCGTCCACGCTCACGCCCGGCGCGGCCGGGTCGAGCCCCATCCGCAGCGGCAGCGCCCGCACGGCCTGCGCGACCGCGGCCGAGTCGGTGAGCGGCACGCCCTGGTCGAGGCACCACCACGTGGCGGCCCGGTACATCGCCCCCGTGTCCAGGTACGCCAGGCCCAGGCGTCGCGCGACCCCGCGCGACACGCTCGACTTGCCCGACCCCGACGGTCCGTCGATCGCGACGACGGTGCTCACCTCACCAGCCTCCATCCCCGAGCGGTCAGCTCGGTCTCCAGGTGCTCGGCACGCGCGGGCAGCACCGAGATCGACGTCATGCCGACCGGGCGTCCGGCCGCGTGCTCCAGGTGCAGGTCCTCGATGTTGACGCCCGCGTCGCCCACGTCACCCATGAGTCGCGCCAGCTCGCCCGGCCGGTCCGGGACCAGGACCGTCACCACCGCGTACTGCTTGTGCGCACCGCCGTGCTTGCCCGGGATGCGCGCGGCCCCGGCGTTCCCGTCGCCGACCGCCCGCGCGATCGCCGCGAGCGCACCGAGCTCGACGTCCTCGGGCCCGTGGGCCTCCGCCGCGAGGTCCAGCGCCCCCACGAGGACGTCGAGGTCCTCGCGCAGCGCGACCAGGACGTCACGCACCGCGGCGGCGTTCGCCGCGAGGATCGACGTCCACAGCGCGGGGTCGGACGCCGCGAGGCGCGTCACGTCCCGCAGGCCCTGCCCGGCCAGGCCGAGCGCCGCGTCGTCGAGCGTGCGCAGGCGTGCCGCGACCAGGGACGACGCGAGCTGCGGGGCGTGCGAGACGGCGGCCACGGCACGGTCGTGCTCGTCGGCGTCCATGACGACCGGAACGGCGCCCAGGTCCACGGCCAGGTGCCGCACGGTCAGCAGGGCGTCGTCGCGCGAGGATCCCGAGTCGGTCAGGACCCACGGGCGTCCCAGGAACAGGTCGGGGACGGCTGCCGACGGGCCCGAGCGCTCGCGCCCCGCCATCGGGTGCGAGCCGACGTACCGGCTCAGGTCCGCGCCCGCGGCGCGCAGCTCGCGCAGCACGTACCCCTTGACGCTGGCGACGTCCGTGACGACGGCCCGCGGGTGGTCCGCGAGCGCGGCCGCGACGACGTCGGCGGTGACGTCGGGCGGTGCGGCGACGACGACGAGCACGGGCTCGGGCGACGACGCCGTGACGGGTGCGCCCGCGCCGATGTCGCGTGCGAGGGCGAGCGCGGTGCGCGAGGGGTCCTCGAGCTGGACGTCGACCCCGTGCCGGTGCAGCGCGAGGCCGACGGACGCGCCGAGCAGCCCGGTGCCGACGATGCGCACCGGGCCGGTGGTCGCGACGTTCACATGCCCACCGCCGTCATGAGCGTGCCGACCTCCGTCTGGGAGAGCACGCGCGTGCGCCCGGGGCGCAGGTCGCCGAGGCGGATGGGTCCGATGCGGGTGCGCACGAGCTTGGTGACGGGGTGCCCGACCTCCTCGAGGAGGCGTCGCACCACGCGGTTGCGGCCCTCGTGGAGCACGACCTCGACGAGGCTCGCGTGGCTGGCGACCTGCACGATCCGGAAGGCGTCGACGCTCACGGGTCCGTCCTCGAGCTCGACGCCGGCCTTGAGCCGTGCGGTCAGGGACTCGCGGGCCCGGCCCTGGACCTCGGCGAGGTAGGTCTTCAGGACGCCGTGCGAGGGGTGCGCGAGCCGGTTGGCGAGGTCGCCGTCGTTGGTGAGCAGGATCAGGCCCTCGGAGTCCGCGTCGAGGCGTCCGACGTGGAACAGGCGCTCCTCGCGGTTCGCGACGAACTGCGCGAGCGAGGGCCGGCCCTCGGGGTCGTGCATGGTGGACACGACGCCCTTGGGCTTGTTCAGGGCGATCGTGATCAGCGACCCGTCGAGCTGCACGCGCATGCCGTCGAGGTGGATGACGGCGGTGCGGGGGTCGACGCGCACGCCGAGCTCGGTGACGACCTGCCCCTCGACGGTGACGCGGCCGGCGGCGATGAGGTCCTCGCACGCGCGGCGCGAGCCGAGGCCGGCGGACGCGAGGACCTTCTGCAGGCGCACGCCGTCGGGGTCGTGGACGTCGACCGGCTCGACCGCCGGCGCGGGGCGCCGCTGGGGTCGACGTGCACCGCCCGTGGGGCGTGCGCCCCGTGCGGGTCGTCCACCGCCTGCTGCGCGCCCGCCGCCGCGGTGGCCGCGCGCTCCCGTGCCGCTCATCGTCCGTCCTCTCGTCCGTCTGCCTGGTCGACCCCGTCGAGGGTGTCGATGTCCGGCAGGTAGGGGGCCAGCGGGGGCAGCTCGTCGAGGCTCGACAGTCCCATCCGCTCCAGGAAGTATCCCGTGGTCCCGTACAGGACCGCACCGCTGCTCGTGTCCTGCCCGACCTCGGCGACCAGTCCACGGGTCGTCAGGGTGCGCATGACGCCGTCGACGTTGACGCCGCGCACGGCCGAGACCTGCCCGCGGCTGACGGGCTGGCGGTACGCGACGACGGCGAGGGTCTCGAGCGCGGCCTGCGTGAGGCGCGCGGTCTGCCCGTCGACGACGAACCGGCCGACGACGTCGCCGTAGGCGGGTGCGGAGTAGATGCGCCACCCGTCGCCGGCGCGGCGCAGCTCGAAGCCTCGGGGGCGTGCACCGTGATCGCCGCGGTACTCGGCCGCGAGCGCGTCGAGGAGCTCCTCGACGCGGGCGGTGGGCAGCGCGAGCGCCGTGGCCAGGCGCACGGGCGGGACGGGCTCGTCGGCGACCATCAGCACGGCCTCGAGCGCGGCGAGCGCGCCGCCGGGCAGCGTGTCGACGTCGAACGCGAGCTCGTCGGGTCCGGCGTCCTGAGGGTCGTCGTGCGGGTCGTCCGTCGCCGGGTGCCGCACCTGGTCCTGCGCTGCGTCGGGGTCGGGGCTCGTGCCGTCGTGGTGCGTGCCGTCCTGGCTCATGCCTCGTCCTCCTGCTCGTCCGGCACGTCCACGTCCTGCGTCGGCGGGACCTCGCCCGCCTCGCGGTCGAAGTCGTCCGACACCGTCACCTCGCCGTCGTCGCTGCCCGTCCAGCGGACCGTCAGCTCCCCCAGGGGTACCACCTGGTCGAAGGCGACCGCACCCTCGCGGAACAGCTCGAGCAGCGCGAGGAAGCGCACGACCACGACGACGGGTTCGCCCGCGTCGGCGGTCAGGGTGCGGAACGTCGACGCCCCGTGGTGGCGCAGCCGGTCGACGAGGACGGCGGCCTGCTCGCGCACGCTGACGACGGGTGCGTGCAGGTGGCTGATGTCGACGCCGGGCGGTGGCGGCTTGGGGGCCAGTGCGCGCGCGGCGAGCTCGGCGATGCGTTCGGGGCCCATCTGCCAGACGAGCTCGGGGAGCAGGGCGGCCAGGTGCGGCTCGAGCTCGACGGCGCGCGCGAAGCGGCGCGAGCCTGCCTCGAGCGCGGTCCCGAGGTCGGTGGCGACCTGCTTGTACGCGCGGTACTGCAGCAGGCGTGCGAACAGCAGGTCTCGCGCCTCGAGCAGCTCGAGGTCCTCGGCGTCCTCGACGTCCGCGGACGGCAGCAGGCGCGCGGCCTTGAGGTCCAGCAGGGTCGCGGCGACGACGAGGAACTCGCTGGCCTGCGACAGGTCCCAGTCCTTGCCGCCGGCCGCGGCGGCGCGCTCGGCGGTGCGGATGTGCGCGATGAACTCGTCGGTGACCTGGGCGAGCGCGATCTCGGTGATGTCGAGCTTGTGCTTGGCGATCAGCCCGAGCAGCAGGTCGAACGGGCCGGTGAAGACCTCGAGATGCACCTCGAAGCCCGAGGCGCCCGCGGGTGCCGGTGCCCCGTGCTCCGGCTGCTGGTCACCGTCGGGTGCGGGGTCCTGCGGGGCGCTGTGCTGCGGGGCGGGGCGCTGCGCGGCCGGGGCGTCCGGCGCGCCGGGGCGGTCGGTGACGTCCTGCGTGCCGGGCGCGCCGTCAGGCGGCGTCGCCACGCGCCACGAGCTCACGCGCGAGCTGGCGGTAGGCCTCGGCGCCCGCGTGGGTGGGGGCGTACTGCGTGATCGGCTCGGCCGCGACGGTCGCGTCGGGGAACTTCACGGTCCGTCCGATGACCGTGTGCAGCAGCGTGTCGCCGAAGGCCTCGTTCACCCGGGCGACGACCTCGCGCGCGTGCAGGGTCCGCGAGTCGTACATGGTCGCGAGGATCCCGTCGACCTCGAGGCGCGGGTTGAGCCGGTCGCGGACCTTCTCGATCGTCTCGATGAGCAGCGCGACGCCGCGCAGTGCGAAGAACTCGCACTCCAGCGGGATCAGCACGCCGTGCGACGCGGTGAGCGCGTTCACCGTGAGCAGGCCGAGGGACGGCTGGCAGTCCACGAAGATGACGTCGTAGTCGTCGATCACGGGGCGCAGCACGCGCGACAGGACCGACTCGCGGGCGACCTCGCCGACGAGCTGGACCTCTGCGGCGGACAGGTCGATGTTGGCGGGCAGCAGGTCGAGGCCCGGCACCGCGGTGGGGCGCAGGACGTCGGTGATCGACGCGTCGCGCTCCATCAGCAGGTTGTAGACCGTGCGGTCGAGCTCGTGCGGGCTGATGCCGAGCCCCACGGACGCGGCCCCCTGGGGGTCGAAGTCGACGATGAGCACGCGGCGGCCGTACTCCGCGAGCGCCGCGGCCAGGTTGATGGTGGTCGTCGTCTTGCCGACGCCGCCCTTCTGGTTGCACATCGCGATCACGCGCGCGGGGCCGTGCGACGTCAGCGGCGCCGGCACCGGGAAGTCGGGCAGGGCACGCCCCACCGCGTCGAGCTGCTGCTCGGTCGTGTCCTGGCTCATCGGCTCACCATCTGCTCCCCGTCGCCCGTCCGGGCCCACCTCGCGGCACAACCTACCGGAGCGCGGCGCTCGTGCACGGTGCGACAGACCGGGCAGGCCGGGATCGGCCGTGCGCGCGCCGTGCGGGGACCGTGGCCGGCCTCACAGCGCACGGGGGTGGCTGGCCGCGTAGACCTCGCGCAGCGTGTCCGGCGTCACCATCGTGTAGATCTGCGTCGTCGTGACGGACGCGTGCCCCAGCAGCTCCTGGACGACGCGGACGTCCGCCCCGCCGGCGAGCAGGTGGGTGGCGAACGAGTGCCGCAGGGTGTGCGGGGACACGTGGTCGGCGTCGAGCCCGGCGCGTGTCGCCGCGGTGCGCAGGACCGCCCAGGCCGACTGGCGGCTCAGCCGCGCACCGCGCGTGTTGAGGAACACCGCGGGTGTCCCCCGACCCGCGGCCGCCAGCGCGGGGCGGGCCCGCACGAGGTAGGCCTCGACGGCCTGCGCGGCGTACGAGCCGACGGGGACGACGCGCTCCTTGGAGCCCTTGCCGAGCAGCCGGACCGCCGCCCGGTCGGCGGTGAGGTCGAGGTCGTCGACGTCGAGCCCGACGGCCTCGGAGATGCGCGCCCCCGTGGAGTACACGAGCTCGAGCAGCGCGCGGTCGCGCAGGGGTACGGGCCCCTCGCCCAGGCCTGCGGCGTCGATGAGCCGGCCGACCTCGTCGACGGAGATCGCCTTGGGCAGCCGGCGGGGCTGTGCGGGTGGGCGGACGTCGGCGGCCGCGTCGGTGGGGGCCAGGCCGTCGAGCGCGAGGAAGCGGTGCCAGCCCCGCAGCGCGACGACTCCGCGGGCGGCCGACGACGGGGACAGCGCGGCGCGCCCATCGGAGCCGGTGCGGACGACCAGCACGTAGTCCTCGACGTCGCGCTCGGTGATCTGCTCGGGTGCGGTGCGCCCCGCGCTGCGCAGGTGCGCGACGTAGCGCGTGAGGTCGCGCCGGTAGGCGGCGAGCGTGTGCGCCGCGAGGCCGCGCTCGACGGCGAGGTGCGCGAGGTATCCCTCGAGCGCGGACGTCAGCGGGTCGGCCACGGCCGGGGCGTCACAGGGGCAGGAACACGTCCACCGCGATGGCGACGGACAGCAGGGTCAGGTACGTGATGGACGCGTGGAACACGCTCATCGCGCGCAGCGGGCCCTTGTGGTCGCGTGCGCGGCGCAGCAGGCCGATGCACGACCACAGGAACCAGGCCCCCAGCGCCGTGGCGACCAGTGCGTACACCCACGTCATGCCGCCGACCGGGACCAGCAGCAGCGAGCACGCGATCATCGCGAGCGTGTAGGTGATCATCTGCCGCGCGACCCGGGTGTCGGCGGCCACGACGGGCAGCATCGGGACCCCGGCGGCCGCGTAGTCGCGGCGGAACTTCATCGACAGCGGCCAGTAGTGCGGCGGGGTCCAGAAGAACACGACGCCGAACAGCAGCAGCGCCTCCCACGACACGCCGCCGGTCACGGCCGACCAGCCGATGACGACGGGCATGCAGCCCGCGGCGCCGCCCCACACGATGTTCTGCGGTGTGCGCCGCTTGAGGATCATCGTGTAGCCGACGACGTAGATGAGGATCGCCAGGCCCGTGAACACCGCGGACGCGGGGTTCACCGCGAACCAGAGCCACGCGAGCGACGCGACGCCCAGGACGAGCGCGAACACGAGGGCCGCCCGCGGCGTGACCCGACCCGTCACGATCGGGCGCCGCCGTGTGCGGTTCATCACCTCGTCGATGTCCCGGTCGAGGTACTGGTTGAGCGTGTTCGCGGCGCCGGCCGCGCCGGCCCCGCCCACGAGGGTCGCCACGACCAGGCCGAGCGGCGGGAAGCCCTGGGCCGCGAGGAACATCGTCGGGATCGTCGTGATCAGCAGCAGCTCGATCACGCGCGGCTTGGTCAGCGCGACGTAGGCGCCGACCGTGCCGAGCGCGGTGCGCCACCGGCTCGCGTCCGGACGCCCGGTCCCTGCGGCGCCCCCGTCACGCACCCCGCTGGCACCGGGCACCGCGGGCGCGGCCGTCGCGGACGCGGACGGGCTCGCCTCGACGGACGACGGGGAGATCGGGCGCACGCGCTTCGGGTTTCCGTTCGCAGAGTCTGTCAGGGGCCGTCGCGGCGACGGAGGGGCCGTTCGGGACCGAGGTCCCGGCTCACATGGTACGCACCCTGCTGGCGCGCGGGGCGGAGCGCGCCGCACCCGACGCCGTCCGCACACGTGACCTGCGTCGCACCCGCACCCGCTGATCTGCCCCACGAGCCGCGACCGCATCCGGCAAACGCTTTCCCGTCCGTGGGACGGTGACGCGCGCGGACCGGGGTGCGCTATAGGCTCGAACCAGCAGAAGACGTCCCCGTCCGACGACGCGACGGGGTCCAGCCGGGTGCGCCGCCCCCGCGGCCGACGCCCGCAGACGCTCGGAACGACGCCCCGCGCCTGCGGGACGGGAATGAGGTGCGGTGAACGCGAAGGCTCCCCTGGCCACGACGGTCGGCTGGTCCGACCTCGACCTGCGGGCGGTGGACACGGTCCGCGTGCTCGCGGCCGACGCCGTCGAGAAGGTCGGCAACGGGCATCCCGGCACGGCGATCAGCCTTGCGCCCGCCGCGTACCTGCTCTACCAGAACGTGCTTCGGCACGACCCCAGCGACCCGCACTGGCTCGGGCGCGACCGCTTCATCCTGTCGGCCGGGCACTCGAGCCTGACGCAGTACGTCCAGCTCTACCTCGCGGGCTTCGGCCTCGAGCTCGAGGACCTCGAGGCGCTGCGCACGTGGGGCTCGAAGACCCCCGGGCACCCCGAGTACCGCCACACGGCGGGCGTGGAGATCACCACGGGCCCGCTCGGCCAGGGTCTCGCCTCGGCCGTCGGCTTCGCGATGGCCGCCCGCCGCGAGCGCGCCCTGCTCGACCCCGCCGCCGCACCGGGCACCAGCCCGTTCGACCACCACGTGTACGTGATCGCCTCCGACGGCGACCTGCAGGAGGGCGTGACGAGCGAGGCCTCGTCGATCGCGGGCACGCAGGAGCTCGGGAACCTGGTCGTGCTGTGGGACGACAACCACATCTCGATCGAGGGCGACACGCAGATCGCGTTCACCGAGGACGTCCTGGCGCGCTACGAGTCCTACGGCTGGCACGTGCAGTTCGTCGACTGGACCGCCGGCGGCGAGTACCGCGAGGACGTCGACGCGCTGCACGCCGCGATCGAGGCCGCGAAGGCCGTCACCGACAAGCCGTCGTTCATCGGTCTGCGCACGCTCATCGCGTGGCCGACGCCCGGCAAGACCGACGACCACTCGTCGCACGGGTCCAAGCTCGGCACCGACGCGGTCCGCGGCCTCAAGGAGGTGCTCGGCTTCGACCCCGACGCGTCCTTCGCGGTCGACCCCGAGGTCATCGCGCACACCCGCGCCCTGACCGAGCGCAACGCCCCGGCACGCGCCGCCTGGCAGGAGTCGTTCGACGCGTGGGCCGCGGCCAACCCCGAGCGCAAGGCGCTGCTCGACCGCCTGGTGGCCGACGAGCTGCCCGCCGGCTGGGCCGACGCCCTGCCGACGTTCCCCGCGGGCAAGGCCGTCGCGACGCGCGCCGCGTCGGGCGAGGTCCTCTCGGCGCTCGCGCCCGTGCTGCCCGAGCTGTGGGGCGGCTCGGCCGACCTCGCGGGCTCGAACAACACGACGATGAAGGGCGAGCCGTCCTTCATCCCGGCCAGGCGCTCGACGCACGAGTTCGCGGGCGACGAGCTGGGCCGCACGCTGCACTTCGGCATCCGCGAGCACGCGATGGGCTCGATCCTGTCGGGCATCCGCCTGCACGGGCTCACCCGCCCGTACGGCGGGACGTTCTTCACGTTCTCCGACTACATGCGTGGCGCCGTGCGCCTCGCGGCGCTCATGGGCGTCAACGCCACGTACGTGTGGACGCACGACTCGATCGGCCTCGGCGAGGACGGCCCGACGCACCAGCCCGTCGAGCACCTCACGGCCGTGCGCGCGATCCCCGGCCTGGCGGTCGTGCGCCCGGCGGACGCGAACGAGACCGCGCAGGCGTGGAAGGCCACACTGGAGCGCACCGACGGGCCGGTCGCGCTGGTGCTCACGCGTCAGAACGTGCCGACGTTCCCCCGCGGCGAGGAGGGCTTCGCGGCCGCCGACGGCGTCGCGAAGGGCGCCTACGTGCTGATCGACGCGTCGAACGGCGCTCCCGACGTCGTGCTCGTCGCGACGGGGTCCGAGGTCCAGCTCGCCGTCGAGGCGCGCGAGACCCTCGAGGCGGCCGGGGTCGCGACGCGTGTCGTCTCGGCGCCGTGCCTCGAGTGGTTCGCCGAGCAGGACGACGCGTACCGCGAGTCGGTCCTTCCCTCGTCCGTGCGCGCCCGCGTCTCGGTCGAGGCGGGGATCGCCCTGTCGTGGCACAAGATCGTCGGCGACGCGGGGCGCACGGTCTCGCTCGAGCACTACGGTGCCTCGGCGGACTACCAGACGCTGTACCGCGAGTTCGGCATCACCGCCGAGGCCGTCGTCGCCGCCGCCCACGAGTCGATCGCGGCGGCGCGTGGGGCGCACGCCCCGGCCGACCGGCCGGCCGCACCGACGCAGTCGGGGACCGGCGACCTGCCGGCCTGACGCACCACGCGGCGGGGTCGGGCTCCAGCCGACCCCGCCGCGCACGACGCGCACACCCACGTCGTGGGACGAAGGGGAACGACCATGACCAGCACCACCCCCCTGCAGGCACTCCGCGACGCCGGTGTCGCAGTCTGGCTCGACGACCTGTCGCGCAGTCGCATCGCGTCGGGCGGCCTGGCCGCCCTCGTCGAGCGCGGCGTCGTCGGGGTCACGACCAACCCGACGATCTTCGCGGCGGCCCTCGCCGGCGGCGACGCCTACGACGCGCAGCTGCGTGACCTCGCGCGCGACGGCGCCGCCGTCGAGGAGGCCGTCCTGCGCATCACGACCGACGACGTGCGTGACGCGTGCGACGTGCTGCGCCCGGTGTACGACGCGACCGACGGGGTCGACGGCCGCGTGTCCATCGAGGTCGACCCGCGCCTCGCGCGCGACACCGCCGGGACGATCGCCTCCGCGCAGACGCTGTGGTCCGAGATCGAGCGACCCAACCTGTTCGTCAAGATCCCCGCGACGCTCGAGGGCCTGCCCGCGATCACGGCGGCGATCGCGCAGGGCATCAGCGTGAACGTCACCCTGATCTTCTCGCTGCAGCGCTACCGCGCCGTGCTCGACGCGTTCCTCGACGGGCTCGAGCAGGCGCGCGACGCCGGCATCGACCTGGCCCCGATCGGGTCGGTCGCGTCGTTCTTCGTCTCCCGGGTCGACAGCGCGATCGACCCGCGGCTCGACGAGATCGGCTCCGACGAGGCCGCGCAGCTGCGCGGCACCGCGGCGATCGCGAACGCACGGCTCGCGTGGGGCGTCTACGAGGAGGTCGTCGCGAGCGAGCGCTGGCAGGCGCTCGCCGCCGCCGGCGCGCACCCCCAGCGGCCGCTGTGGGCGTCGACGGGCGTCAAGGACCCCGCCTACACCGACACCCGGTACGTCGACGAGCTCGTCGTCGCCGGGACGGTCAACACCATGCCGGAGAAGACGCTCGAGGCCGTCGCCGACCACGGCGACGTGCGCGGGGACACCGTCAGCGGCACGCAGGACGCCTCCGCGGCCCTGCTCGACCGCATCGAGGCCCTCGGGATCTCGGTCGACGAGGTGACCGAGCAGCTCGAGGTCGAGGGTCTGGAGAAGTTCGAGGCGTCCTGGACGGAGCTGCTCACGAGCGTCCAGGACGGGATCACCGCAGCAGCGTCGTCCGGCGAGGCGGGCAGGTGAGCCCCGCGAAGGTCGGCCCGGACCACAACCCGCTGCGCGACGCACGCGACCGGCGCCTGCCGCGCATCGCCGGGCCGTGCGGGCTGGTGATCTTCGGCGTCACCGGTGACCTCGCCCGCAAGAAGCTCATGCCCGCGGTGTACGACCTGACCAACCGTGGCCTGCTCCCCCCGGGCTTCGCGCTCACCGGGTTCGCCCGGCGCGACTGGGAGACGCAGGACTTCGAGCAGGTCGTCCACGACTCGGTCAAGCAGTACGCCCGCACACCGTTCCGTGAGGCGACGTGGCGCCAGCTCGCCGAGGGCGTGCGCTTCGTGCAGGGCACGTTCGACGACGACGACGCCTTCGACCGGCTGCGCGAGACCGTCGAGGACCTGGACGTCACGCGCGGCACCGGAGGCAACCACGCCTTCTACCTGTCCGTGCCGCCGAGCTCGTTCCCGGTGGTGTGCCAGCAGCTCGCTCGCTCCGGGCTCTCGCAGCCCCAGGAGGGCACGTGGCGTCGCGTGGTGATCGAGAAGCCCTTCGGGCACGACCTCGAGTCCGCGCGCGAGCTCAACGACATCGTCTCCGAGGTGTTCCGGCCGGACGACATCTTCCGGATCGACCACTACCTCGGCAAGGAGACGGTGCAGAACCTGCTGGCGCTGCGGTTCGCGAACCAGCTGTTCGAGCCGATCTGGAACGGCAACTACGTCGACCACGTGCAGATCACGATGGCCGAGGACATCGGCATCGGCGGGCGCGCGGGGTACTACGACGGCATCGGCGCCGCACGCGACGTCATCCAGAACCACCTGCTGCAGCTCCTGGCCCTGACGGCCATGGAGGAGCCGGTGTCGTTCTCGGCGGAGTCGCTGCGCGCGGAGAAGACGAAGATCCTGTCGGCCGTGCGCCTGCCGCGCGACCTGGGCCGGCACACCGCGCGCGGCCAGTACACCGCGGGGTGGCAGGGCGGTGAGAAGGTCGTCGGCTACGCCGAGGAGGAGGGCTTCAACCCGGACTCCACCACCGAGACGTACGCCGCCATCCGCGTCGACATCGACACCCGACGGTGGGCGGGCGTGCCGTTCTACCTGCGCACGGGCAAGCGCCTCGGGCGGCGCGTCACCGAGATCGCCGTGGTCTTCAAGAAGGCGCCGCACCTGCCGTTCGAGGCGACCGCGGCGACCGAGCTGGGCAAGAACGCGCTCGTGATCCGCGTGCAGCCCGACGAGGGCGTCACGCTGCGGTTCGGTGCCAAGGTGCCCGGCACGGCCATGGAGGTCCGTGACGTCACGATGGACTTCGGCTACGGCCACGCGTTCACCGAGTCCTCCCCCGAGGCGTACGAGCGCCTCATCCTCGACGTCCTGCTCGGCGACCCGCCGCTGTTCCCGCAGCACGAGGAGGTCGAGCTGTCCTGGAAGATCCTCGACCCCGTCACCGCGTACTGGGCGTCGCACGGCAAGCCCGACGAGTACCGCGCCGGCACGTGGGGACCCGCGTCGGCCGACGAGATGATGGCCCGCGACGGACGTTCCTGGAGGCTGCCGTGATCATCGACATGCCCGACACCACGACCCGGGACATCAACAAGCGTCTGCTCAAGGAGCGCGACGAGGGTGGTGCGGTCGCGCTCGGGCGCGTGCTGACGCTCATCATCGACGCCGACGCGCACGACCCCGAGGACGCCATCGAGGCCGCGAACGCCGCGAGCCGGGAGCACCCGTGCCGGATCGTCGTCGTCACCGAGCGACCCGACGACCGCACGTCGACCCTCGACGCGCAGATCCGCCTCGGCGGCGACGCGGGTGCCAGCGAGGTCGTGGTGCTGCGCATCTCCGGTGGCGTGACACGCCACATCGACACGCTCGTCATGCCGCTGCTGCTGCCTGACGCACCGATCGTCGCGTGGTGGCCGTACGACGTGCCCGAGAACCCCTCCGAGCACCCCCTGGGTGTCATGGCGCAGCGCCGCATCACCGACACGACGACGTGCTCGCGGCCCAGCCGTGCGCTGCGCAACCTCGCGCGCGTCTACGCGGACGGCGACACCGACCTGGCCTGGACCCGCGCCACGCTGTGGCGCGGACTCATCGCGGCGACGCTCGACCAGCCCCCGTACGAGCCCGTGCACCGCGCGGTCGTCACCGGGGAGAGCACGCACCCGTCGGTGGACCTCATGGCCGCCTGGCTCGCGCAGTCGCTGCGCTGCCCGGTCGAGATCGAGCGCGTCCCCGGGGCGCCCGCGATCACGCAGGTGCGGCTCGTGCGCGCGTCCGGGGACATCGTCCTGGACCGCCCCGACGGCAAGACCGCCGCGCTGCGCCAGCCGGAGCAGCCCGAGCACCGCATCGCGCTGCCGATCCGGCAGCTGCGCGAGTGCCTCATCGAGGAGCTGCGGCGCCTCGACGCGGACGAGGTCTACGGCGAGGTCCTGCGCAAGGGTCTCGCCCGCATCGACGCCTGACCGCGGTGGCCGACGGGCCGGCCCGGCCGGCCCGTCGCAGCCCCGCGCCGACGACGGTCCCGGTCGTGCCGGGACGGATGAGGAGCGACATGAGCACGCCCACGCCCGAGGTCCTGGTCCACCCCGACGCCGACGTGCTCGCCGCCGCCACCGCGGCGCGCCTGCTGACCCGCGTCGTCGACCTGCAGTCCCACCGCTCACCGGTGCACCTCGTGCTCACCGGCGGGACGGTCGGCATCGCGACGCTGCGCGCCGTCGCCGCCTCACCCGTGCGCGACGCGGTCGACTGGTCCGGTGTGCACCTGTGGTGGGGCGACGAGCGCTTCCTGCCCGCGGGGCACGCCGACCGCAACGAGACCCAGGCCAGGGACGCGCTGATCGACGCGCTCGGTGACGCCCTGCCCGACGGCAACGTCCACCCGGTCCCGCCCGAGTCCGACGACGTGCCCGATGCCGACACGGCCGCCCGGCTGTACACCGCCGAGCTGCGCGCGCACGCGCCCGGCGCGGCGCTCGCGCCCCGCTTCGACGTGCTCCTGCTCGGGATGGGTCCCGACGGGCACATCGCCTCGCTGTTCCCCGGCAAGCGCGCCCTGTACGAGCACCACCTGCTCGTCCTGGCCGAGCCCGACTCCCCCAAGCCGCCGCCCGTGCGCGTGTCGATGACGTTCGCGCTGATCCACGCGGCCCGCGAGGTCTGGGTGGTCGCCGCGGGCGAGGAGAAGTCCGCAGCCGTGGCCCGCGCGCTGTCCGACGACGACGTGCGCGAGACGCCGGCGGCCGCCGCACGCGGCGCAGAACGCACCCTGTGGCTCGTCGACGTGGCGGCGGCGAGCGCCCTGCCGGGTGCCGCCGACGACCTCGGCGAACCGGAGCGCGCCGGTGGCACGTCGTCCACGGCGGGCTCGCCCGGGCACGGAGACGGCGCGGACCCCGGCAGCGAGGGGC
>JAFAEH010000265.1 GCA_023424135.1 Actinomycetes bacterium | reverse complement strand
CGGCGAACGGCTGGAACACGGGCTTCACGGCGGCCGTGCGGGTGACGAACACCAGCTCGTCGGCTCTGAGCAGCTGGACGCTGGGCTTCTCGTTCGCCAACGGGCAGCAGGTCACGCAGGGCTGGAGTGCGACCTGGTCGCAGTCCGGCTCGTCGGTGACGGCGACCAACGCGGCGTGGAACGGTGCGCTGGCACCGGGTGCCTCGGTGGAGATCGGCTTCAACGGGTCGCACTCCGGCACCAACAACGCACCGACGGCGTTCACGCTGAACGGCACCGCGTGCACGGTGGGCTGATCCGACCCACCGGCGCGCCACGCGCCTAGCACGACGAGCACGACCGCAAGGGCCCTCCCGGACCACGTCCGGGAGGGCCCTTTCGGGCACGGACCGCCGCCCGGCGACGGCCCCCTCCTCGGCCGTCGTCCTCGTCCCCCGGCAGTCCCCTCTCGCCTCGTCAGGAGAAACCGTGTCCAGCTCCCGTGTGCGCCGCCTGCGCACCACCCTCGGTGGCGTGGTCGCCGCCGGCGCCCTCGTCCTGCCGCTCGCCCTGTCCGCCGCGCCCGCCCAGGCGGCGGACACGCCCGACTGGCTGCACGTCCAGGGCAACACCATCGTCGACGCGTCCGGCAAGGAGGTGTGGCTCACCGGTGTCAACTGGTTCGGCTTCAACGCCTCCGAGCGCGTCTTCCACGGCCTGTGGTCCGCGAACATGCGGACCCTGACCAAGGGCATCGCCGACCGAGGCCTCAACGTCGTGCGCGTCCCGATCTCCACGCAGCTCCTGCTCGAGTGGAAGGCCGGGACGTTCACCAAGCCCAACGTCAACGAGTACGCGAACCCCGAGCTCGCGGGGCTCAACAGCCTGCAGATCTTCGAGAAGTGGCTCGAGATGTGCGAGGAGTACGGCATCAAGGTCTTCCTCGACGTGCACAGCGCGGAGGCGGACAACTCGGGGCACGTCCACCCCGTGTGGTGGAAGGGCAGCATCACCACAGAGGACGTGTACACCGGGTGGGAGTGGGCCGCGGCCCGCTGGAAGGACGACGACACGATCATCGGCGCCGACATCAAGAACGAGCCGCACGGCACGCAGGGCTCGACCGAGCGCGCCAAGTGGGACGGCTCGACCGACCAGGACAACTTCAAGCACTTCGCCGAGACGGCGTCGCGCAAGGTCCTGGCGATCAACCCGAACTGGCTCGTCTTCATCGAGGGCGTCGAGATCTACCCCAAGCCGGGCGTGTCCTGGACCTCGACCGGTCTGACCGACTACTACGGCACGTGGTGGGGCGGCAACCTGCGCGGGGTGCGGGACTTCCCGATCGACCTGGGCGCGAACCAGGACCAGCTCGTGTACTCGCCGCACGACTACGGGCCGCTGGTCTACGCGCAGAAGTGGTTCGAGGGCGACTTCGACCGTGCGAGCCTCGAGCGTGACGTCTGGGACCCGAACTGGCTGTTCCTGCACAAGGAGAACATCGCGCCCCTGCTCATCGGCGAGTGGGGCGGGTTCATGGACGGCGGACCCAACGAGAGGTGGATGCTCGCGCTGCGCGACCTCATCGTGGACCGCCGCCTGAGCCACACGTTCTGGGTGCTCAACCCGAACTCCGGTGACACCGGTGGTCTGCTCGGCTACGACTGGGCCACGTGGGACGAGGAGAAGTACGCGCTGCTCAAGCCCGCGCTGTGGCAGCAGGGCGGCAAGTTCGTGGGCCTCGACCACGACGTCCCCCTCGGCGGCGTCGGCAGCACGACGGGCATCTCGCTCTCGCAGGCGACGGGCACGGTCCCGACCACGTCCCCGACCTCCACGCCCACCCCGACGCCCACCGTCAGCCCCACGCCGACACCCACGCCCACGGCCTCGCCGACACCGAGCGTCAGCCCCACGCCGACACCCACCTCGACGCCGACGGTGCAGCCCGGCGCATGCACCGTCCGCTACACGACGAGCTCGTGGAGCACGGGCCTGACGGGTGCGGTCCGGCTGACGAACGGGGGCGGCGCGCTGTCCGGCTGGACGCTGCGGTTCACGCTCCCCACCGGGGTGGGCGTCACGCAGGGCTGGGGCGGGACCTGGGCGCAGTCCGGGCAGGAGGTCACCGTGACCAACGCCGCGTGGAACGGCGCGCTCGCGGCGGGCGGAACGGCGGAGATCGGGTTCAACGCCTCGCACACGGGCGCGGCCGGTGCCGCGACCGGCTTCACGCTGAACGGCGCGGCCTGCACGGTGGGCTGACCAGCGTCGGTCCGTGGTCCGGGAGGCAACGGACCGAGGACCCCGGACAGCACGTCGGGCGTCGCCCCACGCCGGGGCGACGGCCGACGTGCGTCAGAGGTTCCTCAGGTACCCGTCACGCATCGGTGAGGGCGGCACCGATCCCGCCGAGCAGGTCGTCGACGTCGGCCTCGGTGGTGTCGAACGCGCACATGAGGCGCACGGTGCCGTCCGTGGGGTCCCAGTCGTAGAACCGCCACCGCTCGCGCAGCCGCTGGGCCACCGCCGACGGCAGACGCACGAACACCGCGTTCGCCTCGGTGGGCTGCACCACGTCGAGCGCCCCCAGCGCGTCGAGCCCGGCCCGCAGCCGTGCCGCCATGGCGTTCGCGCGCGCCGCCGAACGCAGCCACAGGTCGCCCTCGTACAGCGCGACGAGCTGCGCCGAGACGAACCGCATCTTCGACGCGAGCTGCATGTCGGCCTTGCGCAGGTACTCCACGCCGTCGACCGCGGCCGGGTCGAGCACGACGACGGCCTCCCCCAGCAGCAGGCCGTTCTTGGTGCCGCCGAGCGACAGCACGTCGACCCCGCAGTCCGTCGTCAGCGCCCGCAGCGGCAGGCCGAGGTGCGCGGCGGCGTTGGCGAGCCGCGAGCCGTCGACGTGCACACGCATGCCGAGCGCGTGCGCCTGGTCGCACAGCGCGCGCACCTGCTCGGGCGTGTAGACGGTGCCCAGCTCCGTGGCCTGCGTGAGCTGCACGACCCCGGGCTGCGCGCGGTGCACGTCGCCGAACCCCCACGCCTGACGCTCGACGAGCTCGGGCGTCAGCCGGCCGTCGGGCGTCGGGACCGCGAGGAGCTTGAGCCCGCCGACGCGCTCGGGCGCACCGTTCTCGTCGTTGTGCACGTGCGCCTGCTCGGAGCACACCACGGCGCCCCAGCGCGGCAGCATCGCCTGCAGCGCCACGACGTTCGCGCCGGTGCCGTTGAGCACCGGGTAGGCCGTGGCGGACTCGCCGAAGTGCCCGCGCACGACGTCCTGCAGGCGGGCCGTCCAGGGGTCGTCGCCGTACGCGACGACGTGCCCGGTGTTCGCGGCGGCGATCGCGTCGAGGACCTCGGGGTGGACACCCGCATAGTTGTCGGAGGCGAAGTGGCGGGCGGGGGCGAGCGGATCGGTCACCGCCACAGTCTCGCCGACGGCGCGGGCGCGCACCGTGACGTGCGGGTGCGTCCCGCGTCACGTTCCCCGTGCGGCGCACCCCGGGGACCGGCATGATCCGTGCAGCCGACCACCAGGAGGACGCCGATGACGGCACCCGACGACCGACCCGACAGGCCCGGGCGCGACGGCGACCGCCACGAGACCTACACCGAGCGCATGGACCGCAACTGGGACGAGCTGCTCCAGGAGCTGCGGGTGACGCAGACCGGTGCGCAGATCCTCACGGGGTTCCTGCTGACGATCCCGTTCCAGTCGAGGTTCACCGACCTCGATGCCTACCAGCGCGACCTGTACCTGGTGCTCGTACTCCTCGCGGCGCTCGCGACCGTGCTGATCATCGCGCCCGTCAGCCTGCACCGCCTGCTGTTCCGCCGACAGCTCAAGCCGCAGCTCGTCGACGCGGGCCACTGGTTCGCGCGCGCGGGGCTCGCGGCGCTCGCGTGCGTGCTGACGGGCGCGACGATGCTGCTCTTTGACGTCGTGCTGTCCCGCACGGCCGGCCGCGTGGTCGGCGCCGCCCTGCTCGTCGTCATCGCGCTCGCCTGGGTGGCGCTCCCGCGCGCCATCGCGCGGCGCGCGGAGCCGGACGACCTGCGTCGACGCGTCGAGACACCCGCCGACGGATGAGGGCCCGCCTGGGCAGCAGTGCCCGGGACGACGTCGGTCCCCCGGCCGGGGCCGGGGCGGGCCCG
>JAFAEH010000191.1 GCA_023424135.1 Actinomycetes bacterium | reverse complement strand
GTCGCCGCGGGTGCGAGCGGCTCGGCCGCGGCGTCGGCGGGCAGGACGGGACGGGGGTCGGCACCCGACTCCGCGGGGGTGGGCGGCAGGACGACACCGCGCAGGGACGCGAGCCGCCAGACGACGACGAGCACGGCCGTGGCGGGCAGCTGGACGCCGACCGGGACGCCCGCGGCCGACGCGAGCGCGCCGGTACCGGACCCGAGCACGGCGCCGACGGAGAAGGCCGCGTGGAACTGCGGGATGACGGTGCGCCCGAGCGCCCGCTCGACGCGCGCCGACTCGACGTTGATCGCGATGTTGCCGAGCGCGACCGCCACGCCGTTGCAGAAGATGCCGACGGCGAGCAGCGCACGTGACCCGACCGTGGGCCCGACGCCGAGCAGCACCAGTGCGGTCGCGAGCACGGCCGTCGAGACCAGCAGCACGCGACGCGTGCCGAGCCGCTGCAGGAGCACCCCGCCCATGGTCACGGTGAGCAGCGAGCCGACCGACGCGACGAGCAGCAGGAGCCCGATGTCGGCGGTGCTCAGGCCGAGCAGGTCGCGCACGGTCGGGATGCGGGCCAGCCAGCTGGAGAACGCGATGCCGGCCAGGGCGAAGAGCCCGACGAGCAGGAGGCGGGCGCGGGTCACGTGCGGCGGGTCGTGGCGGGTCACGAGGTGGTGCTCCGGTGGTGGTGCGGAAGGCGGTGCGGCACGGGGGCCCGTGGTCCGCTCGAATCGATTCGACACGCACGCGCGACAGTCGGGGTCGAATCGTTTTGATGGGTCCTGGCCATTCTGCGGGTACGCTGGCCGCGGCGTCAAACACGCCGACGGTCGACCCGCGTGCGGTCGAGCAGGCCGCGACCGGACCCGTCCCCGACGGCCGTCATGCCACCGCCACGGAGGTCATCCTGTCCGCGCGCCGCACGACCCTCGCCGACGTCGCCGCCAGCGCCGGTGTCTCGGTCTCGACGGCCTCCCTCGCGTTCTCCGGATCGGGGCCGATCGCCGACGCGACCCGCGACCGCGTGCTCGAGGCCGCGCGCACGCTCGGCTACGCGGGCCCCAACCCGCTCGGTCGCCAGCTGCGCCGCGGACGGTCCGGGATCGTCGGCGTCATCATGGGCGACGCGCTGCGCCGCGCGTTCCGCGACCCCGTGGCCGTGCAGGTGCTCGACGGGCTCACCAGCACGCTCGGCCCGCTCGGCCTCGGCGTCCTGCTCGTGCCGGGGCCGGACAGCGCCTCGCAGCCGGCGGTCGACCCCCTGCTGGAGACCGCCGCGATGGACGTCGCCGTGCAGATGTGGGGCGGCACGACCGACGACCCGGTGCTCGACGCCCTGCGGCGGCGCGGCACCCCCACCGTCCTCGTCGAGGGCACGCCCCAGCCGGACGTCGCTGCCGTCGGCATCGACGACCAGGGCGGCATGACGACGCTCACGCAGCACCTGCTCGCGCTCGGGCACACCCGCATCGCGACCGTCACGCTGCCGTTCGACCGGTCACGCCACGAGGGCCCCGCCGACTCCGACCGCCTCGCCCAGATCTCCTGGGAGATCACGCGCCGCCGCCTCGCAGGGGTCACCGACGCCGGCGTCACCCCGGTCGTCGTGCACGAGACGTCCGCCTCGCTCGTCGAGTGCGGCGCCGCCGCAGGACGTGCGGTGCTCTCCGCCGCCGACCGCCCCACCGCCGTGGTCTGCCAGTCCGACCTGCTGGCGAGCGGCGTCGTGCTCGCGGCGCGCGAGCTCGGCCTGCGCGTCCCGCAGGACGTCTCCGTGGCCGGGTTCGACGGCCTCGACCTGCCGTGGCTCGCACCGGACGTCCTCACGAGCGTCGCGCAGCCGCTGGCCGACAAGGGCGCGACGATCGGCAGCGCCGTGGCCGAGCTGCTGGAGGGCCGCATGCCCGAGCCCCAGGTGCTCCCCGTCGAGCTGCGGGTCGGGACGACGACGGGTCCCGCGCCGCGCTGAGCCGTCGCGACCGCCGCCGCACCGAGCCGTTGCGACCGCACCGAGCCGTCGACCGCACCGGACCGGCGCGCGCGGCCTGCTGGCGGCACCCGCGCGCGTGGGGTCAGCCGACGCGCACGACCGCCTGGGCCTTGCCGAGCACCCGCGCACCCTCGACGCTCACGACGAGGTCGACGCGCACCGTGCCCGCGTCGGCGTCGAGCGCACCGACGGTCGCGACGACCTCGACCTGCGCCTCTCCGGGGTCGGGCACCGGCACGGGACGCGTGAAGCGCGTCTGGTAGTCGACGACGGCCCCGGGGTCACCGGCCCAGTCGACGACGACGGTCACGGCCGCGCCCATGGTCCACATGCCGTGCGCGATGACGCCGGGCAGACCGACGGACGTCGCGACGCGCTCGTTCCAGTGGATCGGGTTGAAGTCGCCCGACGCCCCGGCGTAGCGCACGAGGCGCGCACGGTCGACGGTGAGCGTGCGTCGTGCGACCTCCTGCCCCACGGCGAGGTCGGCGAGCGCGGGGCGGGGGCTCATGCGGCGTCCTCGGGTCGCACGGCGAGCGTCGAGACGACGGTCGCGACGGGCTCACCGGACTCGTCGGCGATCTCGCAGCGCGTGGTGACCATGGCCAGCCCGGCGCGCAGCGTCACGGCGTCCACGTGCAGCGCGGTGCGCAGACGGTCACCCGCGTGGATCGGGCGGTGGTGCGTGAACCGCTCGTCGGCGTGCACGACGCGGCTGAAGTCGATGCCCGCCGCTGGGTCGTCGACGTACTGCGCCTCGGTGCGCTGGGCGATGACGACGGCGAACGTCGAGGGCGCGACCACGTCGGGGTACCCGAGGGCGCGCGCCGCCTCGACGTCCGTGTGGGCCGGGTGCGTGGCACCCGTGGCCTCGGCGAACTCGCGGATCTTCTCGTGGGAGACCACATACACGTCGCCGGGCGGGTAGGCCCGCCCGGCGAAGGTGGTGTCGACCGGCACGTCAGCGGGTCAGTCGGTGGCGCGGACCGCGTCAGCGGGTCTCGCGGTGCACCGTGTGCTTGTTGTCACGCGGGCAGAACTTCTTCATCTCGAGCCGGTCGGGCGTGTTCCGACGGTTCTTCTTCGTGATGTAGTTCCGCTCCTTGCACTCCGTGCAGGCGAGCGTGATCTTCGGACGGACGTCCGAGCTCTTGCTGGCCATGTTTGTGCCACCCTTCGCGCCCCGTGGCGCAGTGATCTGCTGCTGGTCGCGCGCCGGCCGACGCGCGGGATTCGTACCTGGTAGCGGGAGCGGGGCTTGAACCCGCGACCTCACGATTATGAGTCGTGCGCTCTGACCAGCTGAGCTACCCCGCCGGGGATGAGTCACGGGCCAGGACCATGGAGTCCTGGCCCGTGTCACATCACAGAGCCCCGAAAGGGAATCGAACCCTTGACCTTCTCCTTACCATGGAGACGCTCTGCCGACTGAGCTATCGGGGCAGCGGGCAGAACATTACACGGCTGCTGGCCCGGAGTGAAATCAGGCCGGTCACCCGCGTGATCACGGCCCCGTGCCCCTGCCGGTCCGCCAGCACACCCGCGCCGCCTGCCCCCTGACGCAGGACCCCGGAGACGGCAACAGGGCGCCCTCCGTGCGGAGGACGCCCTGTCTGGGGTGGCGGGTGAGGGATTCGAACCCCCGTAGGCGTTGCCAGCTGATTTACAGTCAGCCCCCTTTGGCCACTCGGGTAACCCGCCAAGGGTGGCTCGCCGGTCGAAGTGACCTGCGTGCGGATGGAAGGATAGCAAGAGTTCGGACCCTCTCGTGACATCCGTCCGCGAGCAGTGCCGTCCGGGCATCGCACCGACCCCGCATCGCAGGAGGTAGTC
>JAFAEH010000190.1 GCA_023424135.1 Actinomycetes bacterium | reverse complement strand
GTCGAGCGCGGCGCGCCTGCGCGGCATCGTCGCGCTCGCCACGCAGGACGACGGCGGCGCCGTCAACACGTGGCAGGTCGACCAGCGCTCGACCGCGCTGCGTGAGGTCGACCGTGTCGCGCGCCGGGCGATGGCGGCCGCGGCCACGCACCTGGTGCGGGGCTGACCGCACGCCCGACGGGGCTGACCGACCGAGCCCGCCGGGCGTTCGGTCTCAGCGCGCGAGCACCTGCTCGTAGACGGCGATCGTGCGCTCCCCGATCGCCCGCCACGAGAAGTGGTCCTCGACGCGACGCCGGGCCGCAGCACCCCAGGCGGCCGCCCGCGCCGGGTCGCCGACCGCCTCGACGAGCGTCGCACCCAGGTCGGCGACGAACCGCTCGGGGTCGACGGGCGTGCCGGTGCCGTCCTGCACCTGCTCGATCGGCACCAGCCAGCCCGTGACACCGTCGTCGACGACCTCCGGGATGCCGCCCGTCGCGGTGCCGACCACGGGCAGCCCGACCGCCATGGCCTCGAGGTTCACGATGCCGAGCGGCTCGTACACCGACGGGCACGCGAACACGGTGCCGTGCGCGAGGACGGCGACGAGCGCGTCGCGCGGGAGCATCTTCTCGATCCACACCACGCCGGTGCGGCGGGTGCGCAGGTCGTCGACCAGGCCGGTGACCTCGGCGAGGATCTCGGGGGTGTCCGGCGCCCCGGCGCACAGCACGACCTGCACGTCGGCGGGCAGCGCCTCGACCGCGCGCAGCAGGTACGGCAGCCCCTTCTGCCGCGTGATGCGTCCGACGAACACCACGGCGGGCCGGTCCGGGTCGATGCCCAGGCCCTGCACGACCGTGCGGGCGTGCGCGAGGTCCTCGTCCGACGTCGGGCGACGCCACCCGTCGAGGTCGATGCCGTTGTGCACGACGTGCACCCTGGCGGGGTCGACCGCGGGGTAGGCGCGCAGGATGTCGGCACGCATGCCGCCGGAGACCGCGATGATCCCGGCGGCGGCCTCGTACGCGGTGCGCTCGACCCACGAGGACAGCGCGTACCCGCCGCCGAGCTGCTCGGCCTTCCAGGGCCGCAGGGGCTCCAGGCTGTGCGCGGTCAGCACGTGCGGGACGTCGTACAGCAGGCCCGCGAGGTGGCCCGCGAGGTTCGCGTACCAGGTGTGGGAGTGCACGAGGTCCGTGCCGCCGTCGGCGGTGTCCCGCCCGATGCCGTCGACGATCGCCAGGTCGACCCCCATCGTCGACAGCGCGGCGTTCGCGCCGGTCAACCCGCCGGGGACCGCGTACCCGTGGGTGCCCGGCTCGTCGACGGGCTCGTCGAAGGCGTGCACGCGCACGTCGATCCGCTCACGCAGCACGGACGTCAGACCGGCCACGTGGACGCCCGCGCCCCCGTAGACGTGGGGTGGGTACTCGCGGGTCAGCAGGTCGACGCGCACCGGGTGCCTCCACTCGTGACCGGCCACGCGCCGGTCCTGGGCGACACGCTAGCGCCACGGGGCGTGGCGGCCTCGCCGTGACGCCCGCGCGGCCCTAGGTTGGGCACATGCCAGCGCCGCGTGTCCTCGCCATCGTCCTCGCCGGAGGGGAGGGCAAGCGCCTCATGCCGCTCACCGCGCACCGCGCCAAGCCCGCCGTGCCCTTCGGCGGCATCTACCGCCTCGTCGACTTCGCCCTGTCGAACGTCATCAACTCGCGGTACCTGCACGTGATCGTGCTGACGCAGTACAAGTCGCACTCGCTGGACCGGCACGTGTCCAAGACGTGGCGCATGTCGTCGCTGCTCGGCAACTACGTCGCGGCGGTCCCCGCGCAGCAGCGCGTCGGCAAGCACTGGTACCTGGGCAGCGCGGACGCGATCTACCAGTGCCTGAACATCATCGACGACGAGCGCCCCGACATCGTCGTCGTGGTCGGCGCCGACCACGTCTACCGCATGGACTTCTCCCAGATGGTCGACGCGCACATCGCGTCGGGTGCGGAGCTGACCGTCGCCGGGATCCGCCAGCCGATCGACATGGCCGACCAGTTCGGCGTCATCGAGACCGACCCGTCGGACCCGTCGCGCATCGCCGCGTTCCGCGAGAAGCCGACCGACCCGACGCCCGTGCCCGGGTCACCGCTCGAGATCCTCGCGTCGATGGGCAACTACGTCGCCGACGCCGACGCGCTCGTCAACGCCGTGACCCTCGACGCCGAGAACGTCGGCTCGCGGCACGACATGGGCGGCGACATCGTGCCGTGGTTCGTCGAGCGCGGGACCGCCGGCGTGTACGACTTCATCCGCAACGACGTCCCCGGGTCGACGGACCGCGACCGCGACTACTGGCGCGACGTCGGGACGATCGACTCCTACTTCGAGGCGAACCACGACCTCATCTCGGTCGAGCCGGTGTTCAACCTCTACAACGACGCGTGGCCGCTGTACACGGGCTACACCGGTCTGCCGCCCGCGAAGTTCGTGCACGCGGGCGCGGGCCGCCTGGGGCACGCGGCGGACTCGATCGTCTCGCCCGGCGTCGTCGTGTCCGGTGCGACCGTCTCGGGGTCGGTCCTGTCCCCCGGCATCCGCCTGCACTCGTGGGCGCAGGTCACGGACTCGGTCCTCATGGACGGCGTCCAGGTCGAGCGGTACGCGCAGATCCACCGCGCGATCCTCGACAAGAACGTCATCGTGCCCGAGCGTGCCCGCATCGGCCTGGACCACGACCACGACCGCGCCCGCGGGTTCACGGTCACCGAGTCCGGCATCACGGTCGTCCCCAAGGGCTCGGTGATCACGGACTGACCCCGCACCGGGGGCACGCACCGCGGGCCGCTACCCTGCCGGGCGTGAGCACCCGCCCCGCCGCACCTGCCGACACGCGACGCCTGGTCGTGATGGACGTCGACTCGACGCTCATCACGGGTGAGGTCGTCGAGATGCTGGCGCAGCGTGCGGGGTCGCTGACGCTCGTCACGCAGATCACCGAACGCGCGATGCGCGGGGAGATCGACTTCGCGCAGTCGCTGCACGAGCGTGTCGCGACCCTGCAGGGACTGCCGGTCTCGGTGTTCGACGACGTGCTCGCGCAGGTCGAGCTGACGCCCGGTGCGCGTGAGCTCGTGGCCGAGCTGCAGGCCCGCGGATGGCCCGTGGGGCTCGTCTCGGGCGGGTTCGTGGAGGTCGTCGCACCACTGGCCGCGGGGCTGGGCATCGAGCTCGTCCACGCGAACCGGCTGCAGGTGCGTGACGGGCACCTGACGGGCCGCGTCGACGGACCCGTCGTGGACCGCGCGGCGAAGGCCACGACCCTCGCGGACTACGCGCTTCGCTCGGGGGTGCCGATGGACCGGACCATCGCGATCGGTGACGGCGCGAACGACCTCGACATGCTCGCCGCCGCCGCGACCGGCATCGCGTTCAACGCCAAGCCCGTGCTCGCGGCCGCCGCGGACGCCGTCGTGCAGGACCGCCTCGACGCGGTGCTCGCGCTCGACGCGTTCGCCGTCTGACGACCCGCGCCGCTCAGGGCGTGCGGACCTCCACGAGGCGCGCGCCCCCGGCCGCCAGGTCCGCCCACGGGCCCTCGACCTCGAGGACGCTCCACGCGGCCGTCGGCACACCTGTACGTACCCGCAACGCCGCGGCCTCGTCCGACCCCGGCCCGGCGAGCGTCGCGGCGGCGTGCGACACCGTCGGCTCGTGGCCGACGACGAGGAGCGTCCCCACGTCCTCGGACGTGCCGCGCACGACCGCGACGAGCTCACCGGTGCCCGCGTCGTACAGGTCCTGCGTGACCGTGACGGACGGTTCGCCCGCACCCGCGGTCACGAGGGCACCGCGGACCAGGTCCCAGGTCTGCCGCGTACGCAGCGCGGACGAGCACAGCACGTGGTCGGGGACGAGGTCCTCGGCGGCCAGCGTCGCACCGACGACGCCCGCCTGACGGCGGCCGGTCAGCGCGAGCGGCCGTTCGTGGTCGACGACGGCGCCGGCCGGCTCGGCCTTCGCGTGCCGCAGGATCACGAGGCGGTGGGTGCTCACGTCCCCAGGGTCGCAGACGTGCCGCCGCCCGGCAGGGCGGACACGGCGCGCCGCACGGCGACGTGCGTCACTGCCCCATCGCGTGCACGCCGCCGTCGACGTGCACGATCTCGCCGGTCGTCGCCGGGAACCAGTCGGACAGCAGCGCCGCGACGGTGCGCGCGGTGGGCTCGGGGTCGGTCACGTCCCAGCCGAGGGGCGCGCGGTCGGACCAGCCGCCCTCCATCGTCTCGAAGCCCGGGATGGACTTCGCGGCGGTCGTGCGGATCGGACCGGCGGACACGAGGTTGACGCGCACGCCCTGCCCACCGAGGTCGCGCGCGAGGTAGCGCGCGGTCGACTCGAACGCGGCCTTGGCGACGCCCATCCAGTCGTAGACGGGCCACGCGAACTTCGCGTCGAACGTCAGGCCGACGATCCCGGACCCCCGCGTCAGCAGCGGCAGGGTCGCGGTCGCGAGCGACTTCAGCGAGAACGCGGACACCTGCAGCGCCGTGGCGACGTCGTCCCACTGCCCCGCCAGGAAGTTGCCGCCCATGACGGACTGGGGCGCGAACCCGATCGAGTGCACGACGCCGTCGAGGTGGTCGGCGTGCTCGCGCACGCGGTCGGCGAGCGCGGCGAGGTCGTCGTCGTTCGTCACGTCGAGCTCGACCACGGGGGCCGGCTGCGGCAGGCGGCGCGAGATCGCCTGCGTGAGGCGCAGCTGGCGGCCGAAGGACGTGAGGATCACCTGCGCGCCCTGCTCCTGCGCCAGCCGCGCGACGTGGAACGCGATCGAGCCGTCCGTGAGGACGCCGGTGACGAGCAGCGTCTTGCCCTCGAGCAGTGCCATGGTCGTGCCTTCCGTCGAGCGTGCGGCCCGGCGCTGCGCCGGGCGGTGGTCCAGGGGTGTCAGTGGCCCATGCCGAGGCCGCCGTCGACCGGCAGCACGGCGCCGGAGACGTAGGCGGCCTCGTCGGAGGCGAGGTACTGCACGGCGGCGGCGACCTCGTCGGCCGCGCCGAAGCGCGCCGCGGGGATCGACGCGAGGTACGCCTGCCGGCGCTCGTCGGGAAGCGCGGCGGTCATGTCGGTGTCGATGAACCCCGGCGCGACGACGTTCGCGGTGATGCCGCGCGCGCCGAGCTCGCGCGTGATCGAGCGGGCCATGCCGACCAGCGCCGACTTCGACGACGCGTAGTTGACCTGGCCGGGCGAGCCGTACAGGCCGACGACCGACGAGATGAGCACGATGCGGCCCCGACGCAGCCGGATCATGCCCTTGCTCGCGCGCCGCACGACGCGGAAGGACCCGGTGAGGTTGACGTCGACGACGTCGGAGAACTCCTCGTCGGTCATGCGCAGCAGGAGCTGGTCGCGCGTGACGCCGGCGTTGGCGACGAGCACCTCCACGGGGCCGTGCGCGGCCTCGACCTGCGTGAACGCGGCGTCCACGGCGGCCGTGTCACGGACGTCGCCGATCACCTCGAGCACACCGTCGGGCGCGCCGCCGGAGCGCACGATCGTGGCGACCTGGTCGCCCGCGGCGACGAAGCGCTCGGCGATCGCGCGGCCGATGCCGCGGTTGGCGCCGGTCACCAGCACGCTGCGCGGGCGGCGGGCGGCGGTCTCGGGCGTGGTCTCGGGTGTCGTCGCAGGCACGGGACACGACGCTAGCCGACGCACCCGTCGCGCAGGTGTGCGGGCGCTCACGAGTTGCGGCGTCGCCGTTGTGGGACCTCGACAAAGCGTGACGCCTACCACGTGGCCGTCCCCGGCGACCCGCACGCCCGGTGACGCGCCTACCATCGGGTGGTGAGCACACGTCGTCCCCGCGGTCCGGTGCAGCCGGAGGTGCACCGGATCACGTCGGCGCCCGAGCCGCTGGCCGACGACCTCGCGCGCCGCCAGCGTCGCTACCTGTGGCAGATGGGCGTGCGGCTCGTGTGCTTCGTGGCGGCCGCGCTGATGTGGTCCCACGTCCCGGTGGCCGTGCCGATCCTGCTGCTCGTCGCGGCGACCGTGCTGCCGTACGTCGCGGTGCTGCTCGCCAACGCGGGCCGCGAGCGGCGCGACGAGCCCGACGTGTTCTTCGAGGCGCGCGAGATCGGTGCGGCACCCCGCACCGGTGAGCTCGGCGGCCAGCAGCGGGAGGACGGACGATGACGGCGACACCGGACGCGGTCGACGAGCTCGTGTGCTCGGCGCGCGGCTGCCGCGCCGAGCCGGCGTGGGGCGTGCTGTGGAACAACCCCAAGCTGCACACGCCCCAGCGGCGCAAGGTGTGGCTCGCGTGCGACGACCACCGTGAGCACCTGTCGCAGTACCTGCAGGTGCGTGGCTTCCTGCGCGACGTCGTGCCCGTCGGGACGCTGGACCGGACCGTGCCGTGAGCGCCGCGCCCGCCGGCACCGCGCACAGCGGGACACCCACCGGCACCGCGCGACCGTCGGGCGCCGAGCTGCGCGACGCGGCCCGGCGGCGTGCGGCCGGTCTGCTCGTGACGGGGCTCGTCGTGGCCGTCGTGTGCACGTTCCTCGGACGCTGGCAGTGGGAGCGGCACGTCGCACGGGACGCCGCGATCGCGGTCGTCGAGACGAACTACGCCGCGGAGCCCGTCGACCTCGCCGACGTCGTCCCCGACCCGGACGCGACGCTGCCGGACGCCGACACGTGGCGCACGGTCCAGGTGCGCGGCACGTACCTGACGGATGCGACGGTGCTGCTGCGCAACCGCCCGGTCGACGGCACACCCGCCTACCACGCGCTCGTGCCGCTGCTCGTCGAGGACGCGGCCCCCGCCGCGTTCGGGACACCCGTCGAGGCGGGGCGCGTGCTCGTCGTCGACCGCGGCTGGGTGCCCACCGGGGCGGACGGGACGGTCGGCGTCACCGTCCCCGACCCCCCGGCCGGGACGGTCCTGGTCACGGTGCGGCTGCGTCCGGGTGAGCAGGCCTCGACGCGCGACGCGCCCGCCGGCCAGGTGCAGGCGATCGCGCCCGCGCAGGTGCTCGCGGCCGGTGGCGTCGACGCCGACCCGTTCGCGGCGTACGGGTCGTTCGTGCGTGAGGAGCCGCGGGCCGACGAGCCGCTCGGGGCGCTCGCCGCGCCCAGCACCGACCCGGGCTCGCACCTGTCGTACGCGTTCCAGTGGTGGGTGTTCGCCCTCGGCGGGCTCGTCGCGTTCGGCGTCGCGGCGCGCCGCGAGTGGACGTCCGTCGTCGTCGGGACGCCCGGTGCTCCCCCACCGCCGGCGCCCGCACCCCGTCCGCGGCGGGCACGGGGGCGTGACGAGGTCGACGAGGACGCCGAGATCGACGCGCAGGAGCACGCCGCGCGGCGGCCTGCGCAGGCCGGCCAGGCGTCGGACGCCGGTCAAGCCAGCGCGATGAGGTCCAGGTAGTCGGGACCCCACAGGTCCTCGTCGCCGTCCGGCAGCAGCAGGACGCGCTCGGGCTCGAGCGCAGCGACGGCACCCTCGTCGTGGCTGACGAGCACGACCGCACCCTGGTAGCCGCGCAGCGCCGCCAGGATCTCCTCGCGCGAGGCCGGGTCGAGGTTGTTCGTAGGCTCGTCGAGCAGCAGCACGTTCGCGCTCGAGACGACCAGGGCCGCGAGCGCGAGCCGGGTCTTCTCCCCGCCGGACAGCACGCGCGCAGGCTTGTCGGCGTCGTCCCCGGAGAACAGGAACGAGCCGAGCACCGAACGCACCTGCGTGTCGGTGAGGTCCGGGGCCGAGCTGCGCAGGTTCTCCACGACCGTGCGCTGCAGGTCGAGGGTCTCGTGCTCCTGCGCGTAGTAGCCGAGCTTGAGCCCGTGCCCGGGCTTGACCTCGCCCGTGTCCGGGTCCTGCAGGCCACCGAGGATCCGCAGCAGCGTCGTCTTGCCCGCGCCGTTCAGGCCGAGGACGACGACCTTGCTCCCCCGGTCGATCGCGAGCGAGACGTCCGTGAAGACCTCCTGCGAGCCGTACGACTTCGACAGGCCCTCCGCGGTGAGCGGCGTGCGCCCGCACGGTGCGGGATCGGGGAAGCGCAGCCTGGCGACCTTGTCGGAGACGCGGACCTCCTCGAGGCCCGAGAGCATGCGCTCGGCACGGCGGGCCATGTTCTGCGCGGCGACGGCCTTGGTGGCCTTGGCGCGCATCTTGTCGGCCTGCGCCAGCAGCGCCGCCGCCTTCTTCTCGGCGTTGGCGCGTTCGCGACGGCGACGCTTCTCGTCCGTCTCGCGCTGCAGCAGGTACGCGTCCCAGCCGAGGTTGTACTGGTCGAGCTGCGAGCGGTTCGCGTCCAGGTGGAAGACCTTGTTGACGGTGGCGCGCAGCAGGTCCACCGAGTGGCTGATGACGACGAACCCTCCCGGGTAGGCCTTGAGGTAGTCGCGCAGCCACACGATCGAGTCGGCGTCGAGGTGGTTGGTCGGCTCGTCGAGCAGCAGCGTCTCGGCACCGGAGAACAGGATGCGGGCGAGCTCGACGCGGCGGCGCTGACCACCGGACAGCGTCCCGAGCGTCTGACCGAGCACACGGTCGTCGAGGCCGAGCGCCGCGGTGATGCGGTGCGCCTCGGACTCGGCCGCGTACCCGCCCGCGGCCGTGAACCGGGCGTCGAGCCGCGAGTACCGCTCCATCGCCTTCTCGCGCGTCGCGTCGTCGGCCGACGCCATCGCCCCCTCGGTCTCGCGCATCGCGGCCAGCACGGCGTCGAGACCGCGGGCCGACAGGACGCGGTCCATGGCGAGCTGCTCCAGGTCGCCGGAGGCCGGGTCCTGCGGCAGGTACCCGATGTCCCCGCGGGAGATCGTCCCGCCGGTGGGCTGCGTCTCACCCGCGAGGGTCTTGGTCAGCGTCGTCTTGCCGGCACCGTTGCGCCCGACCAGGCCGATGCGGTCGCCGGCGGCGATGCGGAACGTCGTCGGCTCCAGCAGGACGCGAGCGCCGATGCGCAGCTCGACGCCCGAGGCGGTGATCACGGGTGGGTCCTCGGTTCCTACGAGAGGGGAGCCTTCGCGCGAGGGCGTGCGCGGGAGGCGGATTCCTACGAGATTGCGCCGCCGGTTCTGGCCACGGGCACAAACGCCGACCATCCTACCGAGCGGCTAGCGTGGCTGGCGGCCGGGCGCCCGGCCACGACCCGCCGCACCGACGTTTCCCCCGGCGCTCCGTGCACCAGCCCGACCACCGCCTGGAGGCACCGCATGCCCACCTCCCTGCCCGGCGACCGCACGGTCGACGCCGCACCCCCCGCCACCGACGCCCCACGTCCGGCCGTCGACGGCCCGGGCGTCGCACGCACCGGCGACGAGCACCCGTCCGGCGAACCGCCCGCGCCGCGGACCGTGCGGCGCACGACGACCGACGTCGCGCTGGTCGCGACGTTCGCCGCGTTCGTCGCCGCGTGCGCGATCGTCCCGCCGATCCCCACGGGAACTCCCGTGCCGATCACGCTGCAGACCTTCGCCGTCGCCGTCGCCGGGCTCGTGCTCGGGGCGCGGCGCGGGTTCCTCGCCGTGCTGCTGTACCTGGCGGTCGGCCTCGCGGGCGTCCCCGTGTTCGCCGAGATGACCGGCGGGCTCGGGGTGCTGGGCAAGCCGTCGGTCGGCTACCTGCTGTCCTTCCCCGTGGCGGCCGCCGTCGCGGGCTGGCTCGCCGGGTACGCGCTGCGTGCGGCGTCGCGGTGGCGCTACCCGCTGCTGGTCGCCGCCGGGCTCGGCGCGTCGTTCCTCGTCATCCATCCTGCGGGGATCGTCGGGCTGATGCTGCGTGCCGACCTGACGCTGCCCGCCGCCTTCGGTGTCGACGTCGTGTTCTGGCCCGGGGACGTCGTGAAGAACCTCCTCGCGGCGGGCGTCACGCTCGCGGTGCTGCGCGCGTTCCCCGACCTGCGCCGCGACCGCGGCTGAGGCCGGCCGCCCCGTGATCGAGCTCGACGCGGTCGAGGTCACCGCCTGGTCCCCGGACCCGGGCGGCGGCCCCGACCGCGTCGTGCGGCTGCTGGGCCCGGTGTCGCTGCGGCTGACCGAACGGCGCATCGCCGTCGTCGGCGCCAACGGTTCCGGCAAGTCGACCCTCGCGCGCCTGCTCAACGGGCTCGTCCTGCCCTCGGCGGGGACGGTCACCGTCGACGGGCTCGACACCGACCGTGACGGTGCGGCCGTGCGCCGCCGCGTCGGGTTCGTGTTCACCGACCCCGACGCCCAGCTCGTCATGCCCACGCCGCTGGAGGACGTCGCGCTGTCGCTGCGGCGCACGGTCCCCGACGCCGACGCCCGGGCAGCCCGCGCGACGGACGTGCTCGACCGGTTCGGGCTCGCCGACCGCGCGCACGTGTCCGTGCACGCGCTGTCCGGCGGGCAGCGTCAGCTCCTCGCGCTGGCCGCGGTGCTCGCGACGGGCCCCGCGGTGCTGGTGTGCGACGAACCGACGACGCTGCTCGACCTGCGCTGGCGCACGCACGTCGATGCGCTGCTCGCCTCGCTCGACCAGCAGGTGGTCGTCGTCACGCACGACCTCGACGCCGCCGCGACGGCCGACCGTGTGC
>JAFAEH010000139.1 GCA_023424135.1 Actinomycetes bacterium | reverse complement strand
TCCCACGCGGGGGCGTCCAGCGCCGGCGCGTCCGCCACGGGACCCGCCTCGACGCTCGTCGCGTCCGCGACGTCCTCGCCCTCGACGCGGGCGTGACGCGGCGGCACGGCGAGCCGCAGCACGTCCGCGAGGGTGCCCGCCCAGCGGTCCGCGACGGCGCGGGCGAGGCGTGCGACCTGCGGCGTGAGCACCGCCTCGTCGGAGACGACGCGCCGCACCGGCAGCAGCCGCCCCTCGTGCTCGGCCTCGGCGAGCCGTTCGAGCAGCCACCCGTCCACGTCCTGGCCCGCGAACCGCACCTTCACCCGCACACCCGGCTGCGCGGCCGCGTCGAGCGTCTCGGGCACGAGGTACTCGAACGGCCGGTCGAGGTGCGGCGGCGCCAGGTCCACGCAGACGCGGGCGACGGGCAGGTGCGCGGCGGGCCCCGGCGGTGCCGTGGCACGGCGACGACGCGGCTTGACGCCGGCCGGCACGTCGAGCCCTGCGAGGGCGGGCTGCTGCGGTCCGGGACCCGTCACGCCGGTCGTCCCGTCACCGGGCGCCCGGGTCTCAGCCGACGGCCGACAGCAGGTCGGCCGTGCGGTCCGTGCGCTCCCAGGTGAACTCGGGCAGCTCTCGCCCGAAGTGCCCGTACGCGGCCGTCTGCCGGTAGACGGGGCGCAGCAGGTCGAGGTCGCGGATGATGGCGGCCGGGCGCAGGTCGAAGACGTCGCGGATCGCCGCGACGAGCCGCTCGTCGGGAACCTGCGAGGTGCCGAACGTCTCGACGTACAGCCCGACCGGGTGCGCCTTGCCGATCGCGTACGCGACCTGCACCTCGCACCGGCGGGCCAGCCCGGCGGCGACGACGTTCTTCGCGACCCACCGTGTCGCGTACGCCGCCGAACGGTCCACCTTGGACGGGTCCTTGCCGGAGAAGGCGCCGCCGCCGTGGCGGGCCATGCCGCCGTACGTGTCGACGATGATCTTGCGTCCGGTGAGGCCTGCGTCGCCCTGCGGGCCGCCGACGACGAACTGGCCCGTCGGGTTCACCAGCAGCCGGTGACCCGTCGTGTCCAGGTCGAGGTCGGCGAGCACGGGCGCGACGACGAGCGCGGCGACCTCGTCGCGCAGCCGGGACTCCGGGACGTCGGGGTCGTGCTGCGTCGACAGCACGACGGTGTCGAGCGTCACGGGGCGGTCGCCGTCGTACCCGATCGTCACCTGCGTCTTGCCGTCCGGCCGCAGCCCCGGCAGCACCTGCTCCTTGCGCACCTGCGCCAGACGCTCGGCCAGGCGGTGCGCGAGCCAGATCGGCAGCGGGAGCAGCGAGGGCGTCTCGTCGGACGCGTACCCGAACATCAGGCCCTGGTCGCCCGCGCCCTGCAGGTCCAGCGGGTCCAGGTCCCCGTCGTCCTGGCGTACCTCGATCGCCTTGTCGACACCGGCCGCGATGTCGGGCGACTGCTGACCGATCGACACCGAGACACCGCAGGAGTCACCGTCGAAGCCGATCCGGGACGACGTGTAGCCGATGCCGCGGACCACCGACCGCACGATCTGCGGGATCTCGACGTACGCGCTCGTCGTCACCTCGCCCGCGACGTGCACGAGGCCCGTCGTGACCATGGTCTCCACGGCGACGCGCGCGGACGGGTCCTGCTCGAGCATCGCGTCGAGGATCGCGTCCGAGATCTGGTCGCAGATCTTGTCGGGGTGGCCCTCCGTCACGGACTCCGAGGTGAACAGGCGGAGGGACGCGAGAGTCATGCCCGCAGAGTACCGGCGTCCGACGGGGGCGTTGCCCCGCTGTCCAGGACCGGGAGGACGGCGTCCCACACGGCGTGCGCGACCTGGGACTTCGTCCCCGCCGCGGTCGAGACGACCGCGCCGTCGCGGTCGAGCACGGTGATCTCGTTGGTCGTCGTGCCGAAGCCTCTCCCGCCGCCCACGGGGTTCACGACGAGCAGGTCGGCACCCTTGCGGCGGGCCTTGGCCCTCGCGTGGTCGAGCACCGAGCCGTGCGCGTCCCCGGTCTCCGCGGCGAAGCCCACGACGGTCTGGCCGCGACGCGGCGGGTCGGTCACGAGCTCGCGCAGGATGTCCGTCGTCTCGACCAGCGTGAGCACGGGCGCCTCGCCCGACTTCTTGAGCTTGGCGTCCGCGACGTCTGCGGGGCGGTAGTCGGCGACCGCGGCGGCCATGACGACGACGTCGGCGTCCTTGGCGGCCGTGCGCACCGCGTGCCGCAGCTCCTCACCGGTCTCGACGGCGACGACCTCGACGCCGGGTCCCGCGTCGGCCGCGACGTCGCTCGCGACGTTCGCGGCCGCGAGCGTCACGTGAGCACCGCGCTCGGCGGCGGCGCGTGCGAGCGCGACGCCCTGACGGCCGGACGAGCGGTTGCCGAGGAAGCGCACCGGGTCGAGGGGTTCGCGCGTGCCGCCGGCGGACACGACGACACGACGTCCCGCCAGGTCGGCGACCCGGTCCCGGCCGCCGTCGCGGTGCAGGTCGACCAGGGAGAGCGCGGCCGCGGCGATCTGGTCGGGCTCCGGCAGCCGGCCGGGGCCCGAGTCGGCACCCGTGAGACGCCCCTGCGCCGGGTCGAGCACGTGCACGCCGCGCTCGCGGAGCGTCGCGACGTTGGCGACCGTGGCGGGGTGCTCCCACATCTCGGTGTGCATCGCCGGGGCGAGGAGCACCGGGCAGCGCGCCACCAGCAGCGTCGCGGTGAGCAGGTCGTCCGCTCGCCCGGCCGCGGCGCGCGCCAGCAGGTCGGCCGTCGCCGGGGCGACGACCACGAGCTCCGCACCCTTGCCGATCGCGACGTGCGCGACCTGGTCGACGTCCTCGAAGACGTCCGTGGTCACCGGCTCACCGGACAGCGCCTCCCACGTCGCGCGGCCGACGAACTCGAGCGACGCGTGCGTCGGCACGACGCGCACGGCGTGCCCCTGCTCGCGCAGCAGACGCAGCAGGAGCACCGCCTTGTACGCGGCGATCCCGCCGGCGACGCCGAGGACGATGCGCATGGCGGGAGGCTCAGGCCTCCGGAGTGGGCTCGGCCGTCAGCAGGCCCTCGTCGATCTCGCGCATCGCGATCGACAGCGGCTTCTCCTGCGGACGCGTCTCGACGAGCGGTCCGACGTACTCCAGCAGGCCCTCGTTGAGCTGCGCGTAGTACGCGTTGATCTGCCGCGCGCGCTTGGCGGAGAAGAGGACGAGCGCGTACTTCGAGTCGGCACGCTCGAGGAGGCGGTCGATCGGCGGGTCGGTGATGCCCGTGGGGGCTGCGACGGTTCCGGACACGGAGGACTCCCGTCCTGTCGGATGGCTGTTCGGGCGGTGCGCCGGCGGCGGCACGAGGGTGCAGGCGTCGTGCTGGGTCCTGCAGGTGTCGTACGAGGTCGTCACGCGGCGCGATCCGCCCCATCCTACCTGCTGACGTGCACGAGCCGTCCTGCCCGTCATCGCGAGCGGGGCAGGTCAGTCCCGGAGCCCGATGAGGTGCACGAGCTCGTCGGTCGCACGGTGCACGTCGTCGTTCACCACGACGTGGTCGAACTCCTCCGCGGCCGCGAGCTCGACACGCGCCGTGGCCAGCCGCCGCTCGCGCTCCTCGGCGTCCTCCGTGCCGCGGCCGACGAGCCGGCGCACGAGCTCCTCCCAGGACGGAGGTGCGAGGAACACGAAGCGGGCGTCCGGCATGGTCTCGCGGACCTGGCGGGCCCCCTGCAGGTCGATCTCCAGGAGTGCGGGCTCACCCGCGGCCAGACGCTCCTCGACGGGCGCACGCGGCGTGCCGTAGCGGTTGCGGCTGTGCACGACGGCCCACTCGAGCAGCTCACCGCGTGCCGCCATCTCGTCGAACCGCTCGGTCGACACGAAGTGGTAGTGCACGCCGTCGACCTCCCCCGGCCGCGGCGGACGCGTCGTCATGGAGACCGAGAGCCAGATCTCGGGGTACCGGGCGCGGAGGTCGGCGGAGACGGTGCCCTTGCCGACGGCGGTCGGTCCGGCGAGCACGGTCAGCCGTGCCGGCTGCGTCGTCATGGGTGGTGCACAGCTCCAGGTCGAGTCGTGGGCACGGCCGGCAGGTGCCGGACGTGCGGCGGCGCCCCACCCGGTCCGGGCGGGGCGCCGTGGGCGCCGTGGTGCTCAGCCGAACCGGTCGACGAGCGCCTTGACCTGGTGCGGGCCGAGGCCACGCACCCGACGCGTCTCCGAGATGCCGATCTCGGACATGATCGCCCGGGCCTTGACCTTCCCCACACCGGGAAGGGACTCCAGCAGTGCGGCGACCTTGAGCTTGCCGATCGTCTCGTCCTGCTGCCCCTGCTCGATCACCTCGGACAGGGAGCCCTGCGAGTACTTGAGGCGGTTCTTCACCTCGGCACGTGCCTGCCGCGCTGCGGCAGCCTTCTCGAGCGCGGCGGCTCGTTGTTCTGGAGTCAGCGGAGGAAGAGCCACGCGCGTCACCTTCTCGTCACTGGGCCGGAGATCCTCGTCGGAATGCGCGGGATCTGAGGACGAAACTAGCGACGGTCCCAGCAGTCGGCAACGCGGGCGTGTCGCGTGTCGCCCCGCGACCTGCGCCGACGCGCGTCGAAGCACGGCCCGAGGCCGGGCACAAGGACCGCAGATGCCGCACGTCGTGCGGTGTGCTCAGGGCGCCCGCGGGGCGGTCCCGAGGTCGTCCGCGACCGGCGCCGGCGTCGTGGCGAGCGCTCGTACGTGCGCGACGGTGCAGGTCGCGACGCGGGGGTCGGACGCGGCGAGCGCCTCGACGACGTCCTGGAACGCCTTGCGCAGACCGCGTGCCGTGATCGGCAGGCCGACCGCGGCGACGGCGCCCGTGCGCGGGTGCACGGACGGGTGCACCCGGACCCAGAGCTGTGCGGGCGGCGTGCCCTGCAGGGTCGCCACGACGGCGTCCCGCACCGGGAGCCATGCCTGCACGGCATGCCGGGTCGCACCGTCCAGCGGGTAGCGCTCTCCCGCGAGGCGCAGCGTCGTCCGGTCCTCGGCCAGGTCCGTGAGCCGGGCGGCCCCGAGGTCGCGCTCGGGAGCACCGGTCGCCGCGAGGGTCAGCACGTGGGCACGGAAACGCAGCCAGACGTGCCACGAGACCCCGTGAGGGCGTCTCCCGGCGGCACGGGCCAGCAGGACGCGCGCCGGGGCGGTGTCGCGGTCCACAGGGGGCGTCGCAGGGCGCCGCAGGGCGTCCAGCACCGCGTCCGCACGCGCAGCGTCGAGCAGGCGCTGCTCGACCGCGAACCGCACGAGCGCGCGGGTGGCCGTCGCCCGCTGCCGCACGGACGCAGCCGAGGGCTCACGTCCCGACCCGGTCGGCGACGTCGTCCAGCGCACGACCGTCCCGTCGTCGAGCGCCGCGCCGAACCGTTCGGACCCGAGCTGGGCGGCCAGGTTCGTCAGGGCCCAGCGGTACGCGCGTGCCGTCTCGGGGTGACGCTCCCCCAGCTCCCCGAGGTACCGCCCCACCACGAGTCCCACGCGCACGTCCCCGGTCACCCGCGCACCCTAACGACCATCTCCGACACACCCGGTCACCCCAGGACCATCCACGGAGACTCCCGCACCCACCGAACGGGACGACGTCCTCGCGGCCGCCGGCTCTCCGGGCAGCCGCCGCAGGCGGCCTCCCCACCGGATGTGCTCGGGTGCGTGCACCGCCAGGTTCCGTTATCGCGCTTCACAGGTGTCGAACTCGGACTTTGGCGGCTCATGGGTGGCCAGAGACCGCCAAAGTCCGAGTTCGGCGCGGTGGTGGGTAGGGGTGTGGGTGGGGGCTCGGGTCAGTGCAGCGCGGCGGCCGCCTCGGCGGCGGCGGACAGCGCGGCGGCCCGAAGACCGTCGACGCCCGGACCGGACCGGAGCACTCCCCTGCTCGACGACGCGAGCACCTGCCGGCGTGCAGCACCGAACACGTCGACGAGCTCGGCGGGACCCGCGCCCTGGGCGCCCACACCCGGTGCCAGCAGCGGACCGTTGACGGCCCCCAGGTCGACCCCGACCTCGCGCGCCGCGGCACCGACGGTCGCGCCCACGACGAGCCCCACCGAGCCCATCGGGTCCGCCCCCTCGTTGAGCGCGGCAGCGCGTGCCGCGACGACGGCGGCGACGCTCGTCCCGTCGGCCGTCCGCGCGTGCTGCACCTCCCGCCCCTGCGGGTTCGACGTCAGGCAGAGCACGAACAGCCCGCGCCCCGTCGCCCGCGCAAGGTCCACGGCGGGGTCGAGGGACCCGAAACCGAGGTACGGCGAGACCGTCAGCGCGTCCCCTGCGAGCGGCGAGCCGTCCCGCAGGAACGCCTCGGCGTACGCACCCATCGTCGACCCGATGTCGCCGCGCTTGGCGTCGACGACGACGAGCGTCCCCGTCTCACGCCCCGCAGCGACGACCTCCTCCAGCACCGCGACGCCGGCCGACCCGTGCCGCTCGAAGAAGGCCGCCTGCGGCTTGACGGCAGCGACACGCCCGGCGACGGCCTCCAGGACACGCAGCGAGAAGTCGCGCACCCCCGCGGCGTCGTCGGTCAGCCCCCAGTCCGCCAGGAGCGCGGCGTGCGGGTCGATGCCGACGCACAGCGGCCCGTGGGCGTCGACCGCGGCCGCGAGCCGGGCCCCGAACGGCACCCGTGCGGGCGTCACGCGCCCGCTCCTGCCGCCCCGACCGGCTCACCGCCACGCTCGACCGAGCGTCGCGCCGCCGCCGCGGCGTCGTGCTCCTGCAGGCTCGTCACGCTGAACGGGCCTGCCCGCCGCGCCTCGATCGCCTGCACGGCCGCGCCGAGCTGCTGCACCGTCGTGACGATGGCCTTGTCGGCCGCCGTCGTCGCGGCGCGGATCTCGTACCCGTCGGCGCGGGCTCCCTGCCCCGAGGGTGTGTTGACGACCATGTCGACCTCGCCGGAGGTGATGAGGTCGACGATCGTCGGCTCACCCTCCGGCCCGCGTCCGGCGGAGTGCTTGCGCACGACGGTCGACGCGATGCCGCTGCGCCGCAGCACGGCGGACGTGCCCTCGGTCGCGAGGATCTCGAACCCGAGCTCGACCAGGCGCTTCACGGGGAACACGATCGATCGCTTGTCACGGTCGGCCACCGAGATGAACACCCGTCCGCTGGTCGGCAACCCACCGAAGGCCGCCTCCTGCGACTTGGCGAAAGCCGTCGGGAAGTCGACGTCGAAGCCCATGACCTCACCGGTCGAGCGCATCTCCGGGCCGAGCACCGTGTCGACGACCGTCCCGTCGGCCGTGCGGAACCGCTTGAACGGCAGCACCGCCTCCTTGACCGCCAGGGGTGCGTCGAGGTCGAGGACGCTCGCGTCGGCCGCGGGGAGGAGCCCCTCGGCGCGCAGCTCGGCGATCGACCGGCCCGCCATGACCAGCGCGGCGGCCTTCGCGAGCGACACGCCCGTGGCCTTGGACACGAACGGCGCGGTCCGCGACGCACGCGGGTTCGCCTCGAGCACGTAGAGGACGTCCGACACGAGCGCGAACTGGATGTTCAGCAGCCCCCGCACACCGACACCCCGTGCGATCGCCTCGGTCGAGGTGCGGATGCGCTCGAGCTCGGCGACGGACAGCGTGACGGGCGGCAGCACGCACGCCGAGTCGCCGGAGTGCACGCCGGCCTCCTCGATGTGCTCCATGACGCCGCCGAGGTAGAGCTCGGTCCCGTCGTAGAGCGCGTCGACGTCGATCTCGATCGCGTCGTCGAGGAACCGGTCGATGAGCAGCGGCGGCAGGCTGCCGGTGCGGTGCCCGCCGGTCTGCTCGTCGAGCGCCCGCTCGACGTACTCGGTGAGCTGGGCCTCGTCGTAGACGATCTCCATGCCGCGTCCACCGAGGACGTACGACGGGCGCACGAGCACCGGGAACCCGATGCCGCGAGCGGTCTCGCGGGCGGCCTCGAGGGACGTCGCGGTGCCGAAGGCGGGTGCCGGCAGACCGGCCGCGGCGAGCACGGCGCCGAACTCGCCGCGGTCCTCGGCGGCGTCGATCGCCTCGGGCGGCGTACCGAGGATCGGCAGGCCGGCGTCCGCCAGCCGCTGCGCGAGCGACAGCGGCGTCTGGCCGCCGAGCGTCACGATGAGCCCGGCCACCGGCCCGGCCGCGAGCTCGGCCTCGTAGACCTCGAGCACGTCCTCGAACGTGAGTGGCTCGAAGTACAGCCGGTCGGAGGTGTCGTAGTCGGTCGACACGGTCTCGGGGTTGCAGTTGACCATGACGGTCTCGTACTCGCCCTTGAGCGCCAGCGCGGCGTGCACGCACGAGTAGTCGAACTCGATGCCCTGGCCGATGCGGTTGGGCCCCGAGCCGAGGATGAGGATGGCGGGCCGCTCGCGCGGTGCGACCTCGTTCTCCTCGTCGTACGACGAGTAGTGGTACGGCGTGCGGGCCGCGAACTCGGCGGCGCACGTGTCCACCGTCTTGTAGACGGGCCGCACGCCCAGCGCCCAGCGTGTGAGCCGCACGGCGTCCTCGCTGGTCTGCCGCAGGGACGCGACCTGCACGTCGGACAGCCCGTGCCGCTTGGCGTGCGCGAGCACGTCGGCCGTCAGCGCGGGTGCGTCCGCGGTGGCCTGGGCGACCTCGTTGACGAGCTGGACCTGGTCGAGGAACCACGGGTCGATGCCGGTGCGCGCGTAGACGTCGTCGACGGAGACGCCCGCCCGCAGCACCTGCTGCACGTCGATCAGGCGGTGCTCGGTCGGCCGCGAGATCGAGGCGACCAGCGCCGCGAGGTCCTCCCCCGCAGCCGGCTCTCCGTCCCAGTGGAACGTCGAGCCCTTCTTGTCGATCGAGCGCATCGCCTTGCCGAGCGCCTCGGTGAAGTTGCGGCCCAGCGCCATCGCCTCACCGACCGACTTCATGGTCGTCGTCAGCGTCGGGTCGGCCGCGGGGAACTTCTCGAACGCGAACCGCGGCACCTTGACGACCACGTAGTCGAGCGTCGGCTCGAACGACGCGGGCGTCGACCCCGTGATGTCGTTCGGGATCTCGTCGAGCGTGTACCCCACGGCGAGCTTCGCGGCGATCTTCGCGATCGGGAAGCCCGTGGCCTTGGACGCCAGCGCGGACGAGCGCGACACGCGCGGGTTCATCTCGATGACGATGATCCGCCCCGTGTCCGGGTGCACGGCGAACTGGATGTTGCAGCCGCCGGTGTCGACGCCGACCTCGCGGATGACGGCGATCCCGATGTCCCGCAGCCGCTGGTACTCACGGTCCGTCAGGGTCAGCGACGGGGCCACCGTCACCGAGTCGCCCGTGTGCACGCCGACGGGGTCGACGTTCTCGATCGAGCAGACGACCACGACGTTGTCGTGCTTGTCGCGCATGAGCTCGAGCTCGTACTCCTTCCAGCCGAGGATCGACTCCTCCAGGAGCACCTCGGTGGTCGGCGAGTAGTGCAGTCCCTGCCCGACGATCCGGCGCAGGTCGGGCTCGTCGTACGCGATGCCCGACCCGAGCCCGCCCATCGTGAACGACGGCCGCACGACCATCGGGTAGCCGAGGTCCTCGGCCGCCACGAGGGCCTCGTCGATCGTGTGGATGATCGCCGAGCGCGCGGACTCGCCGCCGGCGACCGCGACGACGTCCTTGAACGCCTCGCGGTCCTCACCCTTCTGGATCGCGGCGATGTTCGCCCCGATGAGCTCGACGCCGTACTCCTCGAGCACACCGGCCTCGTCGAGCGCGATGGCCGCGTTCAGCGCGGTCTGCCCGCCGAGCGTCGGCAGGATCGCGTCGGGGCGCTCCTTGGCGATGATCGAGGTGAGCACCTCGGTCGTGATGGGCTCGACGTAGGTCGCGTCGGCGAACTCCGGGTCGGTCATGATCGTGGCCGGGTTGGAGTTCACGAGGACGACCCGCAGGCCCTCCTCCTTGAGCACGCGGCACGCCTGCGTGCCGGAGTAGTCGAACTCGCAGGCCTGGCCGATCACGATCGGTCCGGAGCCGATGACGAGGACGGACGTCAGGTCGTCGCGGCGGGGCATCAGGCGGCGCCCTTCTGGGTCGTGGCGTCGTCCGGGTTCGAGCCGGGGGCGTCGCGGTGGGAGGTCATGAGGTCGAGGAAGCGGTCGAACAGGTAGGCGGCGTCGTGCGGGCCGGCCGCGGCCTCCGGGTGGTACTGCACCGAGAACGCCGGCAGGTCCAGCGCCTCGAGCCCCTCGACGACGTCGTCGTTGAGGTCGACGTGCGAGACCCGCACGCGCCCGTAGCGGCCGCCGTCGAACGGTGCGACCGTCTCGGAGTCGAGCGGCGCGTCGACCGCGAACCCGTGGTTGTGGGCCGTGATCTCGACCTTGCCGGTCGTGCGGTCGACGACCGGCTGGTTCACGCCGCGGTGGCCGTACTGCAGCTTGTACGTGCCGAACCCGAGGGCACGGCCGAACAGCTGGTTGCCGTAGCAGATGCCGAAGAACGGGATGCGCCGGTCGAGCACGCCGCGCAGCACGTCGATCTCGTGCCGCGCGGCGGACGGGTCGCCGGGGCCGTTGGAGAAGAACACGCCGTCGGGTGCGATGGCCAGCACCTCACCGATCGTCGACGTCGCGGGCAGGACGTGCACCTCGACGCCCCGCTCGGCGAGCCGCTGGGGCGTCATCGCCTTGATGCCGAGGTCGATCGCGGCGACGCGGGCGACCGGCGCGTCGAGCGGTGCGCCGTCCGGTCCGAGCGCCGGCACGACGTACGCCACGTCGACGCTCACCTCGCCCGCGAGGTCGGCGCCGACCATCGGGGGTGCGGCGAGCACCTCGTCGACCAGCTCGTCGACCGGCCGGCGCTCCCCCTCCGGCCGCACGAGGGCGTCGCCCGAGAAGATGCCGGCCCGCATGACGCCGCGCTCGCGCAGGTGGCGCGTGAGCGCACGCGTGTCCACGTCGCTGATGCCGACGACGCCCTGCGCGCCGAGCTCGTCGTCGAGGGACCGGCGCGAGCGCCAGCTCGAGGGGCGGCGCGCGGGGTCGCGCACCACGTACCCGGCCACCCAGATCCGCCGCGACTCGGGGTCCTCGTCGTTGACGCCGGTGTTGCCGATGTGCGGCGCCGTCATCACGACGATCTGGCGGTGGTACGACGGGTCCGTCAGGGTCTCCTGGTAGCCCGTCATCCCGGTGTTGAAGACGATCTCACCGAGCGTCCGCCCGGTCGCGCCGTACGCGCGTCCGGTGAACGTGCGGCCGTCCTCGAGGACGAGGATCGCGTCGCTCATGCCTGCTCCTCTCGCGCCGCGGGCGAGGCGGCGTCGGTGTCGGTGGCGGCTGCCTGCGCCGCAGGGGGCGCGACGAGGGCGCACGCGGCGTCGAGCAGCGTGTCGCGCTCGGCGTCGTGGCGCACCAGCAGCGCGGTGTCGAGGGGGGTGGTCGTGGTGGCGTCCGGCACCCAGGTCAGGACGACCAGGCCGTCGCGGCCCACGAACTTGCCGGCCTGCCCGCTGGACGTGCCGACCGCCGTGAGCGCCGCGGCGGGGACCCACACGTCGCGCGCGCCGGTGCGTGCCAGCAGCACGCCCCCGTCGTGCACGGTCACGGTCACAGGGCTGCGGACGCCCAGGTCGTGCGCGGCGACGCGGTCGAGCCAGTCCCCGGCGCGGGTCGACGACACGTAGGTCGCCTCGACCGGGACGGTGCGGGCCTCGCCCGGCTCCGCCGGGACGTCGGGGAGCGACGGGACGAGCGCCGCGCTGCGGCGCGCGCGGCCCTGCCAGCCGTGCCACATGGCCCACAGGCCGAGGATCGCGAGCGCGACGAGGACGGTCACGGACATCCAGACCGGCATCAGGCGTGCACCCCCTCGACGAGCGCACCGTCCAGCACGGTCGCGCGCCCCCGCAGGAAGGTCGCGACGACCCGCCCGGGCAGCTCGGTGCCCGCGAACGGCGAGTTGACGCTCGCGGTGGCCTGCTGCTCCGGCACGACCACGCGGCGCGCGGCGGGGTCGACGAGCGTGAGGTTGGCGGGCTCGCCCACGGCGACCGGACGGCCCTGGCCGTCGAGCCGGCCGATCCGCGCGGGTGCCGTGGACGTCACGCGGGCCACGTCGGCCCAGGTGAGTCGGCCCGTGTCGACCATGACCGCCTGCACGACCGACAGCGCGGTCTCCAGGCCCGTCATGCCGAACGCCGCGGCGGCCCACTCGCAGTCCTTGTCCTCGCGGGGGTGCGGTGCGTGGTCGGTGCCGACCGTGTCGATCGTCCCGTCCTCGAGCCCCGCGCGGACGGCCTCGACGTCGTCCGCCGTCCGCAGCGGCGGGTTGACCTTGTACCGGGGGTCGTACCCGCGCACGAGCTCGTCGGTGAGGATCAGGTGGTGCGGCGTGACCTCGGCCGTGACGTCGATGCCGCGGGCCTTCGCCCAGCGCACGATCTCGACCGAGCCCGCCGTCGACAGGTGCAGGACGTGCAGGCGCGAGCCGACGTGCTCGGCGAGCAGGACGTCGCGCGCGACGATCGCCTCCTCCGCGACCGCGGGCCAGCCGGTCAGGCCGAGCTCGGCCGACACGACGCCCTCGTGCATCTGGGCGCCCTCGGTGAGGCGCGGCTCCTGCGCGTGCTGGGCGACGACGCCGTCGAACGCCTTGACGTACTCGAGCGCGCGGCGCATCACGACGGGGTCGTGCACGCACCTCCCGTCGTCGGAGAACACGCGGACGCGGGCGGCCGAGCGGGCCATGGCCTGCAGCTCGGCGAGCCGCTCGCCGGCCAGGCCGACGGTCACCGCCCCCACCGGGTGCACGTCGGCGTAGCCGGCGTCGCGGCCGAGCCGCCAGACCTGCTCGACCACGCCCGCGGTGTCCTGCGTGGGCGTCGTGTTGGCCATCGCGTGCACCGCGGTGAACCCGCCGAGCGCGGCGGCGCGCGTCCCCGACAGCACCGTCTCGGCGTCCTCGCGGCCGGGCTCACGCAGGTGCGTGTGCAGGTCGACGAGGCCGGGCAGCAGGACGAGCCCGTCCGCGTCGACGACGTGCACGTCGCCTCCCGCGGACGTGCGGGCGTCGGCGCCGAGCGCCGCGACCACACCGCCGGAGAGCAGCACGTCGGTGGGGTCGCCGCCCAGCGGCCGCGCCCCGGTGAGCAGATACGTCGTCACGCGTGCACCCTCGTCTCGTCCGTGCGCACACCCGTGCGCTCCTGCTCCTCACCCGTCGGCCGCGCCGCGCGTGCGCCGTCCCCCGCGAGCAGCAGGTACAGCACCGCCATGCGGACCGCGACACCGTTGGCGACCTGCTCGACGATCACCGCGCGGGTCGAGTCGGCCGCGTCCGCGGAGATCTCCAGGCCCCGGTTCATCGGCCCCGGGTGCAGGACGACCGCGTGGTCGGGCAGCCCCGCGAGGCGTCGCGCGTCCAGGCCGTAGCCGCGCGTGTACTCCAGCGGGCTGGGGAAGAACCCGCCCCCGGCGCTGGACATCCGCTCGCGCTGGACCCGCAGCATCATGACCGCGTCCGGTCGGGTCGCGAGCGCGTCGTCCAGGTCGTAGGACACGTCGGCGGGCCAGGTGTGCACGCCGACGGGCAGCAGCGTCGGTGGTGCGACGAGCGTGACGCGCGCACCGAGCGTGCGCAGCAGCTGCACGTTCGAGCGTGCGACGCGGCTGTGCAGGACGTCCCCGACGATCGCGACGTGCACACCCGCGAGGTCGCGACCGGTCGCGTCGGCGCGGCCACCGTCCCCGACGAGGTGGCGGCGCAACGTGTACGCGTCGAGCAGCGCCTGCGTCGGGTGCTGGTGCATGCCGTCGCCCGCGTTCACGACGGCGCCGTGGGTCCAGCCGGCGTGCGCGAGGGTGTGCGGCGCCCCGGACGCCTGGTGCCGGATGACGACCGCGTCCGCGCCCATCGCCTGCAGGGTCAGCGCCGTGTCCTTGAGCGACTCCCCCTTGGACACGCTCGAGCCCTTGGCGGAGAAGTTGATGACGTCGGCGGACAGCCGCTTGGCCGCGGTCTCGAACGAGATCCGGGTGCGGGTGGAGTCCTCGAAGAACAGGTTGACGACGGTGCGGCCGCGCAGTGTCGGGAGCTTCTTGATCTCCCGCGCCTGGGTGGCGGCCATCTGCGCGGCGGTGTCGAGGATGAGCACGGCCTCGTCGGGGCTCAGGTCCGCCGTGGACAGCAGGTGCCTCATCGCGCGCCCCCCTCGATCACGACGCGGTCCTCGCCGTCGGCCTCCGCGAGGAGCACACGCACACGCTCGGCGGACGCCGTCGGCAGGTTCTTGCCGACGTAGTCCGCGCGGATCGGGAGCTCACGGTGACCGCGGTCGACGAGCACGGCGAGCTGCACGGCCCGCGGCCGGCCGAGGTCGCTGATCGCGTCGAGCGCCGCGCGGATCGTGCGTCCCGAGTACAGGACGTCGTCGACGAGCACGACGACCCGCCCGTCGATCCCGTCCCCGGGCACGTACGTCTCGCCGATCGTGCGGGTGGGCTGGTGCGCCAGGTCGTCGCGGTGCATCGTGACGTCGAGGCTGCCGACGAGGTCCTCGGGGGCGACGCCCTCGACCTGCGCGAGACGGCGGGCGAGCCGCTGCGCGAGGGGCAGACCGCGGGTCGGGATGCCCAGCAGGACCACGTCGTCGACGCCCTTGTTGCGTTCGACGATCTCGTGCGCGATGCGGGTCAGGGCCCGCGCGACGTCGTCGGGGCCCAGGACCGTGGTACCGGGGGACGACCCGGGCGCGACGGCCGGGTCGGGGCCGGTGCGCCCGGATGCGGGCGCAGGCGTGCCAGTGCTCATACGTGCGACTCCTTCCCCGCCTCACGGGACGGGCTTAAAGGGAGGTGCTCGACGCACCACCCTACCGTCGCGACCGTCGGCGGCACGCCGCCGACGACGTGACACGCGGCACGGTGCCCGCGTCCCGGGTGCCGGCGTGGTCGCCCCGTGCACGGTGGTCGGCCGTCACCCGGATGCCGTTCATGTGCAGCCCGGAGTGCGCCGATGTACCCCGCATGCTCGGCGACGTCCCCGTGTGGACCACCGTCCTGCAGTTCCTGGCCGCCGGCCTCGTCGGCGGGTTCTGCGTGCTGCAGTGGGTCTGGTGGCGCGGCGCGCTGCGCTCCGAGGGCTCGACGTGGGCGCTCGCCCTGTCCGTCGCGATGGCCGGGCTGCTGCTCGCCGGCGGTCTGCACGGCCTCGCGCACGACCTCGCCCTGCGGGAGGCGTTCGCCTTCCTGCACGGTCAGCTCACCGGACTGGTCGCGCTGCTGTCCATGCCCGCGGCGCGCGCGTTCGGCGGGTCGGGTCCACGGCTGCGGCCGTGGGTGAGCGTCGCCGCCGCGATCCTCGTCCTGCGCACCGCGCTGTGGTTCGCCCCGTTCGCGCCCGTCGACGCACCCGTGGGCGACGGCGCACCGGTGGGCCGTCCGCTCGCGGTCACGCTGCTGTTCCTCGCGCTGTCCGTCGTCCTCGGGTACCTCGTCGCCGCGCTGGGGCAGGTCCGCCTGCGGGTCCTGGCGACGCTGCTCGTCGCCGCGGCCACGCTGTCCCTCGTCATGCTCGTGGGCGGGACCCTGCTGTCCGCCCGGCCCCTGGGGCCCGTGCTGGCCGGGCTGTGGCCCATCCCCCTGGCGGTGGGGCTCGAGTCGCTCGCGCTGGTGCGCCTGCGCACCGCGCAGTGCACGGCACGTCGCCGCGAGCTGATGCGCGACGCCCACGCCGCCCTCACGAACGCCGCCTGGTACCACCGCGACCCGGACGCCCTGCTGGTCCAGGCGCGCGACGCGGCGCGCGACGTCCTCGACGACCCGTCGATCGAGGGGTCGCTGCGGCCCCTGCAGCGTGACCGCTACGTCGCCGAGCTGTTCTCCGCGACGCCCGAGCGCCTCGCGGCCCACGAACGCACGTTCCTCATCGACCTCGCCCTCGTCGTCGCGAGCGCCGCCGAGCGCTACTCGCTGAACGAACGGCTCTCGCGCGCCGCGGTCACCGACGCGCTCACGGGCCTGCCCAACCGCCGCGCGGCCGACCTGCACGTGCACGAGGTCCTCGAGCGGGGCGCCGTCGAGCGCACGCGCGTCGCGGTCGTGTACTGCGACATCGACGGCTTCAAGGACGTCAACGACCGCGAGGGGCACGCCGCCGGCGACGACCTGCTGCGCCGCACGGCCGACCACCTGCGCACGCTGGTCGACGCGGACACGTACGTCGCCCGGCTCTCGGGGGACGAGTTCGCGGTCGTCCTGTCACGCGCCCCGGGCGACGACGCGCTCGCCGAGACGGCCCGACGGATCCGCTCCGGCTTCGACCGGCGCGTCGGCTCCGCCGCCGGGCCGCGCCTGACGTGCGGGGTCGCGACGTGGAACCCGACCGACGTCATCGACGCCGACGCGCTCCTGCGCCATGCGGACGCCGCGATGCTCGAGGCCAAGCGCACCAAGTCCGGGCACCAGGTGTTCGACTCCGCGCTGCGGGCCCGCGCCGAGGACTCGCGGCGCCTGCGTGGCGCGCTCGAGGTGGCCGTGGCCGAGGACCGCATCACGGCGCACTTCCAGCCGATCGTCGACACCGACACCCTCGAGGTCGTCGGGCTCGAGTCGCTCGCGCGCTGGCAGGAGGACGACACGCTCATCTCCCCCGAGCACTGGATGGAGCTCGCCGAGAGCACGGGCCTGATCGTGCCGATCGGCCGGTCCATGGTCCGCCAGGCCCGGCGCGCGCTCGACCGTCACCAGATCCCCGTCGCGGTCAACCTCTCGGCCCGCGAGCTGCACGAGCCGGACGTGCTCGAGCGCATCGACGAGGCGTGGCTGGGCGGGCCGTGGGAGCAGCTGACGGTCGAGATCACCGAGAGCACGATGCTGCGCACGTCGGCGGCCGTCCCCGTGCTGTCCGAGCTGCGCGCCCGTGGTGCCCGGATCGCGCTCGACGACTTCGGCACGGGTTTCAGCTCGCTGGCGCGGCTGGCCCGTCTGCCCGTCGACGTGCTGAAGATCGACCGCTCGTTCGTACGTGAGGTGCGCACACCGCGGGGCGCGGGGCCGATCCGCGCGATCGTGGCGCTCGCCGAGCACCACGGCCTGGACGTCGTCGCCGAGGGCGTCGAGTCGGCCGGTGACCTGCAGGCGCTCGTCGACCTCGGTGTGCCGCAGGCGCAGGGCAACTTCCTGGGCCGGCCCGCGGCGGGGCTGCCCGTGCGTGGCGCCCGCCCGCAGCCGCGGGCCACGGG
>JAFAEH010000011.1 GCA_023424135.1 Actinomycetes bacterium | reverse complement strand
GCGCCGTCGTGCGTCTCACCGATCTTGTAGTTGACCCCCGTGTAGAACAGGATCCGCTCGGTGGTCGTCGTCTTGCCGGCATCGATGTGCGCCATGATGCCGATGTTGCGGACCTTCGTGAGGTCCGTCAGCACGTCCAGTGCCACGTTGATAGCCCCTTGTCGGTTGGCTGGGTGGGGGTGCCGTTCGCGCCGCGGCGGACCGGCCCTACGAGGAGGTCCGGCCCGCTGCGGCAGCCGGGGTCACCAGCGGTAGTGCGCGAACGCCCGGTTGGACTCGGCCATCTTGTGCATGTCCTCGCGGCGCTTGACCGCGGCACCCAGGCCGTTGGAGGCGTCGAGGATCTCGTTCATGAGGCGCTCGGTCATCGTCTTCTCGCGACGGGCGCGCGAGTAGTCGGTGAGCCAGCGCAGCGCGAGCGTGGTCGAGCGCACGGGGCGGACCTCGATCGGCACCTGGTAGGTCGCACCACCGACGCGGCGGGACTTGACCTCGATGGACGGACGCACGTTGTCCAGCGCGCGCTTGAGCACGACGACCGGGTCGGACTGCGTCTTCTCACGGACGCCCTCGAGCGCGCCGTAGACGATGGCCTCGGCGACGGTCTTCTTGCCGTCGAGGAGGACCTTGTTGATGAGCTGCGTGACGACCGGCGAACCGTAGACGGGGTCGACGATCAGCGGCCGCTTCGGAGCGGGACCCTTACGAGGCATCGGTTCAGCCCTTCTTCGCGCCGTAGCGGCTGCGCGCCTGCTTGCGGTTCTTCACGCCCTGCGTGTCGAGCGCGCCACGCACGATCTTGTAGCGGACACCCGGCAGGTCCTTCACACGACCGCCGCGCACGAGCACGATCGAGTGCTCCTGCAGGTTGTGGCCGACACCGGGGATGTACGCGGTGACCTCGATGCCCGACGAGAGGCGCACACGCGCGACCTTGCGGAGCGCGGAGTTCGGCTTCTTCGGGGTGGTCGTGTAGACGCGGGTGCACACACCGCGTCGCTGGGGGGAGCCCTTGAGGGCAGGCGTCTTCGACTTGTTCGTCTTCGCCTGCCGGCCCTTGCGGACCAGCTGCTGGATCGTAGGCACTACGTCTCCGTCTGTCGGTGTTCTCTGGTCTGACCGGCACCCGTCACCCAGGACGGCCGGCTCGGCCCGGATCGCCGCCCGTCGCGCGGCTACCCCGGAGGTCTGTCCTCCCGCACCGACCCCCGCGCCCGGGCGTGTCGCCCCGCTCCCCCGCGCGGCATCGCCCCGAGGGACGAGATCCGTGGGAGGTGGGAAGCCACCCGGTGCTTCTCGGCTCGTCCCCTGCGGGGATCGACCGAGTGCACACACAAGGGCCCGACGGCGCGGGCACGGTGTCCTACGTTACCTGGCGAGGCGGAGAGCGTCAAAGGTGCTGGCCCTCGCCCCGCACCACCTCACGCCGGCGGCCACCGCCACGCCGTGGACGGCCCGAGGGGCCCGTCGGACGAACCGACGGGCCCCTCGGGGATCGTGCTGGGAGGTGCTCGACGTCAGCGGTAGTCGCCGAAGTCGATGTCCTCGAGCGGGATCGCGTCCCCGGTGCCCAGACCGAGCGCAGGGAAGTCGATCTCGTCGTAGCCGAAGGCCGGGTACAGCTCGGCCTTGGCCTCCTCGGTCGCCTCGACCTCCACGTTGCGGTACCGGGGAAGACCGGTGCCGGCGGGGATCAGCTTGCCGAGGATGACGTTCTCCTTCAGACCCAGCAGCGGGTCGGAACGGCTCGACATCGCGGCCTCGGTGAGGACCTTCGTCGTCTCCTGGAAGGACGCGGCCGACAGCCACGAGTCCGTCGCGAGCGACGCCTTCGTGATGCCCATGAGCTCGGGACGGCCCGACGCGGGCTGACCACCCTCGGACACGGCCTTGCGGTTCGCGTCCTCGAAGCGGCCGCGCTCGGCCAGCTCGCCGGGCAGCAGGCCCGTCTCGCCGGAGTCGAGCACCGTCACGCGCCGCAGCATCTGCCGCACGATGACCTCGATGTGCTTGTCGTGGATGTCCACACCCTGGGAGTTGTAGACCTCCTGGACCTCGTCCACCAGGTGCTTCTGCGTCGCACGCGGGCCGAGGATGCGCAGCACCTTCTTCGGGTCGACCGCACCCTGGACGAGCTGCGTGCCGACCGCCACGTGATCCCCGTCGCCGACCAGCAGACGCGAGCGCTTGGTGATCGGGTAGCGGATCTCCTCCGAGCCGTCGTCCGGCGTCAGGACGATCGCCCGCGAGCGGTCGCCCTCCTCGATCGTCACGCGACCCGAGAACTCCGCGATGGGCGCCTCACCCTTGGGGGTGCGGGCCTCGAAGAGCTCCTGGACACGCGGCAGACCCTGCGTGATGTCGTCGGCCGACGCCACACCACCGGTGTGGAAGGTACGCATCGTCAGCTGCGTCCCCGGCTCACCGATCGACTGCGCCGCGATGATGCCGACGGCCTCACCGATGTCGACGAGCTTGCCCGTGGCCAGCGACCGGCCGTAGCACTTCGCGCACGTGCCGACACGCGACTCGCACGTGAGCACCGAACGCACCTTGAGCTCGGTGACACCGCCCTCGATGAGACGGTCCAGCATCACGTCGCCGATGTCGTCACCGGCCCGCCCGACGACCTCGCCGCCGGCCTCGACGTCCGTGGCGAGCGTCCGCGAGAACACGGACGTCTCCACCTTGTCGTGCCGGCGCAGCAGACCGTCCGCCGCCGCGACCGCGATCGGCATGGTCAGGCCGCGCTCGGTGCCGCAGTCCTCCTCGCGGACGATGACGTCCTGCGAGACGTCCACCAGACGACGCGTGAGGTAGCCCGAGTCGGCGGTCCGCAGAGCGGTGTCCGCCAGACCCTTGCGGGCACCGTGCGTGGCGATGAAGTACTCGAGGACGGACAGGCCCTCGCGGTAGTTCGACTTGATCGGGCGCGGGATGATCTCGCCCTTCGGGTTGGCGACGAGGCCACGCATGCCCGCGATCTGGCGGACCTGCATCCAGTTGCCTCGCGCACCCGAGCCGACCATGCGGAAGACGGTGTTGCGGGCCGGGAAGTTGGCCTGCATCGCCTTGGCGACCTTGTCGGTGGCGTTCGTCCAGATCTCGATGAGCTCCTGACGACGCTCGTCGTCGGTGATCAGGCCCTTGTCGTACTGGCCCTGCACCTTCGCCGCGCGCGCCTCGTGCTCCTCGAGGATCTCCTGCTTGACCGCCGGGGTGGCGACGTCGGAGATCGCGATCGTGACGCCCGAGCGGGTGGCCCAGCGGAAGCCGGCCTCCTTGAGCGCGTCGAGCGACGCCGCGACCTCGACCTTCGGGTACCGCTCGGCCAGGTCGTTGACGATCGCCGACAGACGCTTCTTGTCGACGACGCCGTTGATGTACGGGTAGTCGACGGGCAGCAGGTCGTTGAACAGCGCACGGCCGAGCGTGGTCTCGAACAGCAGCGTGCTGCCCGGGACCCAGCCCTCCGGCGCCTCGTCCTCGTCGAGCACCAGGTCGTCGAACCGGATGCGCACGACCGCGTTGAGGTCGAGCGTGCCGGAGTCGAACGCCATGATCGCCTCGGACACCGAGCTGAACGCCCGGCCCGCACCCTGCGCGTCCTCCTTGTCGGAGGTCAGGTGGAACAGGCCGATGATCATGTCCTGCGAGGGCATGGTCACCGGACGGCCGTCCGACGGCTTGAGGATGTTGTTGCTCGAGAGCATGAGGATGCGGGCCTCGGCCTGCGCCTCGG
>JAFAEH010000379.1 GCA_023424135.1 Actinomycetes bacterium | reverse complement strand
GGTCGGAGCAGTCGTCGGTGCGGCGGCGGGGGCCGCGGCCCCGGTGCTGCGCCGGTTCTACGGCCCGTACCTGGTGGGCGCGGGCGTGGTGTTCGCCGTGGGGCTGGGCGCCGTGGTCCGGCGCTGGAGCCGCTGACGGGGTCCGCGCACGAGGTGTGCAGGGTTCGGGACGTCAGAGGTCCCGAACCCTGCACACTCCGTCGACACCCTCGTCAGCGCAGGACGAGCACCGTCACGACGAGCACGGCCGCGACCGCGACCACCTGGATCGTCGTCGTCAGGGCCGCCAGCCGGCGGGTGCTGCGGCGCGCCTGCGCTGCGGCCTGCGCCGGGTCCTGGCCCGGGCCGACGAGCGGGTCGACCGGCGTGCGGCGGGTCACGACGACCGTCGTCGCGGCGAGGGCCACGAGCGCGACCGCACCGAGCGGGACGGCCGGGACCGAGACCAGCACCACGTGACGGCCCAGGACGCCCAGTGCGACGAACGGCGCCGTCGACACCGTCGCGAGCAACGTCGAGCGCCACAGCGGCTGCTCGACGACCAGGCGCAGGATCGGCGTGCCGAACCGCTGGACGACGAAGGGCAGCACGGCGAGCAGCGCCGCGATCGCGACGGTGCCGAGCGTGATCGTCGCCGTCCTCTCGTCGAACCATCCGGTCGCGGCCGTCAGCAGCCCGAGGAACGCGACACCGCTGACCGCGGGCGCCACCATGTCGCGAGGGTCGTCCGGCGCGACCTTGCGGGTGTGCTCGGCGATCTGCACGGCGTAGGCCACCGGGTCGCCGAAGGCCTCGTGCGCGGGCGTCCCGGAGTCGACGACGTGCGCGTCGACCTCCGCGAGCGTGTCCCCGATGACGTCGCCGGGGACGTCGCGCAGGCGCAGCTCGAGGACGAGGTCGTCGACCCACCCGGGCGCGACATGGGGTGCGAGGGCGGTGGGTTCGGTGCTCACGGTGGTCTCCCGTCGGGGTGGGTGCGGTCGGTGGTGTCGTCAGCGGTCGAGCAGCGCGTCGCTGCCGCCCGGTTCGCGCACCGCGCGGGTGGGTGCGGTGCGACCGGCGGGTGTCGGCTGGTGCCGGCGGGGCGTCGTCCGGTCCTGACGGTCCTGCGGGGGAGCGATGAAATCGCAGGTCAGCTCGGCGAAGCTGACCCAGCGGGCGCCTTCGACGGCGAGGTGGGTGCGGCCGGCGTCGGTGAGCGCGTAGTACTTGCGCCCGGGGCCGCCGTCACCGGGGCGCCACTCCTCGTCGAGGTACCCGGCGGAGTGCAGGCGGCCGAGCAGCGGGTAGAGCGTGCCCCCCTTGATGTCGCCGAGCCCGGCGGCGGCGAGCCGTTGCGCGATCTCGTAGCCGTACGTGGCCCCGTGCGACAGGACCTGCAGGGTGCACAGCGACAGGACGCCGCGCAGCCACTCCCCGGGCCAGTCGGGCGCCGGGTGCTGGTCCGCCGGTCCGCTCGCGGCGGGCCTCGCTGTCGGGGGCATGGCTAGACAGTACGACTGACTAGATCGCGACGCAACCTACTCGGGTGGACCCGGTGCCCGCTCCGGTGGCCGCCGGGAAAGGCGAAGGGCGCCCCGGCCAGGTGGCCGGGACGCCCTTCGTGAGAGCAGGTGTCGCTCAGGCAGGCGCGACGTTCGAGGCCTGCGGGCCCTTGGGGCCAGCCTGCACGTCGAACTGCACGCGCTGGTTCTCCTCGAGCGAGCGGTAGCCCTGCGTCTGGATGGCCGAGTAGTGGACGAAGACGTCCGGGCCGCCATCCTCGGGGGCGATGAAGCCGAAGCCCTTCTCGGCGTTGAACCACTTCACGATGCCAGTAGGCACTGTCTATCTCCTCATGCGGTGTACTACGACCCCGACGACCGGGACCGGTGAATCACGGTGGCCGTCGTCCGCTCCGGAGACCGAGGACAAACAACACAGCACTGCGACTTCGGCACAAGCCTAGCGTCCCGCACCGTTCCGCGGCGAGCGATTCCCGCAAACCGTCCTGCGGTGCATCGTCCGACCGGCCGCCGGGGTGGGCGCGTGCCACGCTGGGGGCATGGTCGCAGCAACCCCCGAGGGCCAGATCACGGACGTTCTCGGCGTGCGGGTCGGGCACGCGCAGCGGGTCGGCGGCGGGTGGCTCACCGGCGTCACCGTCGTGCTGCCGCCGCCCGGGACCGTCGGCGGCGTGGACGTGCGCGGCGGCGGTCCCGGCACGCACGAGACCGACGCGCTCGACCCGCGCACGCTCGTCCCCACCGTCGACGCCGTCGTCCTGACCGGCGGCAGCGCCTTCGGCCTCGTCGCGGCCCACGGTGCGCAGCGGTGGTGCGCCGAGCAGGGACGCGGCTTCCCCGTGTCGCCCGTGCCGGGCCAGGTCGTGCCGATCGTGCCGGCCGCCGCGGTCTTCGACCTCGGCCGCGGCGGCGACTTCTCGGCCCGCCCCACCGAGCAGATGGGGTACGACGCGGCGGCCGCAGCGCACGCGTCCGGCGACGGCGCGGACGTCGCGCGCGGGTCGGTGGGTGCCGGCACGGGAGCCGCGCTCGCGGGCGGGTCC
>JAFAEH010000323.1 GCA_023424135.1 Actinomycetes bacterium | reverse complement strand
GTGCCGCGTCGGCCACCACCGGGCCCGACGGTGGTCCGGCCGGCGGTGCAGGGGCGACGCGCAGCGGACGCGCGTTCGACGAGGTCTGGCCCGCGGGCGCCGGCACCCTGCCCGCCGTCGACGACGGCGCGACGATCACCGCGACGTGGGTGGCGTCGTCCACGGCGTCCCGCATGCTCGCGGTCGACATCGAGCTCCCCGACCGGACGGACGGCCCGTACCGCGTCATCAAGGGCTGGTTCTACGACCTCGAGCACGAGGGGCAGTGCGCCGCGCGGTCGACCGCCGCGGCCACGGCGGGCAGGAACGACGTGTACCTGCGCTGGGACACCACCGCGGGCCGGCTCGTCGTGAGCCCGCACCGCAACTGGCGCACCGGCACCGACGTCCCGCTCGCCGACGGGGACAGGCCGCTGAGCGGCGCGGACGTCCCGCCCTTGACGACGTCGATGGCCGCGGTCGTCCTCGCGTCGCTCTGCCACGACGACGCACCCGTGTGGTCGGTGAAGGAGATCCTGCGTGACGGGCTGCTCGGCTCCGCGTCCGTGGCCGTCGCGGTGCGGGCGCTCCTGCCGCACCCCGACGTGTCCCCCGCGCGCATGATGAAGGTGATCGAGTCCGACCCGACGACGCTGCCCGTGCTGTGGCCCGTGCTCGTCGAGCCCGTGCGCCACGCGGCCGCGGTCGACGGCCCCGCACCGCGCTGGCTCAACCGCGTGCTCGACGTCGCGCTGCTGCACGCACCGACCCTGCGCGAGGCCGCCGACCGCGGCCTGCTGCCCCCGGACGCCGCCGCCTGGCCGGGCCTGCGGGACCTCGCCGAGCGCGGTGCATCGCCGACCGTGCGGCGCAAGGCACGTACCCTCGTCGAGCAGGTGCTGCCGGGCTGACGCGGCGACACCGCACCGGCACCAGACCCGGCACCCGAACCGCGCGAGAGGACCGGCCGACCGCCCTGCCATGACCAAGACCCTGCTGGCCGTCGACGGCAACTCGCTGGTCCACCGCGCCTACCACGCGGGCGCCGCATCGGGGACCCGCGCACGCGACGGGCGACCGACGTGGGCGGTGCGGGGCGCGCTGTCGCAGGTGCTCGGCGCGTGCGACCGGGTGTCCGCCGACGCCGTCGTCGTCGGGTTCGACGACGCGACGTCCAACGTCCGCAAGGTCGCGCACCCCGAGTACAAGTCGCACCGGGCCGAGAAGCCCGCGGACCTGGTCGCGCAGCTCGCACTCGCGGCCGACGTGTTCCGCGACGCGGGCCTGCACGTCGTCACACCGCCCGGCCACGAGGCGGACGACGTGCTGGCGTCCGCCGCGACCACCGCCGACGCGGCCGGGTGGCGCACGGTCGTGTGCACGTCGGACCGCGACGCGTTCGCGCTCGTCACCGACACGACGTCGGTGCTGCGGATCATCAACGGCGGCGTCGAGGCGTCCCCCGTGCTCACACCGACGCGGTTGCGCCTGATGCTGGGGATCGACGCGAGCCAGTACCGGCAGTTCGCGGCGATGCGCGGCGACACGTCGGACAACCTCGCGGGCATCCGCGGCATCGGTGAGAAGACGGGGGTCGCGCTGCTCGCGGCGTTCGGCACCGTCGAGGCCGCGTTCGCGGACGTCGACGAGCACGACGGCGCCCGCGTCGCCGCCGAGGTCGGCAAGGCCGTCGTCCGCAAGCTCGCCGACCCCGACGGGCGCGCCGTGTTCCGCCGCAACGTCGAGCTCATGACCATGCGGACCGACCTCGACCTCGGCCTGCCCCTGACCGCGTCCGCGTGCCCGGGTGTGCTGCCGCTCGACCCGCACACGCTGCACCGGGCACTCGCCGCGGCCGAGCTCGACACGTTGCAGTGGCTCGCGCACCGCACGCTCGTGTCGTGGGACTCGACCCCTCCGTGGCAGACGTCCCGAGCCGACGTCCGACCGGCCGCCGGCCCCGGCACGTCGGCGGCCCCGGTCCCGCCCGTCGACCCCGCCGCCGCAGCCGGGCTGCTGGTACCCGAACCCGTCGACGACCCCGTGCTCACCCTGTTCTGACGGGACCTCGCGTCCTCGGCACCCCGGACGCCGCGGCAGGTCCGACGCAGGCCACCCCGGGCGCAAGCCCAGGTCGGCGTCACACAGCAGCAGCCCCCGGCCGGACGAGTCCGACCAGGGGCTGCCTGGAGAACTGGGCCGTCCTGACGGGCGGCCCCACGCGGAGACGGTGGGATTTGAACCCACGGAAGGGTTGACCCCTTCACGGCCTTAGCAGGGCCGCGCACTAGACCTGGCTATGCGACGTCTCCAAGACGTGCACAGGCTACCGGGCGCCCGTCGTCGGACCAAAGCGGGAGGTCGCGCGCGCCGCCGGGGGCCTCAGTGCTCGAAGCCCCACTCCCGGTCGGTGACCATCCGCGCCACCGCCAGACCCACCGCGAGCGCGGTCACGACGAGCGCCGCGGACACCCCGTACGTGAGCGCCTGCGCGACGTCCCCGTTGCTCAGGTAGTACACCGCGCGGTAGGCGGGCACGCCCGGGACCATGATCGTGACGGCCGGGACGTACACGGTGATGCGCGGGATGTTCAGACGGGGCGCGACCCACGCCGCGAGCAGCCCGACGAGGAACGCGGCCACCGCCGCCGCGGCCTGCGGCGGCCACCCGAGCGCGACGACCGCCTCGATGCGCAGCAGGTTCGGCAGCGCCGCGACACCCGCGGCGCACAGCGCCATCCGCCACGGGCTGTTGAACATGAGCGCGAACCCGAGCACGCCGACGAACGACGCGAGCAGCCGCAGCAGCGCCATCGTCCCGGCGTCCAGCGCGAGCTCGCGCGGCGGGTCGGGGCTCAGGCCGACGACGATCGACACGGCCCACACCGCGAACGCGGCGGACACGAAGATCATGACCGCCCAGGTCAGGCGCGCGACACCTGCCGAGAAGTCCAGCTTGGCGAGGTCCAGCGCCCCGGTGACCAGCGGGAACCCGGGCACGAGGAACAGCGCGGCGGCCACGTACCCGGCCTCGTGGGCCGCACCCGTGAGCCCCGCGGTGTGCAACGCCTGCACGAACCCGAGGTACGCGAGGCTCGACAGCGCCGCCGCGAGCATCGTGACGCCGAACTGGTTGTACCCGCGGTGCAGCAGCACGCGCCGCAGCCACTGCCCGAGCCCGGCGCCGACAAACGCGCCCAGCACCTCGACCGGGCCGCCGTTGTTGAGGAACGCGAACGCACCGCACGCGACCGCGGCCCACAGCGCGTTGACGACCGCCGGGTACAGGGGCGGCCGTGCCGCGATCCGCTCGACCTCGGCGGTGACGTCGTCGACGGTGACGGGTGCGCGCGCCTCCACGCGCTGCGCGAGCAGCTCGAGCTCGGCGAGCCGGTCCGTGTTGACGCCGACGGTGCGGACCTCGGTGACCTCGGTGCGGAACGAGCGTCCGCGGTGCGACGTCGTCGTGATCTCCGTGAGCGTGACGTGCGCGTGGTGCCGCTCGATGCCGAGCGCGGCGGCCACACGCGCCATCGACGCCTTCACCCGGTAGGAGCCCGTGCCCGCGGACAGGCTGAGCCGCCCCACGCGCAGCACCGCGCCCGAGCGTCGGATCAGCTCGAGCTCCTCGTCGTCAGGTCCCGTCGGCACGGCCCCATCATGACGGCGCGCACGACGTCCCGTCAGGACGTCCGCCCCACGCCGCGCCGCGGCACGGGTGCGCGCCACTCGCCGACGTGGGCCGCACGAGTCGTGAAGCGTTGATGTCGGAATCCGGCATCAACGCGTCACGAGTCGGTGGCGGCCTCGTGGGTGAGCGCCCGCTCGAGCTGGGCCGCCGCCCGGTCGAGCTCGCGCCGCGTCGTCCGGACCGCCTTCTCACGCTCACGCGCACGGGTCCGGGCGGCGACGAGCGCCTCGTCGACCCGGGGCAGCGCGGCCCGGGCCTCGGCGAGCCGACGACGCACGTCGGCGAGCGCGCGGACCAGGTCCGCCTCGGCGGCGTACGCGTCGGACGACGCGCGTTCGGCGTCCTCGAGCGCGGTCACCGCGTCCCGCTCGGCCGCTGCGGCGTCGTCGTGACGCGCCCGGACGCGCCCGTGCTCCGCCTCGGCCGCCTCTCGTGCAGCGACCGCCTGCTCCTGCCGACGACGACGCCGCTCCTCGTCGCGCCCCTGCTGCTCGCGCTCGTGTCCCC
>JAFAEH010000318.1 GCA_023424135.1 Actinomycetes bacterium | reverse complement strand
CAGCTGGTCCGGCAGCTCGGCGACGACGTCACGCTGCTCCTGCACGACGCGTTCGAGCCCGACGCGACCCAGCGCGCGGAGCTCGCGGCCCGCGGCGTGCGGGTCGTGCCGGGGCGTGTCACCGGCGTCCGCGTCGAGGACGACGCGCTCACCGGCCTCGTGCTCGCCGGCGGCGACGTCGTGCCGTGCGACGCGGTGTTCGTCGGGTCGCGCGCGGTGCTCGACGACGTCCTGCTCGACGGGCTCGGCCTCGCGACGACCTCCGTCGACCTGCTCGGCGAGGACGTCGGTCACGCCGTGACCGTCGACCCGACCGGTGCGACGTCCGTGCCCGGCGTGTGGGCCGCGGGCAACGTCACCGGGCCGCACCATGCGCTCGCGTCGAGCATCGCCGCGGGCTCGCTGGCCGGCGCGCACGTCAACGCGTCGCTCGTCGCCTCCGACGTCGCCGCCGCGCTGCCCACCCACCCCTGACCCCGCCCGTGAGCGTCCGGTCCGCCCGGACCGGAGGCGGATCGTGCTCCCGCCACGAGCGATCGACCCGGCAGCGACCGCCGCGTGAGCGCGGACCGGCACCACCACCGAGGAGAGACCATGCACGACCACCACCACCGCGGCGAGCACCAGGACCCCGACGCGACGCTCGACCCCACCTGGTGGGAGGAGCGGTACCGCTCGCGCGACGCGCTGTGGAGCGGACACGTCAACGCGTCGCTCGCGCAGGTCGCGTGCGACCTGCCGCCCGGGACCGCGCTCGACGCGGGCGCCGGCGAGGGCGGTGACGCCGTGTGGCTCGCGGCGCGGGGCTGGCGCGTGACCGCCGTCGACGCGTCGCGGACGGCGCTGGACCGTGGTGCGGCGGAGGCGACGCGGCGCGGGCTGGAGATCACGTGGGCGCAGGCCGACCTGCGCACGTGGGCCCCGCCCGCGCGGTACGACCTCGTGACGTCGCACTACCTGCACGCCGAGGGCGGGCGCGGGTGGCGCTGGCTCGCCGACGCGGTCGCACCGCGCGGGACGCTGCTGGTGGTCGGCCACGACCTGTCGGACCTCGACGGGCCGGTGCCGCGCCCGTACCTCGAGCGTCTCGGCCACACGGCCGACCAGGTCGCGGCGGACCTCGACCCGGGCGAGTGGGAGTCGATCGAGCCGCAGGTGCTCGAGCGCACCGTCCCCCACGACGGCGTCGACGTCACCGTCCGCGACGCGGTCCTGGTCGCCCGCCGCCGCTGACCGCACCCGCCTCCCCGGCACCGGTCGGACCGGCTCCCCACGAGACCGGACCCGGTCGTCCCCACCGTGCCGGGGGGACGACCGGGCCCGGTCTCGGTCGCCGCGCGTCCCGGGGGACGGGGCGCGCAGCGACCGGGTGGCGCACCGGCGGCGCTCCGAGGGGGAGACGGCGCCGGCGTCGGTGCGCCGGTCGACCACCCGACGAACGGTGCGCCGGGCGGTCGGTACCGGGGTCACAGGAGCGAGCGGTACAGCTCCTCGATCTCGTCGACGGTCGCCGCGCGGGGGTTGCCGCCCGCGCAGACGTCGGCGGCGGCGGCCTCGGCGAGCGCGCGTACGTCGGCCTCGGTCGCACCGACCTCGGTGATGCGGGTCGGGTTGCCCAGGTCGCGCGTGAGGGCCGCGACCGCGTCGACGGCGGCGGTGCGGGCGTCCTCGATCGGGAGGCCCGTCGTGTCGACGCCGAACGCGGCGGCGATGTCGCGGTACTTCTCGCCCGACGCGGCGGCGTTGAACGCCATGACGGGGGCGAGCAGGATGCCGTTGGCCACGCCGTGCGGCGCCGAGTAGAACGCGCCGAGCGGGTGCGCCATCGCGTGCACGAGGCCGAGGCCGACGTTCGAGTAGCCCATGCCGGCCACGTACTGCGCGAACGCCATGCGCTCGGCGGCCTCGGCGTCGCCGTCAGCCGCGGCCGCGAGCGACGCGGCGATGACCTGGATCGCCTTGAGGTGGAACATGTCCGACAGCTCCCAGGCACCGGCGGTCACGTAGCCCTCGATCGCGTGCGTGAGCGCGTCGAGACCCGTGGCGACCTTCAGCGCGCGCGGCGCGGACGCCATCATCTCGGGGTCGACGACGGCCATGACGGGGATGTCGTGCGGGTCGACGCACACGAACTTGCGCTGGTTCGCGGTGTCGGTGATGACGTAGTTGATCGTCGTCTCCGACGCCGTGCCTGCCGTGGTGGGCACCGCGACGATCGGCACGGACGGGTGCGTCGTGGCGGCGACGCCCTCGAGCGACACGACGTCGGCGAACTCGGGGTTGGCGGTGATGATGCCGACGGCCTTGCAGGTGTCCTGCGGGGAGCCGCCGCCGATGGCGACGAGCACGTCGGCCCCGGCCGCGGCGAACGCGGCGACGCCGGCCTTGACGTTCTCGACGGGCGGGTTGGGCGCGACGTCGGCGAAGACCTCGTACGCGAAGCCGGCCTCGTCGAGCAGGTCGGTGACGCGCGCGGCGACACCCGTGTCGACGAGCACCTGGTCGGTGACGACGAGCGCCTTGGTGAAGCCGCGGGCCGCGAGCTCGCCGGGGATCACCTCGACGGCCCCGGGGCCGAAGTACGCGGTCTGGTTCCAGATCATGCGGTTGACCATCGAGGCCTCCTGGTGACGGTGCCGCACGGGGGCGCGGCGGGGGTGGCGGCCGGGTCGTCGGTGACCCGGCGGGGTGCACGGCCCGGCCGTCGGCGTCCCGGGGCGTCGACGACCGGGGAGGTCCGTCAGGGCAGGCGCGCGCCGGCCGGGATGACGATGTCGGCGAGGTCGAGCAGGCGGGGCCGGCCGAGCTGCACGGCACCCCACAGGACCTGGGCGTTGGCCTCGACGGCGACGGCGACCTTGAACGCGCCGGCCAGGTCGGCTCCGACCGACAGCAGGCCGTGGTTGGCCCACACGACCGCGTTGACGTCGTCGCCCATGGTCGCGGCCGAGCGCGCGCCGAAGTCGCCGTTGGTCGAGAACTCGAACGGCATCACGGGCACGGGCCCCTTGGCGTACAGGACCATGTTGAGCAGGACGGGGTCGATCGTGCGCCCGACGGCGCCGAACATGTTCACGTACGGCGACTCGGTGTGGACGATGGCGTGCGCGTCGGGGCGCGCCCGGTAGTGCGCGAGGTGCACGTCGGTCTCGGTCGAGGGGAAGAGGTCGCCCTCGACGACCTCGCCGTCGTAGCCGACGACGACCATCTGGTCGGACGTGAGGACGTCGTAGCGGACGCCGGACGGCGTGATGACGATGGCCTCGTGCTCCGGCAGGCGGACGCTGATGTTGCCCTGGGTGTTGAAGTTGAGCCCGACGCGCACGGACTCGAGGCACCAGTACAGGATCTCCTCGCGGATCGCGGTGCTCGCGCGGGAGGCGGGGCGGGACGTCATCGTAGGGCTCCTCGGTCGCCTTGAATCCTTTCAAGACGATCCTGTCGCCCCGGCCGTCCCGTCACGAGGGACGTACGTCCCCGGACCTCGCCAGCCCGCGCGGAGGAGGTCCGGGGCCGTCCGCGTCACACGTCGACGGGCCCCAGGTCGGGCCCCGCGACGAACCGGGCGACCGCGTCGACGGCCCCGCCCAGCTCGAGGACGACGACCTCGTTGCGCTCGCGCACGAGCGGCCCCGGCACGTAGAGCGTGCCCGTCGGCATGGCCGACCAGTACCGGCCCAGCAGGGTGCCGTTGACCCACACCAGCCCCTTGCCCCAGCCGTCGGTCGACCAGAACCGGTCCGTGCCCGGCTCGGCCGTGAACTCCCCCGCGAGCAGCGCGGGCCCGGCGACGGGCACACCGGGCTCGACGTCCACGAGCCGGTCGAGCCCGTCTACGGGCAGCGGGTCCACCGCGAGCCCCGCGGTCGTCCACGACGTCAGCTCGCGCGTCGCCGTCCGCACCGGGCCGACCAGGCCCTTCGGCTCACCGATCCGCGGACCGTAGTTGACGCGGCCCTGGTCCTCGACGAGCACCCGCAGCAGCCCGTCACGCGCGGGCAGCGCGAGCGTGCGCTCGTGCAGCGTGCGCGACAGCACGCCCACCGGCTCGTCGTCGAGCAGGACGACGGCCCGGTCGCGCACCTCGCCGACCGTGAGCACGCGGTCCGACGCGCGCACCCGCGTCTCGTACAGCAGGAACCCGGACCACTGACCGGCCTCGTCCGCGGTCGGCACGTGGTCCCACGCGCGCGGGGTCGCGGCGACGACGTCGAGCAGCGACGTCAGCGCGGCGCGCCGCGTCAGCGGCACGTCGTGCACCGGGGTCGGCGGGGGGTCGTCGGGGAGATCATCGGGGACGGGCACGTGACGCGCGATCACCTCGCGCATGGCCCGGTACTTCGCGGTCGTCGCACCGTGCTCAGCGATCGGCGCGTCGTAGTCGTACGACGTCGTGATCGGCAGGTAGGTGCCCTTGTGGTTCGCGCCGTTCGTCAGGCCCAGGTTGGTCCCGCCGTGGACCATGTACAGGTTGACGGACGCCCCCGCGGCGAGCAGGTCGTCGAGGTCCTGCGCGTTCGCCTCGGCCGGGGCGACGTGGTGCGGCAGGCCCCACGAGTCGAACCAGCCGTTCCAGAACTCCATGCACATCAGCGGACCGGTCGGCTGGTGGCGCCGCAGCGTCGCGAGCCGCTCGGTGGCCCGCGACCCGAACGTCGCGGTGCGCAGCAGACCGGGCAGCCCGCCGCGCGCGAGCATCTCGTCGTCGGCCTGGTCGCACGTGAACAGCGGGACCGTGATCCCACCGGCCCGCGTGAGGTCGACGAGCGCGCGCAGGTACTCCTCGTCGTCGCCGTACGCGCCGTACTCGTTCTCGACCTGCACGGCGACGACGGGCCCGCCGCGGTCCACCTGCCGGGCGGCGACCACGGGCAGCAGCGCGTCGAGGTACTCGCCGATCGCGGCCATGAACCCCGGCTCGTGGCGGCGCACACCGATCGACGGGTCGGCCAGCAGCCACGCAGGCAGCCCCCCGTTGTCCCACTCGGCGCAGATGTACGGGCCGGGACGCACGATCGCGTGCATGCCCTCGGCCGCGACCAGGTCGAGGAACCGGCCCAGGTCGCGCGCGCCGGTGAGGTCGAACTCGCCACGGCGCGGTGCGTGGAAGTTCCACGCGACGTACGTCTCGACCGTGTTCAGCCCGAGCAGCCGCGCCCGGTGGATGCGGTCCGCCCACAGGTCGGGGTGGACGCGGAAGTAGTGCAGCGCGCCCGACACGATGCGGTGCGGGCGCCCGTCGAGCAGGAAGTCCTGCTCGCCGACCTCGAACGTGCTCATGCGCCGAGCACCTGGGCGTCGTGCGGACCGAGTGCGACGGACCGCCCCGCGACCTCGAGCACGATCGGCTCCGCGGTGTGGTTGACGACCACGAGCACGTCGCCGCGGCGCACGGCCTCGACCCCGGTGACGGGGGCAGCGAGGAGCGCGGGCACGTCCGCCTCCGTCAGCAGCCGGTCCGCGAGCGCGTCGAGCACGTCCGCCGACGGCTGCGTCGCGACGTACCACGCGACGCCGTCGCCGTGCTCGCGCCGCGTCAGCGCCGCACCACCGGCGGCGTACCCGTCGGCGAACGTCGCGACGACCTGTGCGTCGTCGACGACGAGCACGTCCTGCCAGTCGGACGCGTCGCCCGCGAGGTCCCCCGCGAGCCGTAGGGGCCCACCCGGTGACCCGCCGGGGCCGGCGGTCGGCGCGAGCTCCTCGACCCGCACGCCGAGCGTCTCGCGCAGCGGTCCCAGGTAGCCACCGTCGTGCACGTGCAGGTCCTCGTCGACGACCGCCGACGCGTACGTCACGACGAGGTGCCCGCCGCCGCGGACGTACGCGTCGAGGGCCGTGAGGTCCCCGGTGCGCGCGACGTGCAGCGTGGGGACGACGACCAGGGCGTAGCCCGCCAGGGGCGCACCCGGGGGGACGACGTCGACCGTCACGCCGCGCCGCAGGAACGGCGCGTACCAGTCGAGGAACCGCTCGACGTAGTCGACGCGCCCCGGGGTCGCGTCCTGCTCGAGCGCCCACCACGAGTCCCAGTCCAGGACCACCGCGACCCGCGCAGGCACGGGCGCGCCGACGATCCCGGACAGGCCCTCGAGCTCGGCGCCCAGCGCGGTGACGTCGCGGAACAGCCGGGTGTGCTCACCCGCGTGCGGCAGCATCGCGGAGTGGAAGCGCTCGGCACCCGCGACGGACTGCCGCCACTGGAAGTGCAGGATCCCGTCGGCGCCGCGGCCCACGGCCTGCAGCGAGTGCGCGCGGTGCTGCCCGCGGGGGCGCGGGGCGTTGCGCTCGCGCCAGTTCACGGCGCTGGTCGCCTGCTCCATGAGGAGCCACGGCCGCCCCTCGCCGAGCCCGCGCATGAGGTCGCGCTGCGCGGCGAGCCGCACGTACGCGGCCGGGTCGCCCGGGTCGGGGTACGCGTCGTCGCTGACGACGTCGACGTGCGGCGCCCACGCCCAGTAGTCGGTGTGCGGGAAGAAACCCATGAAGTTCGTCGTGATCGGCACGTCGGGGCTGTGGCGCCGGATCACCTCGGACTCGGCGCGGTGCAGCGCCAGCAGCGCGTCGGAGGAGAAGCGTCGGAAGTCGAGCAGCTGCGTGGGGTTGCGCAGCGTGGGCGCGGCGGCGGGGGCCCCGACCTCGTCGAACGAGCCGTACCGCTGCGACCAGAAGTCCGTGCCCCACGCACGGTTCAGCTCGTCGACCGTGCCGTAGCGGTCCGCGAGCCACGTGCGGAACGCGGTGACGCTGTGCGCGTCGTACGACTGCGCGACGTGGCAGCCGTACTCGTTGTTCACGTGCCACATCTCCAGGGCCGGGTGGTCGGCGTAGCGCGCGGCGACCTGCTCGACGAGCGCGAGCGCGTGCCGCCGGTAGTCCGGCGACGACGGCGAGTAGTGCTGCCGCGACCCGAACGCCAGGCGCACGCCGTCCTGCGTGACCGGCAGCGCGTCGGGGTACCGCGCGGCGAACCACGCGGGCGGTGACGCGGTCGCGGTCGCCAGGACGACGCGCACACCGCCGACGTGCAGCCGGTCGAGCACGTCGTCGAGCCACGCGAAGTCGTACCGGCCGGGCTCGGGCTCGAGGCGGGACCACGAGAACACGCCGACCGTCGCGGTCGTGACGTGCGCGGTGCGCATGAGCCGCACGTCGTCGTCCCACACCTCGCTCGGCCACTGCTCGGGGTTGTAGTCGCCGCCGTAGCGGATGCGGGGCTGTGCGGGCACGGTGGTCCTCCGGGTGGTGCGGTGGTGCGTGTGGTGCGCGGTGCGGTGGTGCGCGACGACGGCGGGGCGTGCGCCGGGCGGGTGGTCGACCCGCCGGGCGCACGCGACCTCAGCCCTCCTCGACCGTGTAGCCCTGCTCGGAGCCGTACGTGACGTTCTGCTCCTGCCAGGCCTGCAGTCCCTCGTTGATGTCGGTGCGGTTGAGGTACGACTGCCCGACCGTGTCGGCGTAGATGCTGTTGGCGTACGCCTGCCACGGCAGGTACTGCCAGCCCTCGCCGACCGAGTTCGCGGCGTCGACGAGCACCTGGTTGATCTGCTGCCCGCCGAAGTACTCGGACTCGTAGGACAGGAACTCGTCGGACTCGAGGTCCGCGAGCGTCGCGGGGAAGCCGCCCGAGGCCAGGAACACGTCGATCGAGTCCTGCGAGGAGTTCAGCCAGCGCAGGAACCCGGCGGCGAGCGCCTTGTTCTGCGACTGCTCGAGCACGACCTGCGCCGATCCACCGTTCTCGGCCGTCACGGCCTGCCCGCCGTCGTACGTCGGCATGGGCGCGACGGCCCAGTCACCCGACCCGCCGGCGGCACCCGACTCGAGCACGCCGGGCATCCACGCGCCGATCGGGAGGGTCGCGATCGTGCCGTCGGCCAGGCCGGCGAACCACTCGTCGCTCCAGCCGGAGATCATCGAGACGAGGTCCTCCTGGACGAGCTGGTTCCAGGTGTCGGCCCAGCGCTGCGAGCCCTCGTCCTGCAGGTCGATCGTCACGGTCTCGCCGTCCACCTGGAAGGGGCGTCCGCCGGCCTGCCAGATCATCGACGTGCCGAAGCCCGCGTCGCCGCCGCCGTCGTTGGTGATGTACACCGACGGGTCCGCCTCGTGCAGCGCACGGCCGGCCTCGACGTACTCGTCCCACGTCGTCGGCACCTCGATGCCGTGCTCGTCGAACACGCGCTTGTTGTAGAACAGCGCCATCGGGCCGGAGTCCTGCGGCAGGCCCCAGATGCCGTCCTGGATCGTCACCGACCCCCACGTGGACGCCGTGTACCTGTCCTCCAGGTCGGCGAACCCGTAGTCCGTGAGGTCCACGAGGCTGCCCGGGAGCACGAACTGCGGCAGCGCCTGGTACTCGAGCTGCGCGACGTCGGGTGCACCGCTGCCCGCGGAGATCGCGTTCTGCAGGCGCAGGTTGTGGTCGGCCGCGGCCGCGGTGTCGACGAGGTTCACGGTGACGTTCGGGTACGCGTCCTCGAACGCGGCGACCTGCGCCTCGGCGGACGGGGTCCACGTCCAGTACGTGATCTCGCCGCCGGCCTCGAGGGCGGCGTCGACCGCGTCGGCCGACGCGTCGGCGCCACCGCCGCCCGCGTCGTCGCCACCGCCGGAGCAGGCCGCCAGGCCCAGGGCCGCGGCGACCGTGACGGCCACGGCCGTGCGGGTGCGCCGGAGCGTGCGTGCGTTCATGGGGTGTCCTTCCACTTCATCGTGAGGCCCGAGGGCCGAGGGTGCGCCCGGACGCCCTCCCGCGCCCGGGACGGGGTCACTGCTTGACGCTCCCGGCGGTCAGACCGGACTGCCAGTAGCGCTGCAGCACGAGGAAGGCGGCGACGATCGGGAGGATCGTCAGGAGCGCGCCGGTGATGACCAGGTGGAAGATCGGCGTGGAGCCGACTCCGACCGCCTGCAGGTTCCAGTTCTGCAGACCGATGGTCAGGGGGAACAGCTTCGGGTCGTTCAGCATGATCAGCGGCAGGAAGTAGTTGTTCCACGTCGCGACCACGGCGAACAGCAGGACCGTGACGATGCCGGGGACCATCATCCGCAGCGAGATGGTCGCGAAGGTGCGCAGCTCGCCCGCGCCGTCGACGCGCGCCGCCTCGAGCACCTCGGTCGGCACCGAGTCCTGCGCGAAGATCCACACCAGGTACAGCCCGAACGGCGAGATGAGCGACGGGATGATGATCGCCCAGATCGTGTTGGTCAGCCCGAGCTCGGAGAACATCAGGAACGTCGGCACGGCGAGCGCGGTGCCGGGGATCGCGATGGACCCCAGGACGACCGCGAACACGGCCTTCTTGCCGGGGAAGTCGAACTTCGCCAGCCCGTAGCCGGCGAGCGTCGCCAGCACGGTGGCGCCCCCGGCGCCGACGACGACGTAGAGCAGCGTGTTGGCGAACCAGCGCACGAAGATGCCGTGGTTGTAGGTGAGCACCTCGTGGACGTTGCGGAACAGCGCGAAGTCGTCGGCGAACCACAGCCCGAAGGAGTCGAGCAGGTCCGGCTGGGTCTTGGTCGCGTTGATGACGAGCCACGCGAGCGGGACGAGGGAGTAGAGCAGGAACAGACCCATGACGATCGTCAGGCCGGGTGAGCGGCGCAGCGGACGGTCGTTGCGCACGTCGAGCCGGGGCGCTCCCCTGCGGGACGTGCCGGGACGGGTCCGGGAGGTGGCGGCGGCGCTCATCGGTCCGCCCCCTGACCGCGGAGCTGCACGACGTAGGCGATCACGCCCGTGACCACGCCCATGACGATCGCGACCGTCGCCGCGTACGTGACCTGCTGGCCCACGAACGACAGGTTGTAGGCGTACATGTTGGGCGTGTAGTACGTCGAGATGACGTTGGGGACGATCGTGCGCAGGATGTTCGGCTCGTTGAAGAGCTGGAACGAGCCGATGATCGAGAAGATCGTCGCGATGACGATCGCCCCGCGCAGCGCGGGGACCTTGATGGCCCGCACGATGCGCAGCTGCCCGGCGCCGTCGATGGCCGCGGCCTCGTAGAGCTCGGTGGGGATCGTCTTGAGCGACGAGTAGAAGATCAGCATGTTGTAGCCCACGAACTGCCAGGTCACGATGTTGCCGATCGCGACGAGGATCCACTGCGGTGTGAGCGGCTGGAGCACCTGGCTGCCGAGCAGCTCGTTGATGTTGCCCGCCAGGCCGAACCGCTCGCCGTACATGAAGCCCCACATGAGGACGGCGACGACACCGGGGACCGCGTAGGGCAGGAAGATCGCGATGCGGAAGAACCCGGTGCCGTACAGCCGCGCGGAGTCGACCGCGAGCGCGGCGACCATCGCGAGCGTGAGCATCACGGGTACCTGGACCGCGAGGAAGAGCGCGACGCGACCGAGCCCTTCCCAGAACTTGGGGTCGCCGAGCACCTGCGCGTAGTTCTCCACGCCGACGAACGTGCGCCCGCCGACGAGCCGGTCGCGGAACAGGCTGAGGTAGGCCGCGTAGATCACCGGCGTGACGAAGACGAACGCGAACACCGCGAGGAACGGGGCGGTGAACAGCAGGCCGGTGAACGAGCGTGCGGAGCGCCGCGGCCGGGTGCCGGCCGCGAGCGCGGGGGGCGGTGCTGCCGCCACGGACATCGTCGTCTCCCTTCGGTACCCGACGCCTACGTCGGGTTCCTGCATCGGTCGCCGTCGACGGTGTTAACGTCGACACCGGACGTGTTGACGTTAACATGTTGACGTCAACATCCGTCAACACGTGTGATCCGATCGTGACCAGGAGCCCCACGGGCACGGTACGGTCCTCACCGACACGCCGACTCACCGGAGAGCCCACGATGACGACACAGGCCGCCCCCGGCGACGGCAAGGGCGTGTCCCTCATCGACGTCGCACGGCTCGCGGGCGTCTCGACCCAGACCGTCTCCCGCGTGACCAACGGCAGCCCCAAGGTCGCGGCCGCGACCCGCGACGCCGTCGTGGCCGCCATGGACACCCTCGGCTACCGGCCCAACAGCGCGGCCCGCGCGCTGCGCCGCGGGTCGTTCCGCACCATCGGCGTGATCGTCCACGACCTGACGTCCTACGGGAACACCCGCTCGATCGACGCGCTCGCCGAGGCCGCTGCGCAGCGCGGCTACTCGATCGTGCTCAACCCCGTGCGCTCGAGCAGCGAGAGCGACATCTCGACCGCGTTCACCAGCCTCGACGAGAAGTCCGTCGACGGCATCCTCGTCATCCGCGACGAGCACATCCACCTCGAGAGCTCGTCGCAGATCCCGTCGACCACGCCCGTCGTCATCATGGACTCCGCCGCCCCGCCCGACCGCCCGCACGTCGACGCCGACCAGCGCGGCGGCGCACGCCAGGCCGTCGAGCACCTGCTCGCCCTCGGCCACCCGACCGTGCACATGGTCGGCGGCCCCACCACGTCGCACTCCGCGTCCGAGCGCGAGGCCGAGTGGGAGCGCGTGCTGCGCGCCGCCGGGCGCGACGTCCCGCCCGTCGTGCGCGGCGACTGGTCGGCCGCCTCCGGCTACGCGGCCGGGCGCGCGCTCGCCGTCGACCCCGGCGTGTCCGCCGTGTTCACCGCCAACGACCAGATGGCGGTCGGGCTGCTGCGCGCCATGCACGAGGCGGGGCGGGGCGTGCCCGCCGAGGTCTCGGTCGTCGGGTTCGACGACATCGACGAGGCCGCCTGGCTCTGGCCCCCGCTGACGACCGTGCGCCAGCACTTCGGGGAGTCGGGACGCGCCGCGGTCCTGCGCCTGTTCGAGGCGATCGAGTCCGGGCAGCACGAGGGCCGGTTCGACGTCGTCCCCACCGAGCTCGTGGTGCGCGCGAGCACCGGGCCGTACCGCCCTCGGCACACCTGACCCCGCCCGCGCGACGACTGGTCCGGCGATCGTGGGATCCGACGGCACGCGACGTACGTTGGGACCAGCAGGAACGACCAGCGCGACGACGAGACGAGACGAGCCCCCGCATGAGCAGCACCCCCGCAGTCCTCGAGGCCACCGACGTCCGCGCCGGGTACGGCGGTCCGCCGGTGCTCGACGGCGTCGACCTCACGCTGCGCCCGGGCGACGCCGTCGGGCTCCTGGGCCGCTCCGGCGTCGGCAAGACGACGCTCGTCGAGATCCTCGGCGGCGGCATGCAGGCGTCGCAGGGGCACGTCACGCTCGACGGGGTGCCGGTGGGCAGGACGCCGCGCCGGCGGCGCAAGGACGTCAAGGCCCGGCTGCGCACCGTGCACCAGAACGGCCTGGCCGGCATCGACGTGCAGCGCACGGTCGAACAGACGATCAACGACGCGTTCACCGAGGCCCGCAAGGCAGGACGCACCACGAGCAACGACGTCGAGCAGGCGCTCGGTGTCGTCGGCCTGCCCATCCGGTTCGTCACCCGGCGCGTCGGCACGCTGTCCGGCGGTGAGCGTCAGCGCCTCGCCATCGCCCGGGCCCTGGCCACACGCCCCGACCTGCTGCTGCTCGACGAGCCCCTGACGGCCGTCGACTCCGCGATGCGCGAGGAGATCGCGGGCGACGTGCGCGACCTCGTGCGCGCCGACGGCATCGGCCTGCTCGTCGCGTCGCACGACGTGCGCCTGCTCGACCGCCTCACCGACCGCGTGCTCGTCCTGGCCGAGGGCCGGATCGTCGAGTCCGGCCCGCTGCGCGACGTGCTGCGCGACCCGCAGCACCCGGACACGCGCGCCATCGCCGAGTCGGTCCCCGAGGCCACGGCGGGTCGCCCGGCTGCCTGACCCGTCGACCCCATCCGCCAGACCGCCGACGGGCGCTCTCGTCCCGTCTCACGGGCCCGGAGCCTGCGACGGTCGACGCGGCAGGGTCCCCGGTCTCACGAGCGCGAGGGACGCGACCGTCGGACGCGCACTCGCGTCGGTCTCACCGGTCGCGTCCTGCTGGTCGGGTGGTCGCCCGTCCCCGGCGCGCCGACGGGACCCGTCAGCGCCGGGCCTGCAGGGTTGCCGAGGACCGGATCGGGCGGGTCGAGCGGAGCTCGCGCTCGACCTCGAGGAGCAGCAGACCCGGGTCGGCCCAGCCGGCGACCGACGCCGCCACGCCGACGCGCACCGGCAGCCCCGCGCACGCGGTGCGCACGCGCTCACGGAACGAGGCGACGACCTCCTGCGCACGGTCCTCGTGCACGGCGGGCAGCAGGACGAGCACGCCGAACGCGTCACCGTCGACCCGGCCGACCGCGGCACCGCCGGGAGCGGACGCGACGAGCCGGGACGCGACCTCGCGCAGCAGCGCGTCGCCCGCGTCGAGACCGTGGGTCGCGTTGACGTCGTCCATCCTGTCGACGTCCACGGCCGCGAGCAGCAGTCGTCGCTGCGTGCCCGGCAGGGCCTCGGCCGCCCAGCGCGCGGTCGCAGCGACGAGCTGCGGACGGGTCAGCACACCCGTGAGGGGGTCGTGCGCGGTGCGCTCGGCGACGGCCACCGTGAGGGCGGAGACGAGGTCCGAGGTGCTCGCGGCCGACCAGGACGGCCCCGGCACCAGCACGTCGTCGTGGCGCACGTCCGCCGGGCGGGCCATCGCGGCGCGGGCGGCGTCGACGACGCTCGTCGCGGTGTCCAGCACGAGCGGCGACCAGTCCGCGACCTGCCCCACGGGCCGACGGGTGAGCACGGCACGCCCGTAGCCGAGCCGGCCGGTCATCGCCTCGGTGAACCGGTGCCGGGTCAGCAGCCCGATCCCGCCGCTGTCCGCGTCGAGCACGGCCAGCGATGTGCACGAGGGCGCCCGGAACAGGATCTCGACATCGGCCATGAGGTCCTGGGCGCGCACCGCACGCACGGGCGCGGCGACGTCCCCGAGGTTGCGTGGCACGTGCCCACGGATACCGGACGGGACGGCGCCGGGGGGTGACGGCACGTCGGTGCGCGACGGAGCCGCGGCGGCTGCTGCGGAAGCGGTAGCCGGTGCAGGAGCGGGGGCGGCTGCGGGTCCGGCCGCGGGGGCGGGGACGAGGGGTTGGACGACCACGGGCGTCATCGTCGCGCCGACCGGGTCGGCACGAGACCCGCGTCGTCCGATGATCCGAAGACGTTCGACCGGCCGTCGCCGAACCGTCGCCCGCCCGTCACCGACGCTGCGCCGTCCGGGCGACCCCGTCTACGCACCACCTGGTCACCCTGGCCACCCGCGGCCCTGGCGCGCGCCAGCCAGCGAACTGGTCACATACGCACCCGCCACACCCGCGCACTGGTCACATATATGTGACCAGTGCGCGTATGTGACCAGTGCGCGGCGGACGAGGCACGGTGGACGAGGTGGGCCGGCGGGCGGGTGGGCAGGCCGGGGGCGGGGCGGGGGTCAGGTGGGGGTGACGTCGAAGCGGTGGACGACGGACCCGCCGCCGCGGGCGAGGGTCGCGTGCGCGAAGACGCCGAAGCGGTAGCCCAGGAAGAACGGCCAGTCGTGCGCGAGCGTGAACGGCTCGCCGAGCGGGACGAGCTCCCCGCCGTCGGGGCTCCACGCGAACGTCGCCTGCCGCCCCACGCCCGGGCGGACGTCGACGTGCACGCGCAGCGTCACGCTCTCGCCGGGCAGGTCGAGGTCCGCGACGCGCTCACCGGTGCTCACGGTGCGCCAGCGCCCGTCGTCACCGGGCCGCAGCTCGGCCCCGTCGACGCGCACGAGGCGCAGGCGCCCCTGCTCGCGCACGACGCCGACCCACGCCGACAGGTCCCGCAGCAGCACGAGGCCGGTGCGGTCGCCCTCGTGCAGACCGCCGGCGTCGATCTCGACGGTCGCGGTCGACGCCGGGCCGACGACGCGGTGCGTGAGCGTGTTGCGCGCACGGTACAGGTCGTCGGTGACCGTCGCGGTGCGCAGCCGCAGGCCGTCGTGCAGCGACCACGCGTCGTCGTCCGGGTCGTGGTTCCACTCGAAGCGCGCCGGCAGCGCGGGGCCGCGGAAGTCCTCCGGGCCGTGCATCGGCGCCAGGTCACGGTCGTGCGTCGGCAGGTCCGGTGCGGGGTAGTCGACCGCCCACCGACCGTCGACCGTGACGACCTGCGGCCATCCGTCGTCGGTCCAGCGCACGGGCGCGACGACGGGCACGCGCCCGCCCGGGTACGCGTCGACGAACGCCTGGTAGTACCACCGGTCCCCGGCCGTGCGCACGAGCCCGCCCTGGTGCGGGACTCCCCCGCCGTCGATCGGGCCGGGCAGGTCGAGCAGCACCTCGCGCAGCTCGTACGGCCCGAACGGGCCGGTGGTCGAGCGCAGCACGTACTGGCCGTTGGCCGGGCGCGTGACCCACAGGTAGTACGCGTCGCCGCGGCGGTAGAACCGCGACCCCTCGAGGACCCCGATCTCGGGCGGGGTCCGGAACACCTGCTCGTGGCGGACCTCGGCGGTCAGGTCCGCCGTGAGCTGCGTGACGTACAGGTCGGTGTTGCCGTGCGCGAGGTACGGCGTGCCGTCGTCGTCGAGCAGCAGACCGGGGTCGTAGCAGAACCGGTCGAGCACGGCGACGGGCTCCCACGGCCCGTGCGCCGCCGGCGCGGAGTACACGTGCGTCCCGTGCCCGTCGATGCCGCAGCCCCAGAAGAACCGCCCGTCCGTGGGGCGGTGGCCGAAGAACGACGCCCAGATCCCGCGGACGTACGCTCCCTCACCGGTGCCGTCGGCGCTCAGCGCGTACGCGTCGCCGAACGCGGCCAGGCGCGGGACGCTGTGCCCGACGGGCTCCCAGTGCTGCAGGTCGCGCGAGCGCAGCACGGGCGCGCCGGGTGACAGGTGGAAGCTCGACGACGACGTGTAGAAGTCGTCGCCGACACGGACGACGTCGACGTCGGGGTGGTCCTGCCAGAACGCGGGGTTCTCGATGCGCGTCACGACGCTCCTTCGGGTGTGCTGCGACGTCGTGCACACCCTGCCACGTCCTGCCGACAGGTCCGGCCGTCGATGCGCTCAGCAGGTCGAGCTCGTCTGCGTCAGCAGGCCGAGCCGCCACGGGAGCGAGATGTCGTTCGTCCAGACCCCGGCGGGGAACGTCACGTCGTCGGCGCGCGCGAACGGGTTGCTCTCCTCGTCGGCGAGGTCCGCCCACGTCCCCGCGTGCGCCGCATCACAGTGCGGTCCGTCCTCACCCGCGCAGGCGACGCTCGGCCGCGTCCCATCGCGCGTGCGCCGCCGGATCGGGGGTGTAGCGCACCAGGTCGAGCCCGCGTGCGCCCGCGTCCCGCAGGTCCGGCAGACCACCGTGCAGCACGCCCGCGGCCCGGGCCTGCACCAGCACGTTGCCGAGCGCGGCGCCCTCGGCGGGTCCGGCGACGACGGGCAGCCCCGTCGCGTCGGCCGTCAGCCGGCACAGCAGCGCGTTGCGCGCTCCCCCGCCGACGAGGTGCACGACCGCGACGTCCCGGTCCGCGAGCCGTGCCGCGTCACGCACCGCGCGCCGGTAGGCCAGCGCGAGCGAGTCGAGCACGCAGCGCACCGTCGCGGCCGGGGACGACGGGACGGGCTGCCCGGTCGCGCGCGCGGCGGCGGCGATCCGCGCGGGTACGTCACCCGGCGGCAGGAACACCGGGTCGTCGACGTCGACGACCGTCGTCAGCCCGGGTGCGCGTGCGGCCGCCGCGAGCAGGTCCGGCAGGTCGACGTCCGTCCCGGCCTCGCGCCACGTCCGCAGGGACTCCTGCAGGAGCCACAGCCCCATGACGTTGCGCAGGTAGCGCACCGTCCCGTCGACGCCGGCCTCGTTCGTGAAGTTCGCCGCGCGCGACGCCTCCGTCAGCACCGGGGCGTCGAGCTCGAGCCCGACGAGCGACCATGTCCCGCACGACACGTACGCGAAGTCCTCGCGCTGCGCCGGGACGGCGACGACCGCCGATGCGGTGTCGTGCGAGCCGACGGTCCACACGGGCGGCGCACCGTCCAGGCCCAGGTCGGCGACGACCGACGCCCGCACCGGTCCGAGCAGCGTGCCCGGCTCGCGCAGCGGCGCGAGCAGCCCGGCGTCGACGCCGACCCGGGCCGCGAGGTCGACCGCCCATGTGCGCGTCGTCGCGTCCAGCAGGCCCGTCGTCGAGGCGTTGGTGACCTCCGCGACCTGCTCGCCCGTGAGCCACGCCCCCAGCAGGTCGGGCACCAGCAGCATCCGCCGTGCCGCGGCCAGACGCGCGCTGCCCTGCGCTGCGACCAGCTGGAACACCGTGTTGAACGGCTGCACCTGCAGCCCGGTCCGCGCGTACAGCTCGTCCGCGGGCACGACGTCGAACACGCGCGCGGGCACACCGTCGGTGCGTGCGTCGCGGTAGTGCACGACGTCGCCGAGCAGCGCGCCGTCCGCGTCGAGCAGGCCGTGGTCCACGGCCCACGAGTCGACGCCCACGCCCGCGAGCGCACCCGCCTGCCGCCCGGCGGCGCGCAGCCCCTCGAGCACGCCGCGCCACAGCGCGAGGACGTCCCAGTGCAGCGTCACGACGTCCCGCCCCGCCGCCGCGCCCGTGGTGCGGCCCGGTCCCAGCCCGGGGACGGCTACCGGCCCGTTGGGGAACCGGTGCACCTCGCGCAGGTCGACCTGCGGCCCGTCGGCGGCGGTGCGTACGCGCCCGACCATGACGCGCCCGGACGACGCGCCGAGGTCGACCGCCGCGAACGCGCCGCCTCCTGCCGGGGCACCCGCCCCCTGCCCGCCCCCGGGACGGTGCGTCATCGCAGGAAGGCAGCGGCGACGCCGGAGTCGACGGGCACGTGCAGGCCCGTCGTCTGCACGAGGTCCGGGCCGGTGAGCGCGACCACCGCGGCCGCGACGTGCTCGGGCAGGACCTCCTTCTTCAGCAGTGTGCGCTGCGCGTAGTACGCGCCGAGCTCGGACTCCGGGACCCCGTACACGGCCGCGCGCTGCGCGCCCCAGCCTGCGGCGAAGATGCCGGAGCCGCGCACGACGCCGTCGGGGTTGATGCCGTTGACGCGGATGCCGTGCTCGCCGAGCTCGGCCGCGAGCAGGCGCACCTGGTGCGCCTGGTCGGCCTTGGTCGCGGAGTACGCGATGTTGTTCGGCCCGGCGAACAACGAGTTCTTCGACGCGATGTACACGACGTCGCCGCCCATGCGCTGCGCGACCATGGCCCGCGCCGCCTCGCGCGCGACCAGGAACGAGCCGCGCGCCATGACGTCGTGCTGCAGGTCCCAGTCGGCGGCCGTGGTCTCCAGCAGCGGCTTGGAGATCGACAGGCCCGCGTTGTTGACGACGAGGTCGACGCCCCCGAACGCGAGGCACGCCTCGCGCACGAGCGCCGCGACGGCGTCCTCGTCGGTCACGTCGGCGTGCACGGCGACGGCCACGTCGGGTCCGCCGAGCGCGTCCGCGACCTCCTGCGCGGCCGTGAGGTTCACGTCGGCGACGACGACGCACGCCCCCTCGGCGGCGAGCCGCTCGGCGATCGCGCGGCCGATGCCCGACCCTGCGCCGGTGACGAGCGCGACGCGGGTGGCCAACGTCCTCGGCCTCGGCAGGCGCGCGAGCTTGGCCTCCTCGAGGGCCCAGTACTCGATGCGGAACTTCTCGGCCTCGTCGATCGGCGCGTAGGTGCTGATCGCCTCGGCGCCTCGCATCACGTTGATCGCGTTGACGTAGAACTCGCCCGCGACGCGCGCGGTCTGCTTGTCCTTGCCGAACGAGAACATCCCGACCCCGGGGACGAGCACGATCGCCGGGTCGGCGCCGCGCATCGGCGGGCTGTCCGGTGTCGCGTGCCGCGCGTAGTACGCGGCGTACTCGTCGCGGTAGGCGGCGTGCAGCTCGTGCAGGCGCGCGGTGACGTCCTCCAGCGGCGCGTCGGCGGGCAGGTCGACGACGAGCGGGCGCACCTTCGTGCGCAGGAAGTGGTCGGGGCACGACGTGCCGAGGGCCGCGAGGGGCGTGAGCCGCTCGCGCGCGAGGAAGTCGAGCACGACGTCGCTGTCCGTCAGGTGCCCGACCTGCGGCCGGTCGGTCGAGGCGAGCCCGCGGACGACCGGTGCGAGCGCGGCTGCACGGGCGCGGCGCTCGTCGGGTGGCAGGGCCGCGTAGCCGTCGCGCAGCGCACCGAACGGGTGGTCGCCCGCGGCGGCGAGCGCCGCCGTGCGTCCGGCGACGAACGCCTCGGCGGTGCGCACGATCTCGAGCGAGCGCTCCTCGACCTCTTGCGACGTCGCACCCCAGGCCGTGATGCCGTGCCCGCCCAAGATGCAGCCGATCGCCTCCGGGTGCGCGTCCTTGACCGCCGCGATGTCGAGCCCGAGCTGGAACCCGGGCCGGCGCCACGGCACCCACACGACGCGGTCGCCGTAGATCTCCCGCGTGAGGGCCTCGCCGTCGGCGGCGGTCGCGACGGCGATGCCGGCGTCGGGGTGCAGGTGGTCGACGTGCGCGGCGTCGACCAGACCGTGCATCGCGGTGTCGATCGACGGGGCCGCACCGCCCCTGCCGTGCAGGCAGTAGTCGAACGCGGCCACCATCTCGTCCTCGCGGTCCACGCCCGGGTAGACGTCGACCAGCGCCCGCAGGCGGTCGAGCCGCAGGACGGCCAGGTTCTTCTCGGTCAGCGTGCCCAGGTCCCCACCTGAGCCCTTGACCCACAGCAGCTCGACGTCCGTCCCGGTGACCGGGTCCGTCGCGGTCCCCTTCGCGGACGTGTTGCCGCCCGCGAAGTTGGTGACGCGCGGGTCGGACCCGAGCCGGTTGGAGCGGACGACGAGCTGGGCGGCGGGCGTCGACGGGCTGGAGTTCGTCGGCGTCGTCATGGTCGGATCAGGCTCCCCATCCGGCCTGCGCGCCACCGACGCGCTCGGCCACGATCTTCTCGGCGTAGCCGCTGCGCGCGTACGCACCCAGCGGGTCGGGGTCGAGCCCCTGGCTCTCGCGCAGCCGCGCGAGCAGCGGGCGCACGTCGGTCGCGTACGCGTCCATGAGGACGCCGTGGGCGCCGAGCACGTCACCGGCCTGCTGGGCGGCGTGCAGCGCGTCGTGGTCGACGAGCAGCGCCTTGGCCGTCGCCTCCTGCACGTTCATCACCGAGCGGATCTGCCCGGGGATCTTCGGCTCGATGTTGTGGCACTGGTCGAGCATGAAGCTCACACCGGAGTCCGGGGCGAGGGCCCCGGCCTCGACGATCTCGTGCAGGATCCGGAACAGCTGGAACGGGTCCGCGGCACCGACCATGAGGTCGTCGTCGGCGTAGAACCGGCTGTTGAAGTCGAACGCGCCGAGCCGCCCGACCCGCAGCAGCTGGGCGACGATGAACTCGATGTTGGTCCCCGGTGCGTGGTGGCCCGTGTCGAGCACGACGAGCGCGCGCTCCCCCAGCGCGAGGCAGTGCAGCAGCGACGTGCCCCAGTCGGGGACGTCCATCGTGTAGAAGTGCGGCTCGAAGAACTTGTACTCGAGGATCAGCCGGTGCTGCGGGTCGGCGGCGCTCAGCGCGGCGTAGATCTGCTGCAGCGAGTCCGCCAGCCGGTCCTGACGTCCGCGGATGGAGTCCTGTCCCGGGTAGTTGAGCCCGTCCGGGAGCCACAGCTTGAGGTCGTGCGACCCCGTCCGCCCCATGACGTCGATGCACTCGAGGTGGTGCTCGACGGCCTTGGCGCGGACCGCGGCGTCGGGGTGCGTGAGCGAGCCGAGCATGTACGCGTCGTCCTGGAACAGGTTCGAGTTGATGCCGCCGATCCGCACGCCGAGGTCGCGCGCGTGCGCGGCGAGCGCGTCGTAGTCCTCGACACGGTCCCACGGGATGTGCAGCGAGACGCGCGGCGCGACGCCCGTCCACCGGTGGACCTGGGCGGCGTCGGCGATCTTCTCGTACGGGTCCCGCGGCACGCCCTGCTGGGCGAACACCTTGAACCGCGTGCCGGAGTTGCCGAAGGCCCACGACGGCAGCTCGATGGTCTGCTGCGCGAGCGCGGCCAGCGCGGCGTCCTCGCGGGGGGTGGTGCTCATGCCGGCTCCTCGGTCGTGGTGCGGGGGTTCTCGCCGCGTCGCTGCGGGGTGGTGGGCAGTCCCGCGGCGGTGAGCTGTGCCTCGAGGTGGAAGACCTCGTCGGCCAGCACGAAGCCCTCGTCGGGGTTGCCGGGGTCGACGAACAGGTCGCCCATCTGCGCCTGCCAGCGCGCGTTGACGTCGGTCGCCGCCATCGCGGCCTGCGCGGCGGTGTAGTCGTCGGTCTCCAGGACGCCGACGAGCCGGCCGTCGGGCGCGAGGTAGAGGTGGTAGTCGCGCCACCCGGTGTCGCGCAGCGCCTCGAGCATCTCGGGCCAGACGGCGGCGTGCCGCTCGCGGTACTCGTCGAGCCGGTCCGGGCGCACGCGTGAGACGAAGCAGACGCGGGTCATCGTCGACCTCCGGGTTCGTCGGCGTCGGCCCCGACGGCCCGATCGCCTATGAATCGATTCATGACCACCATAGGGAGCCCCGCACCACCCCGTCAACGCATCCGGCGCGTCGGCTCGCCGCGTCGGGAGGCCCGCGCCGCGCGGCGATGGCTAGCATCGACGCCGGACGCGGGGGCCGAGCCCCGACGACGGGGAGGCGGACGATGGCGACGCAGGGCAACGGCCGACCGCGGCGACCGTCGATCACCGACGTCGCACGACGCGCGGGCGTGTCCGTCGGAACGGTGTCCAACGTCCTCAACCGGCCCGAGCAGGTCACCCCCGCGACGCGCGAGCGCGTGCAGACCGCGATCGACGACCTGCACTTCGTGCGTAACGCGTCCGCGCGCCAGCTGCGCGCCGGCACGATCCGCACCGTCGGCGCCATCGTCCTCGACATCGCCAACCCGTTCTTCACCGAGGTCGCGCGCGGCATCGAGGACCGCCTCGCCCCCGACGACCACACGCTCATGCTGTCCTCGTCCGACGAGGACCCCGAGCGCGAGGCACGCTACCTGCGGCTGCACGAGGAGCACGGCGTCCACGGCCTGCTCGTCACCCCGACGCACGGCTCGCTCGACGCGATCCTGGCCGTGCGCGACCGCGGCGTGCCCGTCGTCCTGCTCGACTCGAGCGCCGACCCGTCCGTCGTCTCGAGCGTGGGCGTCGACGACGTGCGCGGCGCCGCGCTCGCGGTCGAGCACCTGCTCGGGCTCGGGCACCGCCGGCTCGCGTTCGTCAACGGCCCGCTGACGATCCGGCAGTGCGCCGAGCGCCGCGCCGGCGTCCTCACCGCGCTGACCGCCGCCGGGCTCGACCCCGCGGACGTGCTCGTCGAGGTCGAGGTGCCGTCGCTCAACGCGGACGCGGCCGACGCGGCGATGACCGAGGTCCTCGCGGCCGCCCCGTCCCGTCGCCCCACCGCGACGTTCTGCGTCAACGACGTCACCGCGCTCGGGGCCCTGCGCGCGCTGCGCCGCGCCGCCGTCCCCGTGCCCGACGCGATGGCCGTCGTCGGCTACGACGACGTCGCGTTCGCCGCGATGCTCAGCACGCCCCTGACGTCGGTGCGTCAGCCGACGCACACGCTCGGCTGGACCGCGGCCGACCTGCTGCTGCGCGAGGCCGCCGCCGGCGCGGGGACCGAGCACCAGCGCGTGATGTTCCAGCCCGAGCTGGTCGTGCGCGAGAGCACGGTCGCCCGCCGCTGACCGTCCGGGGTAGGCCCGGACTCATCACCGGGTCGCGGGAGAGCGACCCGAACGCCCTGCCGCGACCTTCGGTGCGACCCGGGCACCCGGGTCTCCGGACGCCGTCAGGCCGTGACCGTGAACCCCGCCCGCAGCAGGTCGCGGTCGCGCGACGAGCGGCCGACGAGCAGCTCGAACTCGCCCGGCTCGACGACGCGTCGTCCCTCGGCGTCGACGATCGTGCAGTCCGCCACGGGTACCTCGACGTCGACGACCACGGACTCCCCCGGGGCGACGTCGACGTGCCGGTACGCCTTGAGCTCCTTGTCCGCCCACGTCAGGGTCGTGACGAGGTCGCTGACGTAGACCTGGACGACCTCGTGCGACGGGCGCGTCCCGGTGTTCGTGACGGTGACCTGCGCGCGCACGACGTCGTCGTGGCCGAGCACGGGCGTCGCGACCGTGAGGTCCGTGTACTCGACCGTCGAGTAGGTCAGCCCCTCGCCGAACGCGAACGCGGGGTCCTGCGTGAGGTCGGCGTAGCGGTTGCCGTGCTGGCCGCGCAGGGCGTTGTAGTAGACGGGCTGCTGACCGACGTGCCGCGCGAACGTCACAGGCAGCCGCCCGGCGGGGTCGATCGTGCCGAGCAGCAGCTCGGCGATCGCACGCCCGCCGCGCATGCCCGGGTTCGCGGCCCACACGATCGCGTCCGCGGCCAGCGCGGAGTCCGGCAGGACGAGCGGCTTGGACGCGATCACGACGACCGTCGTGGGCACACCGGTCTCGGCGAGCGCGTCGAGCAGGGCCACCTGCCCGCCGACCAGCTCGAGCGTCGCCGTCGAGCGCGTCTCGCCCATCAGGCCGATCGTGTCCCCCACGACGGCGACGACGTGGTCGGACGCCCGTGCGGCCGCGACGGCCTGCGCGATCATCGCCTCGTCCGGCGACGCCGCGTGCATGATCGGCATGCGCGGCTGGCCGTCGGGGTGGAACTCGCCCTCGGGGTCGGGGCCGAGCGTGCCGATCTCGGCACCCTTGGCGTACGTGAGCTCCCAGCCCTCCGGCAGCAGGCCACGCAGCCCGTCGAGGACGGTCTCCGTCATCTCGCGCGGGTGCCCCTCCTCGCGCATCCAGTCGACCTGTCCCGAGCGGCCCGCCCAGTCGCCGAGCTGGGCGTCGACGTCGTCGGCGTTGGGGCCGACGAGCGCGATCCGCAGCGGTGCGGGCGCCGACCCGTCGGGGTTCGTGGCGCGCCCGTCGAGGTCCGAGACGAGGCCACCGCCCAGGGGCAGGACCCCCGAGTTCTGCAGCAGGACCAGCGAGCGGCGTGTGACGTGCAGGTTCACGTCCTGGTGCTCGTCGGAGCCGATGACCTCGGCCTGCCGGACCGGGTCGGGGCGGCGCGGGTCCTCGAACAGCCCGAGCTCGAACTTGAGGGTGAGGATGCGCGCGACGGCCGCATCGAGCTGCGCCTCGTCGACCAGGCCGTTCGCGACGGCCTTCTGCACACCCTCGAAGAACCCGGGCGTGGTCATGACCATGTCGTTGCCGGCGTTCACGGCGTTCGCGGCGGCGTGCTCGTGGTCCGGGGCGATCTTCTGCTCCCAGATCATGCGCCCGACGTTGTCCCAGTCGGTGATGAGCGTGCCGGTCCAGCCCCACTCACCGCGCAGCACGTCCTGCAGCAGCCAGCGGTTGACGACGATGGGCACGCCGTCGGTGGACTGGTAGCCGATCATGAACGTGCGCGCCCCCTCGCGCGCGACCCGCTCGAACGGCGGGAGGAACCACGAGCGCAGCTTGCGCCGCGAGATGTCGGCCTCGGAGGCGTCGCGCCCGCCCTGCGTCTCGGAGTACCCGGCGAAGTGCTTGGCGCACGCGAGGATCGCGGTCGGGTCGTCCAGACCGTCACCCTGGTAGCCCCGCACCATCGCGGCGGCGAGCTCGCCGATGAGGAACGGGTCCTCGCCGAACGTCTCGGTGACACGGCCCCAGCGCAGGTCGCGCGTGATGCACACGACGGGCGAGAACGTCCAGTGCAGACCGGTCGCGGACACCTCGACGGCCGTCACCCGGGCCATCGCCTCGGCCGCGGACGGGTCCCACGAGGAGGCGACGCCGAGCTGCGTGGGGAAGATCGTCGCACCGCGCCAGAACGAGTAGCCGTGGATCGCGTCGTCGGCCACGAGCAGCGGGATGCGCAGGCGCGTGCGCTCGACCGCGTCCAGGGCCTCGAGCACCCGCTGCGGGGACGCGTGCAGGATCGAGCCGACGTGCGTGTCCAGCACGAGGTCCTCCACGCCCGGCTGGGCGTCGAGCTGCAGCATCTGCCCCGCCTTCTCGGGCAGCGTCATGCGGCTCAGCAGGTCCGCGACGCGCTCCGCGACGGGCAGGGTCGGGTCCTGGTAAGGGAGCGTGTCCACAGGGGGTCCTCTTCGAGGGTCGGATCGATGCGACAGGGCTGCTCCGACGCTAACGCAGGACCCCCGCACCGCGAAAACCGTCCAGGCGTGCGCGCTGCAGCGACGGAACGGGGTGGCATTGCCGGTAGCACCGTCGGTAGTCTCGTCGACATGAAGCTCTCCGTCAGCCTCCCCGAGGACGACGTCACGACGCTCGACGCCTACGTGACCTCGCACCCGGGTTCGACACGCTCGTCCGCCCTCCAGCAGGCCATCGCGCTGCTGCGCGAACGCTCCCTGCTGGAGCAGTACGACACGGCGATGGACCAGTGGACCGGGTCCGACGACGCCTCGGCCTGGGACACCACGACCGGCGACGCGGCGTGAGGGGAGAGATCTGGTGGGTCGGGCTCGACCCGTCGGTCGGAGCCGAGGCGAACAAGAGTCGCACCGCCGTCGTCGTCGGCCGCGGCAGGCTCGCCGAGCGCGCGATGGAGCGTGGGTCCGGCGTCGTGGCCGTCGTGCCGACGACGACCCGGCACCTCGACTCCGTGTTCGACTTCCAGCTCCTGCTCCCCGCCTCGCGCACGGGCCTGGGTGCCGACTGCAAGGCGCAGGCGGAACAGCTGCGGGCGGTCGACGTCCGACGCCTCTCCCGGCGTGCCGGGTACGTCCCGCCCGACCTGATGGCCGAGCTCGACGACCGCATCCGGGTGTGGCTCGACCTGTGAGGCAGTGCGGGCCGCCTGTCCCGGCCCCGGCGTCAGAACCCCGGGGCGTCGCCCTTCATGGACGTGTACCAGGGGTGGCCCGGACCGATCTCGCCGCGGCGCACGGGGCGTCCGGTCGCGGCCGACGCGTAGGTCGCGGCGACGAGGTCCATCGTGTCGCGCGCCTCGCGCAGCGAGACCGGTGGCGTCGTGCCCTCGTCGAGCGCGTCGAGCACGGCCGCGACCTGCTGCGCGTGCGACGAGCCCGGGGCGTCGGCGTCGAGGCCGCCGGCCCACCACGCGGCGGCGTCCTCGTGGCCCGGCGCGGGGGTGACGCGCCAGTCCGCGTCGGCGTAGCCGTACAGGTGCTCGACCTCGACGGTCGCGACCTCGGTGTCGATGCGCACCGCCGACGTCTCGCGCGGTGAGAGCAGGGAGCTCATGACGGTCGCGAGCGTGCCGTCCTCGAACCTCACGACCGCGGCCGACACGTCCTCCGTCTCGGTGGGCCGAGCGCGTCGCGCGACCATCGCGGTGACCTCCTGCCAGGGCCCGAGCAGTGCGAGCAGCAGGTCGGTCTGGTGGATGCCGTGCCCCATCGTCGGCCCGCCGCCCTCGACCTCCCAGCGGCCGCGCCACGGCAGGTCCCAGTAGGAGTCGCCGCGGAACCACAGCGTGTCGCACGTCGCGACGAGCGGCCGCCCCAGCGGGCGCCCGTCCCCGAGCGCGTCGGCGACGCGCCTGCCCGCGTGGCCGAAACGGTGCTGGAAGACCACGGAGACGTCGACTCCCGTGCGCTCGACGACCGCGAGCAGGTCGTCGACCTCGGCCAGGGACAGCACGGGCGGCTTCTCGACGAGCACGGGCACGCCCGCCTCGAGGCACGCGGTCGCGAGCGGGACGTGCGTGCCGGGCGGGGTGCACACGTGCGCGAGCGACGGCGCACGCTCGTGGCCCTCACCCGCCAGGACCGCGGCAAGGTCGGTGCCGTGCTCCGGGACCTCGAAGCGCTCCGCGAACGCACGGGCACGCTCGGCATCGACGTCGACGACGGCCCGCACCCGGGCCCGTCCTGGCTGTGCGGCGACGGCGCTGACGTGGGCACCCGCGATGGCACCCGCTCCGACGACGATGGTCTCGTGCACGTGCGCTCCCGGTGCCACCTCGGTGTGAATCGGTTCAACACACCGTACCGCGCACCCGCCACCCTGCGCACGAGCGGCCGTCCGGGTCACGCATCGCCCCATGTCACCCGAACGCGAGGTATCTCACCCGGCGCCCCACCCCCTTGTGTCGGTGGAGCCCGATAGCGTCCCACCGACCCGGCTCGCCGCCTGGGTCGGCCGGGGACGCAGGAGCCCGGGCGTCGGCGACGAGCGGAGGATGGACGATGGGCGAGACCGGTGCGACACCAGTGCTGACCTCGGCGGACTGCGTGCTCGTGCACACGTCCGCGACCGTCGCGACGACCGTCCACCGCGACGGCGACCGGCTGGTCGTGCACTTCCTGCAGGCGTCCGGCATCACCCGCTGGCAGTGGCCGTGCGAGGTCGTCGCGGCCGCCCTGCACGCACCCGGGACGATCCACGGCGACGACGGTGCGGAGGTCGTCGTCGACCCAGACACCGCCGACCTGCTCGTCACGCTCGACGGTCAGGACGGCAGCGCGCTGCTCGCCGTCCCCGGCGCGGCCGTCCGCACCGCACTGTCTCGCTGAACGACGGGTGCCGGTGCCCCGCGCGACGACGATGTCGGTGGGTCGCGCGAGGATGAGGCGTGCCCGCGTACGTGCTGCTCAGCCGTGACGAGCACACGCGCACCGTCACGCTGACGTCGCTCGACGCGCAGGCCCACCCGCTCGGTGCACGGACCGTCGACGACCACGCGTGGACCGCGGCCGTCGCACACGTCGAGGCCGCCGAGCACCCCCGCTGGGTGTGGGACGACACGCGGCGCTGGTCCCCCGCGCTGCTCGACGCCGGCGTGCGCGTCGAACGCTGCCACGACCTGCGGCTGTGCCACACGATCCTGCGGCACGCCGCGTCCGCCGCGGGCTCACGCCTCCAGCAGGCGCCACCCGGACCGTTCGACGCACCCCCGGCGCAGGCACCGCCGCCGCGCGAGCCGGACCTGCTCGACGCGCTGCGCGAGCTGGACGACGTCCCCGCACCGCGGTCGGCGGGGACCGCGGACGCGCCCGCCCCACCCGACGACACGACCGACGAGGCGTCCGCCGGTACGGCGGACACGCTGCTCGACGCCCTGCGCACCCAGCTCGACGCGGTCGCCGGGTCGAGCGCACCCGGGCGCCTGCGGCTCCTGCTGGCCGCCGAGTCCACCGGTGCGCTCGTCGCCGCCGAGCTGCAGCACGACGGCCTGCCGTGGGACCCCGTGCGCCACGACGCGCTGCTCACCGAGATGCTCGGTCCCCGCCCCCTCGCGGGCGGCCGCCCGCGACGCCTGGAGGAGCTCGCGACGACGGTCCGCACGCTGCTCGCCGACCCGCGCCTGAGCATCGACTCGCAGCCGCACCTGCTCGCCGCGCTGCGCCGGCAGGGCTTCACGCTGTCCTCGACGTCGAAGTGGGAGGTCCGCGAGCTCGACCACCCCGTCGTCGAGCCGCTGCTCGAGTACAAGCGCCTGTCGCGCCTGGTGTCCGCGAACGGGTGGGCGTGGCTCGACGCGTGGGTGCACGACGGGCGGTTCCGACCCACGTACGTCGTCGGCGGCGTCGTCACCGGGCGCTGGGCCACCGACGGCGGCGGGGCGCTGCAGCTCCCGGCCTCGCTGCGGGCCGCGGCACGGGCCGACGACGGGTGGCGGCTCGTGGTCGCCGACGCCGCGCAGCTCGAGCCCCGCGTGCTCGCCGCGATGTCCGGCGACCGCGCGATGTCCGAGGCGGCGCGCGCGACCGACCTGTACCAGGGCATCGCGGACGCCGGGATCGTCGACTCCCGCACAGACGCCAAGTACGCGCTGCTCGGGGCGATCTACGGTGCGACCACCGGCGCGTCCGCGATGCTCATGCCGCGGTTGGCCCGTGCGTACCCGCGGGCCGTCGCGCTCGTCGAGGACGCCGCACGCGCCGGTGAACGGGGCGAGGCCGTCTCGACGTGGCTGGGTCGCTCGTCACCGCCCGCGAGCGCGTCGTTCCTCGACCACCTGGGCGCCGCGGGTGCGGAGGGCGCCGACCCCGACGACGTGCGGGACACGCGCCGCCGCGCGCGCGACCGCGGGCGGTTCACCCGCAACTTCGTCGTGCAGGGCACGGCCGCCGAGTGGGCGCTGTGCTGGCTCGCGTCCCTGCGCCGCAGCCTGCGGACCATCGGCGACGGGCGCGCGCACCTCGCGTACTTCCTGCACGACGAGGTCGTCGTGCACTGCCCCGCGGCCGACGCCGACGAGGTCGCGCAGGCCGTGCGCGCGTCGGCCGACGAGGCGGGTCGCCTGCTGTTCGGCGACTACCCGGTCGAGTTCGCGCTCGACCTGTCGGTCGTCGAGACGTGGGCCGACGCGTGAGCCGACGCCGGTCGGCACCGCGGTGAGGAGGTTCAGGAACTCCGAGGTACCGAGGTCTCCCCACCGGAGCGGTCACCCGAGCGTGCGCGGGGCCTTGTACGCGAACTCGCGGTCGGCGTCCGTGATGGGGCGGATGACGCGGGCGGGGACGCCGCCGACGACGACACCCGGCGGGACGTCGCGCGTCACGACGCTGCCGGCACCGACGATCGAGCCGGCACCGATCGTCACACCCGGCAGCACGACGACGTGCGCGCCGAGCCACACGTCGTCCTCGACGACGACGGGTGCGGAGAACTGCGCCATGCCCGAGCGCAGCTCGGGGTGGACGGGGTGGCCCGTGACGGTGATCGTGACGTTCGGCGCGATCATCACGCGCGACCCGATGCTCACCTCGATGTCGTCGACCAGCGTGAAGCCGACGTTGACGAACACGTCGTCCCCGAAGCTCACGTTGTACCCGTACGAGACCTGCAGCGGCGCCTCGATCCACACGCGCTCACCCATGGGGCCGAACAGCTCGCGCAGGATCGCCTGGCGACCGGCGACGTCGCGCGGGTTCGTCATGTTGAAGCGCCACGTGAGCTCCTTGGCGCGCTGCCGCTCCTCGACGAGCGGCTCGAGGCCCGGGCCCTCGTCGTCGTAGAGCTCCTGCGCGTGCATCCGGCGGCGGACCTCCCGCTCGACCTCACCCTGCTCGCGCACGTCCGCGCCCATCCCGGCCCCTCCCTCGTCGTGGTCGGCGCACCACGCACCGGCCCCGCCACTCTACGGTCGGCACCCGGCAGGGCCCGGGACGGGCGTCCCGGTGCGCCCCTAGGGTGGGCGCGTGACCAGCCACGACCCCGGCCGTCCCGCCACCCCGCCCGGCGCGGTCCCCCCGACGTGGGTACCGCCGCGGCGCAGCACGAGCGCGCGGGACGTCCTGACGGTGCTCGCCCTCGTCCTCATCGCGATCGCCGCGATCGCCGCGGTCGGGCTGGTGCTCGTGCAGGTCGGGGTCGCCGCGGGCGTCGTCGGGACGGTGCTGGCGGTCGTGCCGCTGACCGTCGTGCTGCTCGGCATCCGCTGGCTCGATCGCTGGGAGCCCGAGCCGCGCGGTGCGCTGCTGTTCGGGCTGCTGTGGGGCGCGGGCGTGGCGGTGCTCGTCTCGCTCGTCGTCAACGACCTCACGATGTACTCGGTCGCGCAGGCCACCGGCAGTGCCGAGGCCGGTCTGACCGCGGCGACGCTCGTGTCCGCACCCGTCGTCGAGGAGATCGCGAAGGGCGCGGGCGTGCTCGCGCTGTACCTGGCCCGGCGTCGCTACTTCGACGGCGTGGTCGACGGCATCGTGTACGCGGGCGTCGTCGCCGCGGGCTTCGCGTTCACCGAGAACGTCCTGTACTTCGGCCGCGCGGGCAGCGCCCTCGCCGAGACATTCGTGCTGCGCGGCCTCGCGACGCCGTTCGCGCACCTGCTCTTCACGGCGTGCACGGGGGCGGCGCTGGGCCTGGCCGCACGCTCACGGCACCGCTTCGCGGCGTGGTGGGCGTTCCCGCTGGGCCTGCTGTGCGCGATGGTGGGGCACTCGGCGTGGAACGCGACGAGCCTGTTCTCGGGCGACGCGTTCCTCGGGGTGTTCGTGCTCGTGCAGGTGCCGCTGTTCGCCGGGATCGTGGGCATCGCGTTCTGGCTGCGCCGCCAGGAGTCCGCGGTGATCCGCCACCGCCTCGGCGAGTACGCCGCGGCCGGGTGGTTCGCCCCCCACGAGGTCGAGATGCTGTCCTCCCTCCCCCGTCGCAGCACCGCCGTCGCGTGGGCGCGGCGCGCGGGCGGACCGGCGGCGGGCGAGGCGATGCGCCGCTTCCAGCGCGACGCGACGACGCTCGCGTTCCACCGGCAGCAGGCCGCGACGGGCCGCACCGACCTGCGGCGGCACGCCGAGTCCGAGCGCGACCTGCTCACGGCGGTCACGACCGACCGCCACGTCGTCCTGACGGCTGCCGCCGGCCGCGCCTGACCCCGTCCGACGGCACCCACCGGCACCCGCCACCCCCACCCGACGGCACCCTCCCGGCACCGCCGACCGGCCAGCGCACAGCAAGAGCTCCCGCCCTGCGATCGCTCACGGGCTGGTCACCTCTGCGCCCGCCACGCCCGTGCACTGGTCACCTACGTGACCAGTGGCGCGGATGGGGTGGGTCAGGGGTGGGGGTAGATCTGGAGGCGGCCGCACATGCCGTACGCGCGGGGCGCGGGGCGCGGCTCGGTGCGCTCGCTGCGACCCTGGAGCAGGTGCGGGGCCGCGCCGCGCATGAGCCCCTCGAGCACGGCGGCGGTGGCATCGGTCTGCGCGAACGCCGTGCGCCCCCACAGGTCCTGCCACCGCGGCACCGACGGACGCACGAGCCGGACCGCGGCCTCGTAGAAGGGCTGCAGCGCGGTGCGCGCACCGCTGCGGGAGGTTGCCTCCCGCAGCTGCGCGTACCCCTCGAGCGCGAGGTCCCGACGGGCACGCGCGGCCGCTGCGACCTGCGCGTCGGTCACCTCGGAGTGCGCCCCGCCGGACGGCAGCGTCGCGGCCGCCCGGTACGTCGCCGCGTCGACCAGGGCGTCGGGCGGGAACGTCATGACGGCGTCGCCCGCCTCCGGCAGGCCCGCGTTCGACATGATCACGAGCACCTCGAGGTCGCCGTCGTTGACGGCCCGGTGCACGACGCCCGGCTGGATCGTGACGACGACGCCGGGGCGCAGCGGGTGCTCGGAGAACCCGTCCGGTCCGAGGGTGTGCACGGCTCCGGTCCCGGCGAGCACGACGTACGCCTCGGTCGAGGCGATGTGCAGGTGCGGCGTGCCGCTGCCCGCGAGGCCTACGCCGTCGGGCGCGGGCCAGTCGTACACGCGCAGACGGCTGACGGCCACACCGCCCGGAAGACTGGTCATCCGTCCAGCATGCCAAGCCCGAGCGCGGCGAGGGTCGCCGCGTGGTCAGGATCACCCGGCCCGTCGGCGACGACCACCGCATGGCGGAACGTCAGCGTGGCACCCGGGTCGAACGCGACCTCCTCGCTGAAGAACGGCGCCGGGCACAGGCACGCGAACATGTCCCGCCGGGCGAACCACTGCGGCGGGTGCGACGGGTTGGCCTCGGCGTCCACCATGACGAGCGTCGCGGCGTTCCCCGTGCCGTCGAGGCGCCCCGTGAACCCCATCCACGGCGCCCGCCGTCCGCGGATCTCCTCACCACCGGCGAACCCGGGCGCCAGCAGCGTCCCGCCGGTGAACGAGCGTGGTCCGCGCCAGAACAGCCCGCCGTAGCCCGCGTTCTCGCGGCCGCGGGTCGTCGGCGACCCGATCGGCAGGGGCCGCGCGGACACGTTCGTCATCGTGGTGGAGAACAGCAGCACCCAGGCGTCCTCGCGCACGTCCGGGACGACGGCGGCGAGCGCGCGACTCTCGTCGACGACGTGCTCGCCGGCCTGCGTGTGCCACGCGAGCGTGTGCTCGAGGTCGACGCGCTCACCTGCGGCCGAGGTCGACACGTCGAGCCGCGTGAGAGCGGTGTGGTCCATCGACCCGTCGTTGTCGAGCTGCACGTACCCGTGCTCGGACGCGTCGAGCGAGACGAACGTGGGTCCGCCCCAGAAGTTCTCGTCCCCGACGACGGGCAGCGACCACGCGATGCCCTTGTGCCACACGTGGTCGTGCGGGCGGAACTCCGAGACGAGGTCGCCGCCGCGCGTGCGCAGCGGGTGCAGGTACGGCCGCGGCGACTCGAGCTGCACGTCGTCGGGCACGTAGACGTAGCGCGCGAGGGTCACGTCGCCGGCGACGACGTCGACCGACCTCCCGACGTCGTGCAGCGCGCGCAGCGCGGGTCGCGGGGCGAGCCGCGCCAGGTCGGGTGCGCTCACCGCGCCGCCCGGGCCGTCGCCCCCGACGTCGCCGCGCCAGACACCGGCGAGGTCACCGG
>JAFAEH010000314.1 GCA_023424135.1 Actinomycetes bacterium | reverse complement strand
CGGTGACGGTGCGCGGTCGGCCGGTCGGCGCGGCCGCAGGGGTCAGTGCGCGAAGTGGCGCGTCCCCGTGAGGTAGAGCGTCACGCCCGCGGCCGCGGCCGCCGCGACGACCTCCTCGTCGCGCACCGAGCCACCGGGCTGGACGACGGCGCGCACGCCCGCGTCGAGCAGCACCTGCAGACCGTCCGCGAACGGGAAGAACGCGTCGGACGCCGCGACGGCGCCGCGCGCGCGCTCGGTGTCGCCGGTGTTGGCGCGCTCGACGGCCAGGCGGCACGAGTCGACGCGGTTGACCTGCCCCATGCCGACCCCGACGGACGCACCGTCGGAGGCGAGCAGGATCGCGTTGGACTTCACGGCCCGCACGGCCCGCCACGCGAACGCGAGGTCCGCGAGCGTGGCCTCGTCGGCGGCCTCGCCCGCGGCCAGCGTCCACGCCGCGGGGTCGTCGCCCGGCGCGTCGATGCGGTCGACGGCCTGCACGAGCAGCCCGCCGGACACGGCGCGCGTCTCGACCCGTGCGGCCGGCGGCGCGTCGACGACGAGCAGGCGGATGTTCTTCTTCTCCGTGAGCAGCGCGAGCGCGTCGTCGTCGAACCCGGGGGCGACGACGACCTCGGTGAAGACGGGTGCGATCTGCTGCGCCGCCGCGAGGGTGACACGCTGGTTGGTCGCGATGACACCGCCGAACGCGGACACCGGGTCGCACGCGTGGGCCTTGGCGTGCGCATCGGCCACGTCGGTGCCGACCGCGATGCCGCACGGGTTCGCGTGCTTGACGATCGCGACGCTCGCGCCGTCGCCGTGGTCGTGCGCGGCACGCCACGCGGCGTCGGCGTCGACGTAGTTGTTGTAGCTCATCGCCTTGCCGTGCAGCTGGGTCGCCCGGGCGAGGCCCGTCGTGGCGTCCGGCGACGTGTACAGGGCGGCACGCTGGTGGGGGTTCTCGCCGTAGCGCAGCACGTCGGCGCGCTCCCAGGTCGCACCGATCCAGGCCGGGAACCCGGTCGCGACACCGCCGACCTCGTCCGTCGTCGTCGCGACGCTGCCCATCCAGGACGCGACCGCGACGTCGTAGGACGCCGTGTGGACGAACGCCTGGGCGGCCAGGCGCGTGCGGTCCGCGAGCGTGAACCCGCCGGCCGCGGCCGCCGCGACCACGTCCGCGTAGCGCGCCGGGTCGACCACGACGGCCACGCTCGGGTGGTTCTTGGCCGCCGCGCGCACCATCGACGGCCCGCCGATGTCGATCTGCTCGACGCACGCGTCGACGTCCGCACCGGACGCGACCGTCTGCGTGAACGGGTAGAGGTTGACCACGACGAGCTCGAACGCCGCGACGCCGAGCTCGTCGAGCTGCGCCAGGTGCTCGGGCCGACGCGTGTCCGCGAGGATCCCGGCGTGCACGCGCGGGTGCAGCGTCTTGACCCGTCCGTCCAGGCACTCGGGGAACCCGGTGAGGTCCTCGACACGCGTGACGGGGACGCCCGCGGCGGCGACCGTCGCGGCCGTGGAACCGGTCGAGACGAGCTCGACACCCGCCGCGTGCAGCGCGGTCGCGAGCTCGACGAGCCCGGTCTTGTCGTACACGGACAGCAGCGCGCGGCGCAGCGGACGGCGCGTGGCGTCGGAGGTCGGGTCGTTCACGGTGGCGACGGGGGGCAGGTCGTGCGACATGGGCACCTTCCTGGGGCGGGCGGCGGTCCGGGGACCTCGGCGGTGACCCCGGCACCCAGGCGGGCGGTGCACTCGGCAGGGTGGTGCTCGGTCGCTCCCCGGTGGTCCTCCACCCTCGCCAGTCACGACCGCGGACGAGTCTACCCGGCCTCGCCGTCCTGACCCCAGGCCGCGGCCAGGTCGACGGTCAGCCCGACGCCCGCGGCGGCGGTCGCGACGATGGCGTCGAACGCGCGCCCGTGGTCGTCGGCGATGCCGCGCAGGTGCCCGAAGAGCTCGGCGGTGACGGCCCCGACCAGCGACGCGAACAGCGTCAGGCTCCGCGCGGCGTCGCCGGGCTCGAGGGCGGGGTCGCCGCCGGTGCGCTGCGCGGCGAACACGAGGACGTCGTCGGTCACGAGGTCGGTCGGGTCGGGCACGGGCACCACGGTGGCGGGCGCCCCGGCGCGACGTGCGGCGGCGAGCACGTCGACCACGACGTTCCAGAGCCGCGTCGCGGGTGCGACGGTGTCGCGCGGTGCGACGTACCCGGGCACGGGTGTGCCGTAGATCAGCTCGAAGGCGTGCGGGTCCGCGACGGCCCAGCGGCGGAACGCGCGGGCCGCCTCGAGCCACGTGCGGGCCGGGTCGTGGCCAGCCGCGACGGCTGCCGCGGCCCCCTGCTCGACGGCCGCGCCGGCGGCGTCGTAGGACTCGGCGACGAGCAGCGTGAGCAGTGCGTCGCGGGAGTCCACGTACCGGTAGACGGCCGACGACGCGACGCCGAGGTCGCGGGCGACGGCGCGCAGGGAGAGCTGCTGCGGGCCGTCCTGCACGAGCCGCACGCGCGCGGCGGCGAGCAGGTCGCGCCGGAACTCGGCGCGCGCGCGCTCGCGCGGGGTGGGCCGGACGGCCGGTCGTGCCGTGGTCATGGGTCGAGCATGTCTCGCGAGAGCGCCGCACGCAAACGAGAGCACCGCTCTTGACCTGGCCCCGCTCCGCACGTGAGCATGGGTCGCATCAGAGAGCACTGCTCGCACTTCTCGGAGGTCACCATGGCTCGGCACACGATCCTCGGCAAGGGCCCGATCGGGCGATCGCTGGCCACCCACCTCGCGTCGCAGGGCCACGAGGTCCACGTCCTGTCCCGCTCCGGCCCGCTCCCCGGCACACCACCGCACCAGGAGCACGGCGCCGGGAGCATCACGCAGCACCGCGTCGACGGCACGGACCCCGACGCCCTGACGGCACGCACGCAGGGCGCCGCCGCGCTCTACAACTGCGTCAACCCCGCCTACCACCGCTGGCCCGTCGACTGGCCGCCCGTCGCCGCCGCGCTCCTGACCACCGCCGAGCGGACCGGCGCCGTCCTGGTCACCGCCGGCAACCTCTACGCCTACGGCGCCGGCAACCACCACATGCACGAGGACGACCCGCTCGCGACGCGCGAGACGAAGGGCCGCGTCCGGGCGCGTCTGTGGGCCGACGCGCTCGCGCGTCACGAGGCCGGTGCGATCCGGACGACCGAGGTCCGCGGCAGCGACTACCTCGGCCCGTACGCCGAGGCCCACGCGCACGCCGGTCCCCGCATGCTCACACCCCTGCTGGCGGGCCGCGTGCTGCGCCCGGTCGGCGCCGCCGACCAGCCGCACACGTGGACCTACCTGCCCGACTTCGCCGCGGCGCTCGCCCGGGCGGCGACGACGCCCGGTGCGTGGGGCCGCCCCTGGCACGTCCCGTCGCCCGAGCCGCTCACGTACCGGCAGCTCGCGCAACGCTTCGCGACCGCCGCGGGCGCACCCGCACCCCGAATCTCCCCGATCCCGCTGGCCGCCGTCCGCGCGCTGGGGCTCGTGCAGCCGATGCTGCGCGAGATCCACGCCGTCGGGTACCAGTTCGTCGAGCCGTTCGTCGCCGACGACGTCGCGTCACGCCGCGCACTCGGCCTGGAGCCGACGCCGTGGGACACGATCGTCCCCGAGACGCTCGCGGCACACCGCTCCACGCGACCGGCCGCCGTGCGCTGAGCGGCCGGTCCGCCGGGCCCGCGGGCGCTTCGTCACCGCCGGGACGCCCGCTCGAGGGCTCCCCCGGCTCAGCCGATCCGCGTGCGACGCCCCTCGACCGTGAGCCCACCCCGCGCGATCCGCCCCACGACGTCGACCAGCAGTCGACGCTCGACGACCTTGATGCGCTCGTGCAGCGCGTCCTCGTCGTCACCGTCGAGCACCGGGACCGCCTCCTGCGCGACGATCGGGCCCGAGTCGACGCCCGCGTCCACGACGATGACCGAGCAGCCGCTGACCTTCACGCCGTACGCCAGTGCGTCACGCACGCCGTGGGCGCCGGGGAACGACGGCAGCAGCGCCGGGTGCGTGTTGACCGTCCGCCCGCCGAACCGCGCGAGGAACGGCTCCCCGACGAGCTTCATGAACCCCGCCGCGACCACCGTGTCCGGCGAGAACACGTCGACCGCCTGCGTCAGCGCGCGGTCCCACGCGCCGCGGTCGGGGAAGTCGCGCAGCCGCACCACCGCCGTCGGCACACCGGCGTCCCGGGCACGGTCGAGCGCCACGATGCCGTCCCGGTCCGCCACCACGCCGACGACGCGTGCACCGAACGCCGGGTCGTCGTGCGCCGCGAGCAGGGCCGCGAGGTTCGACCCCGAGCCGGACACCAGCACCACGAGCCGGTGCGCCGCCGACGCGGTGCGTGCAGGGGGAAGGGGCCCGTTCGGTGTCGTCACGCGCCGAACGTACACGGCGGACCCCCGCGCGCCCACCCGCCGCCGGGCACCCGCCCGCCACGCGGGACGACAGCCCGGACGGGACCGGTGCGACGTGCGGGACAATGACTGCATGGGCAACCCGTGGGCACCACCGGACCAGTCGCGACCTCCGCGTGGACCCCGCGGCGACGACCCGCAGCAGGGTGGGCGCCCGCACACGGATCCCCAGCAGGGCGGGTCCGCGCCGGCCACGCCGCAGCAGGGCGGGCATCCGCAGGACGCACCGCACGGTGCTGTCCTGCCGCCGGGCTCCGTCCCACCGCCGGGCTCCGTCCCACCGCACGGTGCCGTCCCACCGCAGGGCGCACCGCCCCACGCCGGTCCGCCCGCGGCCCCGCAGCCCCCGCCGCCACCGGAC
>JAFAEH010000064.1 GCA_023424135.1 Actinomycetes bacterium | reverse complement strand
GCTCACCGACGGGGGCGCCGATCGTCGAGGACGTCGGCGAGATCGCGCCGCCCCCGCCCGACGACCCGCCGGACGAACCGCCGGACGCGCCACCGACGGCCTCGGAGAGGCGACCCGCGACCTCGCCGGCCACGGCGGCGCCGATGCGCTCGCCGAACGTCCCGCCGCCGACCGCCTGGCCCGCGACCCCGCCGACGACACCGCCGACGATCGCGCCGAGCGTCCCGGCGGGGTCGGTCACGAGGCCGCTCGCGATCGCGCCGGCGCTCACCCCGGTGCTCCCGGCACCCGTCGCCCCGCCGCCCGCCTCGAACCGGGGCGTCGGCGTGGCCGGGGTGCTGACCTGCGCACCGCCGCCCCCGGCGCCGTTGACGTGCACCGTGACCGACCCGATCGACACCGGCACGACGACCTGGGCGCCGCCACCGGCGGACCCGCCGCCCTGCGGCGCCCGGGTCACCTCGGTGTCGGGTGCGGTCAGGACGGGCGCGTTCGCGGTCGACGTGGCCGGCAGCGTGACGGGCTGGAAGCTCGAGGCCGGGATGTGCACCGTCGGGGTGTCCGAGCTCGTGTCCTTCTGCGTCTGCGAGATCAGCGCGAGGACCTGCGCGAAGCCCCGCAGGTACTTCGCGACCGTCTGCACCCAGGGGATGACGACGGCCCTGAGGTAGCGGGCGAACGCCGCGGCCCAGCCGGTCCAGGACATCGCCTCGAGGGCGGCGGCGAGGACCCGCAGCGCGGTGACGACGTCGTCCGCGAACTCGGCCGCGTCGTTCATCTTCCGGACGATCTTGTCGAGACCGTCGACGTCGGAGCCCTGGAACGAGCCGCTCGCCTGGAGCTGGGTCATCGGGTGCCTCCTGCGGTGGGCCGGGGGTCCCGGCGGGTCGGTGGTGGTTCGTCGTCGACGCTAGGAACCGGGGTGCCTGCTCGGCCAGCGTCGGCGGGGTGGAAGGTTCCGCCGCGTGCGGTGCCCGGCCGGGCGTCCGCGGACCGGCGGGAGCCGTCAGCGGCTCGCGTCCTCCTGCATCTGGGCGCGACGCTCGAGCTCGACCGCGTTGGTGCGGATGTTCTCCGCGGCGGCCTGCAGCTCCGGGCGCAGCGCACCGTCCCACTCGCCGACGAACCGCTGCGCACCGGGGCCGGACCACTGGACCTGGCTCAGCATCGAGCCGATCGCGCCGACGATGCCGTCGAGGTCGCCAGCACCGGTCTGCATCGCGCGGGCCTGCTGGCGGCTGTACTGCGGGTCGATGCCGTGGAACGTGCTCTTGTCGTACATGGCGGGCTCCTCGCCTCGTCGTGGCTGGTGTCGCGACGCTAGGCAGGGTCCGGGTGGTCAGGACAGCGCGTCGGGGGTGGAACGTTCCGGGTTCAGCCCCTCCCCGCGGGCCCGTGCGGCCTCCACGACGGCCAGGTCGCCGGCCGTGACGAGGCGTGTCTCGGCCGCGCGGCGCCCGACCGCGAAGCGCACGTTCTGCACACGACCCCCGCCCTGGGCGAACGGGTCGTCCGCCGGCCCGAACGCCATGCGCGCGATCACGCGGATCGCGTCGTCGACCCGCTGCGCGCGCTCGAGGTTCCACGCGTGCCCGCGCCAGGCCAGGACGCGCTCGTAGATCTCCCGGTTCGACGCGGGCCGCGGGTAGTCGTCCGCCCCGACGAGCCACGGCTCGGCGAGCGCGAGCGCGACGTACCACTCGCGCGACCAGCGCTCGAGCCGCGGTGCCGGGGCCGTCACGGCGCCCTCGGGGTCGTGCTCGGGCACCCATGCGGGGGTGTCGTCGGGCTCGTCGGGGACCGTCACGTCGACGACGAGCACGAGGTCGGTGTACTGCCCGGGTGCCGTCTGACGTCCGCGCAGCAGCAGGACGTGGTTCTCGCCCTCGTCGAGCAGCGCCGCCATGCCCTGCGTGAGCGCGACGCGCCGCGCACCTCCGGGCGCGTCGAACAGGCTCGAGAGCTGCGCCTCGGTCGACCCGCGCCAGCGCAGCCGTACGACCTCCTCGCCGACCACGATCTCCCCGACGACGCGCGACACGTGCGGCGCCGCCCGGGGCAGCGTGAGCGCGGTGCTGCGCAGCGCCGCGTCGACGTCCTCCTCCGGCAGCGCGGGGTGCGGGTCCCGTCCGACCAGCAGCGTCTCCCCCGAGCCGAGGACGACGGTCGGCACGCCGACGCCGCGCAGGGTCACCCGGAGCACGACGCGTCCCGGGGTGCGGGTGGGCGGCGGTCGCCGGTGCTGTCCGTGTGCATCTGTCGGAGTCTGTCCGACGGACGCGCCCGGATCACCTTCGCCGAACGTTCCCGGACGGTTTCGGACACGCTTTCACCCGGTGGGCCGGGGTCGACGCGCTGAGCGACCGGCCTCAGCCGAGCACGGCCCCCGTCGACGCCGACCGGACGAGCTTGACGTACTTGCCCAGGACACCGCGCGTGTAGCGCGGCGGCAGCGGCGACCAGCCGGTGCGGCGTGCCGCCAGCTCCTGCTCGTCGACGAGCAGGTCGAGGGTCGCGTGCGCGACGTCGAGCCGGATGCGGTCACCGTCGCGGACGAAGGCGATCGGTCCGGCGTCGACGGCCTCGGGTGCGATGTGCCCGACGCACAGGCCCGTCGTCCCGCCGGAGAACCTTCCGTCGGTGACGAGCAGGACGTCCTTGCCGAGGCCGGCGCCCTTGATCGCGCCCGTGATGGCGAGCATCTCGCGCATGCCGGGGCCGCCCTTGGGCCCCTCGTACCGGATGACGACGACGTCGCCGGCCCGGATCGTGCCGTCCTCGAGCGCGTCGAGCGCGGCCCGCTCGCGCTCGAACACGCGGGCGGTGCCCTCGAAGACGTCGGAGTCGAAGCCGGCGGACTTCACGACCGCCCCCTCGGGTGCCAGCGTGCCGGACAGGATCGTGATGCCGCCCGTGCGGTGGATCGGGTCGTCGAGCGCACGCAGGATCGTGCCGTCGGGGTCGGGCGGTGCGATGTCGGCCAGGTTCTCGGCGACCGTGCGCCCGGTCACGGTCAGGCAGTCACCGTGCAGCAGACCCGCGTCGAGCAGCGCCTTCATGACGACGGGCACGCCGCCGACCCGGTCGACGTCGTTCATCACGTACCGCCCGAACGGCTTGAGGTCGCCCAGGTGCGGCACGCGGGCCGCCACCCGGCTGAAGTCGTCGAGCGTGAGGTCGACCTCGGCCTCGTGCGCGATCGCCAGCAGGTGCAGCACCGCGTTCGTCGACCCGCCGAAGGCCATGACGACGGCGATCGCGTTCTCGAACGCCTCCTTCGTCATGATCTGCCGGGCCGTGATCCCCCGGCGCAGCAGCTCCACGACCGCCTCCCCCGAGCGGTGCGCGAACTGGTCGCGGCGCCGGTCGGCGGACGGCGGCGCGGCCGACCCGGGCACGGACATCCCGATCGCCTCGGCCACCGACGCCATGGTGTTCGCGGTGTACATGCCGCCGCACGCGCCCTCGCCCGGGCAGATCGCGCGCTCGATGCGGTCGACGTCCTCGCGGCTCATGAGCCCGCGCGCGCACGCACCGACGGCCTCGAACGCGTCGATGATCGTCACGTCCTTCTCGGTGCCGTCCGAGAGCTTCACCCAGCCCGGCATGATCGAGCCCGCGTAGAGGAACACGCTCGCGAGGTCGAGGCGCGCGGCGGCCATGAGCATGCCCGGCAGGGACTTGTCGCACCCGGCCAGCAGCACCGACCCGTCGAGGCGCTCGGCCATCATGACGGTCTCGACGCTGTCGGCGATGATGTCGCGGCTGACCAGCGAGTAGTGCATCCCCTCGTGGCCCATCGAGATGCCGTCGGACACGGAGATCGTGCCGAACTCGAGCGGGTACCCACCCGCCGCGTGCACACCCTCCTTGACGGCCTTCGCGAGCCGGTCGAGCGACAGGTTGCACGGTGTGATCTCGTTCCACGAGCTCGCGACACCCACCTGCGGCTTCGCGAAGTCCTCGTCGCCCATCCCGACCGCGCGCAGCATGCCGCGCGCCGCCGTCGCCTCCAGCCCGTCGGTCACCTGCCGCGACCGCGGCTTGATGTCGACGCCGGTCCCGTCCTGCGTGGTCGTCATGACCCGAGACTAGGCAGCGCGGCACGCCTCGGCACGCCCACCGGAGCGCGCCCGGACCACGCGTCCCGGGGCTGCGCGCCCGGGCCGTGCGACTCTCTGGGAGGATGCGCGCATGCCCACCGCACGTCACGGCCGGCTCCGGCTCGCCGTCGCTCTCGCGTCCACCGTCCTGCTCACCGCCTGCGGCTCCACCGGGTCGGACGACACCGCACCGTCGGAGCCCGCCGCGTCGCCCACGTCGAGCCCCACCCCGTCCGCCTCCGCGACGACGACCGGCACCCCCGCCCCCGACCCCGAGGACGCCGCGTCCGACGACGACGGCCCGGTCGACTCGTTCCGCACGTGGCTCGCCGCGAGCCGCGAACCGGACGTCGACACCGCGTGCGCCTACATGACCGAGGACCTCGCGCAGCGGATGGTCGACGAGATCACCGCGCAGGGCGCGCCCGGGATCACGGACTGCGCCTCGCTCATCACGATGACCGCAGGCCTGTACGCGGCTGTCGGCCAGATCAGCGAGCACACCGTCGAGGTGCGCTCGCAGACGCCGAGCGAGGCCGTCCTGTTCGTCACGTACGGCGGGGGCTCGGACTGCGGGTCGGTCGTCCTGGTGCCCGGCACCGGCCACTGGGTCCTCACCGAGCGCTCCCAGGAGGAGTGCTGACACCCCACCTCACCCCGTGAGACAGAGGATCTGCGGCACTGCGTGCCGCAGATCCTCTGTCTCACGGGGGTCAGGCCCGGCGGATGCGGCTCACGTCGCGCACGGCGCCGCGGTCGGCGGACGTCGCCATCGCGGCGTACGCCTGCAGCGCGGGCGAGACGTACCGGTCGCGGTCGACCGGCTGCCACGGGTTCTCCCGCGCCTCCATCTTGGCGCGCCGCTCGGCGAGCACCTCGTCGGGGACGTTGACGCGGATGAGCCGGGTCTCGACGTCGATCTCGATCTCGTCGCCGTCCTCGACGAGGCCGATCGTGCCGCCGGCGGCGGCCTCGGGGCTGACGTGCCCCACCGAGATCCCCGACGACCCGCCCGAGAACCGGCCGTCGGTGATCAGCGCGCACACCTTGCCCAGGCCGCGGCCCTTGATGAACGACGTCGGGTACAGCATCTCCTGCATGCCCGGGCCACCCGCGGGGCCCTCGTAGCGCACGACGACGACGTGCCCCGGCTCGACCTCCTTGCGCAGGATCTTGTCGACCGCCTCGTCCTGCGACTCGCACACCAGCGCGCGGCCGACGAAGTGGAAGACGTCCGGGTCGATGCCCGCGGTCTTGATGATCGCGCCGTCCTGCGCGAGGTTGCCCCGCAGCACCGCGAGGCCGCCCTCGACCGTGTACGCGTGCGCCACGTCACGGATGCAGCCGTTCGCGGCGTCCGTGTCGAGCGACTCCCACACGTTCGACGTCGAGAACGCCTGCGTGGTGCGCACCCCGCCGGGCGCGGCGTGGAACAGGTCGACCGCGCGCTGCGTCGCCCTGCCGCCGCGCACGTCCCAGTCGTCGAGCCACGCACGCAGCGTCGGGGTGTGCACGCTCGTCACGTCGTGGTCGAGCAGCCCGGCACGGTCCAGCTCGCCCAGCAGCGCGGGGATGCCACCGGCGCGGTGCACGTCCTCCATGTGGAAGTCCGGGTGGTTGGGCGCGACCTTCGACAGGCACGGCACCCGACGGCTCAGCGCGTCGATGTCGGCGAGCGTGAAGTCGACCCCGGCCTCCTGCGCGGCGGCGAGGATGTGCAGCACCGTGTTCGTCGACCCGCCCATCGCGACGTCGAGCGTCATCGCGTTGGCGAACGCCGCCTTCGACGCGATCGAGCGCGGCGCGACCGAGTCGTCCTCGTCGTCGTAGTACCGGCGCGCGAGGTCGACGATCGTGCGCCCCGCCTCGAGGAACAGCTCACGCCGCGCGCTGTGCGTCGCGAGCGTCGAGCCGTTGCCCGGCAGCGACAGCCCGAGCGCCTCGGTCAGGCAGTTCATCGAGTTCGCGGTGAACATGCCCGAGCACGAGCCGCACGTGGGGCACGCGTTCTCCTCGACGCTGGCCAGCGCGGTGTCGGACACGTTGTCGTCGGCCGAGTAGTTGATCGCGTTGATGAGGTTGAGGTGGGCCTTCGCGACGCCGTCGGCGACGACCGCCTTGCCGGCCTCCATGGGCCCACCCGACACGAAGATCACCGGGATGTTCAGCCGCAGCGCGGCGTTGAGCATGCCGGGCGTGATCTTGTCGCAGTTGGAGATGCACACGATCGCGTCGGCGCAGTGCGCGTTGACCATGTACTCGACCGAGTCGGCGATGAGGTCGCGGCTCGGCAGCGAGTAGAGCATCCCGCCGTGGCCCATCGCGATGCCGTCGTCCACCGCGATGGTGTTGAACTCCTTGGCGACGCCGCCGGCCTCGCGGATCGCACCCGCGACGAGGTCGCCCATGTCCTTGAGGTGCACGTGCCCGGGGACGAACTGCGTGTAGGAGTTCGCGATCGCGATGATCGGCTTGCCGAAGTCGTCCGCGCCCATGCCGGTCGCGCGCCACAGCGCACGCGCACCGGCCATGTTGCGACCGTGGGTCGAGGTACGAGAGCGCAGGGGACGGCTCATCGCGGGATCTCCTTCGGGCGGGGGCACGGCACCACCTCGCGATGGTGCCGTGACACCGTACGTCGGCGTGGCGCCGGGTGTGTCGCGCGTCCGTCCTGTGATCCGCGCGCGCCCCGCACGCACCGGTCCCCCGGCACGTCAGCGCGTCGTGACACCCGTCCAGCGCGGGTCGTCGGTCGTCACGGGGTAGACCTCCCCCGCGAGCACGACGCTCGCCTCGACGTCACGCTGCTCGCACGACGGGCCGACCCACACCTCGATCTCGCCCGGCTCGACGACGCGCCGCCCGGTCCGGTCGGTGAACGCCAGCCGCGCGGCCGGCACGCTCAGCTCGACCTCGACGCTCTCGCCGGGGTCCAGCTCGACACGCGCGTAGCCGAGCAGCTGCGCGACGGGTCGCGTCACGCTCGCCACGACGTCCTTGCCGTACACCTGCACGACGTCGGCGCCGGCGCGGGTGCCGGTGTTGGTGACCGTGACGGTGACACCCAGGCCGCCGCTCGTCGACGCGCCCGGCGCGACGCGCAGGGCGGTGCGCGTGAACGTCGTGTACGACAGGCCGTGGCCGAACGGCAGCGTCGGGACCGTCGACAGGTTGGTGACGTCGCCGTCGCCACCGAGCGCCGGGTGCAGGTAGGAGTACGGTTGCGCACCCGCGGACCGGGGCAGGCTGACCGGCAGGCGACCCGACGGGTTGACCCGCCCCGTGAGCACACCGGCGACCGCGTTGCCACCCTCCTCACCGGGGAAGAACGCCTGCACGACGGCCGCGGACCGGGTGAGCGCCCACTCGATCGCGTACGGGCGGCCCGTGAGCAGGACGAGGACGACGGGGGTCCCGGTGTCGAGCACCGCCTCGACGAGCCGGCGCTGGACGCCGGGCAGCTCGAGGTCGTCGCGGTCGCAGCCCTCACCGACGGTGCCGCGGCCGAACAGGCCGGCGTGGTCGCCTACGACGAGCACGGCCACGTCCGCGGAGGCGGCCACGGCGACGGCCGCGTCGAACCCGGACACGTCGTCGTCGTCCACGGCGCAGCCGCGGGCGAACGAGACATGGCCCTCGTGCTCGCGGCGCAGCGCCTCGAGCACGGTCGGCGCGTCGAGGCGCGTCGGGACGTCGGGGTGGTGCGCGAGCACGTGGTTGAGGAACGAGTAGCAGCCGAACAGCGCGGCCGTGCGGTCGGCGTTCGGGCCGATGACGGCGATGTCCGCCCCCGGCGCCAGCGGCAGCGTGCCGTCGTTGCCCAGCAGGACGAGCGAGCGCTCGGCGAGCAGCGCCGCGACCTCGCGGTGCGCGGGGCTGTCGAGGTCGACGTCGGTCGGGGGCTCGTCCTCGAACGTCGCGTCGAGCAGACCGAGCTCCTCCTTCTGCGCGAGCGCACGCAGCACGGCGCGGTCGACCAGCGCCTCGTCGACGGTGCCCGCGCGCACGGCCGCGGCGAGCGGCTCGAGGTACGCGTCACCGGTCGGCAGCTCGATGTCGACGCCGGCGGCGAGCGCCTGCCCGGCCGCGTCCCCGAGGTCGGCCGCGACGTGGTGCAGCAGGTGCAGGAACGCGACGCCGAAGTAGTCGGCGACGACCGTGCCGTCGAACCCCCAGCGGTCGCGCAGCAGGTCGGTCAGCAGCTCGGGGTTCGCCGCGACGGGCACGCCGTCGATCTCGGCGTACGAGTGCATGACGGAGCGCACGCCGCCGTCGAGCACGCCCATCTCGAACGGCACGAGCAGCACGTCCGCGAGCTCGCGCGGGCCGGCGTGCACCGGGCCGAAGTTGCGGCCCGACTGCGAGGCCGAGTACCCGACGAAGTGCTTGAGGGTCGCGTGGATGCCGGTGGACTGCAGCCCGCGCACGTACGACGTGCCGAGCGTGCCGACGAGGTACGGGTCCTCGGAGATGCACTCGTCGACCCGTCCCCACCGGGGGTCGCGGATGACGTCGAGGACGGGCGCGAGCCCCTGGTGCACACCGAGCGTGCGCATCGACTCGCCGATGAGCTCGCCCATGCGCGTGACGAGGTCCGCGTCGAACGACGCGCCCCACGCCAGCGGCGTCGGGAACGTCGCCGCCCCCCAGGCCGACAGGCCGGTGAGGCACTCCTCGTGCACGAGGGCGGGGATGCCGAGGCGGGTCTCCTCGACGAACCAGCGCTGCTTGGCCCACAGCCACCGCGCCCGCTCGACGCCGTCGACCGGGCGGGTCCCGTAGACGCGCGTGAGGTGGCCGAGCCCGTCGCGGGTGACGTCGTCGAGGCCGCGCTCGACCTCGAACTCGCCCTGCAGCGGCGCGACGGCCTCGCCCTCGCTCTTCTCCCAGAACCCGACGACCTGCGCGAGCTTCTCCTCGAGCGTCATCCGGGCGAGCAGGTCACGCACGCGGTCGGACACGCGCGGGGCCGCCGACACCTCGAGATCGGTCACAGCACTGACTCCTTCGGTTCGCGCCGGTCGCAGCCGGGCACGGGCCGTCCGGCGCCCCGCGGCTGTGCGCCGCGGGGCCGCCGAGGGCCGGGGTGGGTCGGGCAGGGACGGGCGAGTCAGCCCTTGACGGCGCCCTGCAGGCCGCTGACGATCCGCTTCTGCATCGTCAGGAAGAACACCAGCGCCGGGATGACCGCGAGCGAGGTGAACGCGAGCACGCCGGCGGTGTCGGCCGAGTGCTCGGTGGAGAAGTCGGCGACGCCGAGCGGGAGCGTCTTGAGCGCGGTGTCGTTGAGGAACAGCAGCGGCAGCAGGTACCCGTTCCACGAGCCGACGAACGCGAGCACACCGGTCGTCACCATGCCGGGCCCGGACAGGGGCACGAGGATCCGCCAGAAGAAGCCGATCCGCGACGCCCCGTCGAGCATCGCCGCCTCCTCGAGCTCGTTCGGCAGGGCCATGAGGAACGGGCGCAGGATGACGACGGTGATCGGCAGCGCGAACGCCGCCTGCGGCAGGGCCACACCCCAGTACGTGTTCGTCAGGCCGAGGTCCCGGACCATGAGGAACAGCGGGATGATCGCGACCGTCAGGGGGAAGAGCAGACCCATGACGAACACGTTGAACAGCAGCTGGCGGCCCTTGAACCGGTAGCGCGCCAGCGGGTAGGCCGCCATGACGCCGGTGATGACGACGAGCGCCGTCGTCACGACCGCGATGATCACGGAGTTCAGCGCGTAGCGCCAGAACGAGCCCGACGTGATCACGCCGATGTAGTTGTCGAAGATCCACGGGTCGGGCCAGCCGACCGGCTTCGAGCCGAGCTGGCCGTTGGACCGGAACCCGCTCAGGACGCCGTACAGGACCGGCGCGAGGGTGACGGCGGCGACCAGCACGGACGCCACGTACACCCCGAGGTTCGCGGTGCCGCGCCGGTGCGATCCCGACCGTGCGGCCCCGTGCTGCGTGCCCCGCGAGGGGGGTGCGACGACGGAGGTCATCGGGTCACCTTCTTCCGACGCTGCTTGGGCTTGTCGTCACCCGAGTCGCGGTTGAGCACGAACGTCTGGAACAGCACGGCCAGCACGAGCGAGATGACGAACAGGATGATGGCCACGGCCGACGCGTACCCGTACTGGTTGCGCTCGGTGCCCTGGCGGATGAGGTAGGTCGCCATCGTGACGGTCGCGTTGTCCGGACCGCCCTTGGTGAGGATCCAGACCATGTCGAACAGCTGCAGCGAGCCGATCATCGACAGGAACGCCCAGGTGCGGATCGTGGGGCCGAGCAGCGGGATCGTGATCTTGCGCTGCGTCTGCCACCAGGAGGCGCCGTCGATGCTGGCCGCCTCGTGCAGCTCCTCCGGCACGCCCTGCAGGCCGGCGAGCAGCAGCACGATCGCCAGGCCGCTGTACTTCCAGGTCAGGACGCCCATGACGGTCCAGAGCGCGACGTCCGGGTCACCGACCCACAGCTGCTTGAAGGCGCCGAGCCCGATGGCCTCGAGGAACGCGTTGACCGCGCCCGCGGGCTGCAGGAGCAGCTTCCAGATGACGCCGGCCACGACCTCGGCCAGCACGTAGGGGACGAACACGATGACGCGCATCGCGGTCTGCCCGGGGAACTTGCGGTTGAGCAGCAGCGCGATGAGCAGGCCGATGGGGAGCTGGATCGCGATCGACAGCACCGCGATCGTCAGGTTGTTCGTGACGGCCCGCTGGAAGATCTGGTCGCCGAGCGCCATCGCGTAGTTCTGGAACCCGACGAAGTTGTCCATGGGTCCCAGGCCGTTCCAGCGGAAGACGGAGTACCGCCCCGCCTGGAGCACCGGGAGGACCACGAACGTGGCGAACAGCAGCAGGGCCGGCGCCACGAAGAAGAGGATCTCGAGGCGCTTGCGCCACACGCTGGACGACGCGCCGCGCCCCCGCGGCCCGGGGGCCACCGACCAGGCCGTGGCCTGGCGGGTGGCACCCGGGGTCGTTGCGGTGGCGGCAGCAGCCCTGGTGGTGCGCCCCCCACGGGGGGTCAGGTCTCCTGCCACGTCGGTCACTGCTCCAGCGCTGCCGCGGACGTGATCGCGTCGACGATGTCCTGCGGCCCCGCGGCGCCGTTGAACACGCTCACGATCGCCTCGTTCATGGCACCGCCGATGTTCTCGCCGAACGCCGTGTCGAGGTAGAGCTGGATGTACGGCGCCTCGTTGCGGACGGCGAGCAGCTGGGCCAGCTCAGGAGCCGCGACGAAGGCCGTGGCCGACGGGAGGGTCGGCAGACCCATGTCGAGCTCCGCGAAGCCCTTCTGCACGTCGCTCGACAGGAGGTACTCGATGAAGTCGACGCAGACGTCGGGCGCGTCCTGCGAGCACGCCCACGCGTCACCGCCACCGAGCTGCGCGGCGGGGTCGCCCTCGCCACCCTCGACCTCGGGGAAGGGGAACCAGCCGGTGTCCTCGCCGAGACCCTGCTCGTCCTCGGTCAGGCCCTGCATGACGCCCGGCTCCCAGTGGCCGGCGAGCTCCATCGCGACCTTGCGGTTCGCGAGCAGACCGGACGCCGACTCCGGCGTGCCCTGGGCGGCGGTGCCGAGGAAGCCCGTGTTGAACGGCTCCTGGGCGATGAGGTCCTCGAGGCTCTCACCGGCGCGCACCCAGCACGGGTCCGAGAAGTCGAACTGCTCGGCGCCGGCCGTCAGCGACTCCTGCGAGCACTGACGCAGCGCGAAGTAGTACCAGTAGTGCGCGGCCGGCCAGCCGTCACCGGCACCGACCGAGATCGGCTCGATGCCGACGCCCTTGAGCGCCTCGACCGCGGCGTACAGCTCCTCCATCGTGGTGGGGGTCTGCGTGATGCCCGCCTGCGCGAACATCGACTTGTTGTACCAGAAGCCCACCACGCCGAGGGAGAAGGGCAGCGAGTAGACGCGGTCCTCGACCGTCCAGCCGGCCACCGAGCCGCCGAGTGCCGAGATCGTGTCGGACGCCGAGTCGGTGATGTCCTTGACCAGACCCGCGTCGACGTGGGTCTTGAGCTCGCCGCCGCCACGCTCCATGAAGACGTCCGGCGTGTCGCCGGTCTGGAACGCCGCGTTGAGCTTGGTCAGCATGTCCTCGTGCTGCAGGGCCTGGATCTCGATCGTCACGCCCGGGTTGGCGGCCTCGAAGTCCTCGGCCACCGTCTCGTAGTACTCCTTGCCGGCACCGGTGTTGGAGTTGTGCCACCACTGGAGGGTGACGCCGTCCCCGTCGCCGCCGCCGGAGCCGTCGTTGTCGCCGCCACCGCTGGAACATGCCGTGGCGATCAGCGCCACCGCGGCGCTGAGTGCGACCGCGCGAAGTGCCGCAGTCCTCTTCATCTTTGAATCTCCTCGTCGTCGCTGAGAGGTCGGACGGCGCCTAGGTTGACAGTGGTCCAGGAGCGGTGTCAATCGATGTCGATAACGTTATCGACACGATGTCCTATGATCAGCGACGTGGACTCGCTCCCCCGCGTCAAGATGGCCGATGTCGCCCGAACCGCCGGGGTCTCCGTGGCCACCGTCTCCAAGGTCGTCAACGGTCGCTACGGCGTGTCGCAGCAGACCCTTGAGCGCGTCCAGGAGGTGATCGCGGAGCTCGGCTACGAGGCGAGCCTCGGCGCGCGCTCGCTGCGCTCCTACCGGACCAACGTGCTGGGGATCCTCGTCGCGGAGTTCGAGCCGTTCTCGACCGAGCTCCTCAAGGGCGCCAGCGGGGTGGTCTCCGAGAGCGGGTACGAGCTGCTCGTGTACTCGGGCGGCGGCGGCTCGGCCGAGGTCGGCTGGGAGCGGCGCTACCTGTCCCGCCTGTCCGGCACGCTCATCGACGGCGCGATCATCGTGACCCCCACCGTCGTGGAGGCCCGCCCCGGCGTGCCCGTCGTCGCCGTCGACCCGCACGCCGGACCGTCCGGGATGCCGACCGTCGACTCGGACAACCTCGCCGGTGCGGTGCTCGCCACCGAGCACCTCCTGACGCTCGGCCACCGCCGCATCGCGTTCCTCGGCGGGCGTCCCGACCTGGAGTCCGCGCGCCTGCGCGACCAGGGCTTCCGCCGCGCCATGGCCGACGCCGGGGTGCCCGTCGACGAGTCCCTCGTCGCCATGGGTGACTACCGCCGCGGGGCCGCCCGCGAGCCCGTCCGCACCCTGCTGGACCGCCCCGACCGGCCGACGGCCGTCTTCGCGGCGAACGACCTGTCGGCCCTGGCGGTGCTCGACATCGCGCGCGAGCTCGGTCTCGACGTGCCGGGCGACCTGTCCGTCATCGGCTTCGACAACGTGCCCGAGTCGGCGCTCGCGAACCCGCCGCTGTCCACCGTCGCGCAGCCGCTGCAGGCCATGGGTGCCGCCGCGCTGCACCTGCTGGTCGACCTGGTGGCCGGGTCCGAGGTGAGCACGACGCACCTGCGCCTGCCCACCGAGCTGGTCCCCCGCGCGTCGACCGCACCGCCCCGCACCGCCTGAACGACCCGATCGGGCGCACCGCCCGGGCCCGCCCGCGGTGTGCACCGCACGCCGTCACGCGCGGGCGGCGACCTCCTCGTCCGTCTCGGCGCCCTCCCGGACGTGCCGCGTGACCCACGGGGCGAGCGCGAACATGACCCCCGCGACGGCGAGCGTCACGACGCCGATGCCGCCGAAGAAGGCCGTGCGGCTCACCCCCTCGGTGACCGTGATGAGCTGCGCCGTGATCGCCTGGCCCGCGGCCGGTGCGAGGAACCACAGCGCCATCGCCTGACCGCGGAACGCCTTCGGCGCGAGCAGCGTCGTCGCCGCGAGCCCCACGGGCGACAGGCACAGCTCGCCGAGCGTCTGGACGACGTACACCACCACCAGGACCCACCACGGGGACCGGCCCTCGCCCGCGACCGCCGACGCACCCGCGAGGAACACGAAGCTCAGGGCGGCGAGCGTCAGACCGAGCGCGAACTTCACGGCCGTGGGCGGCCGGTCGCCCAGACGCACCCACAGCCACGCGAAGACCGGCGCGAGCAGGATGATCGCCGCCGGGTTCACCGACTGGTAGAGCACCGGCGAGATCGTCGTGCCCAGCACCTCCAGGTCGGTGTGGTCGCGCGCGTACTGCGAGAGCGTGTTCGACGCCTGCTCGAAGATCATCCAGAAGAGCATCGCCGCGACGAACAGCGGGATGTACGCCCGCAGCCGCGAGCGCTCGGCCGCGTTGACCTTCGGCGAGCGGAACATGACCAGGAACATCGCGACCGGGGCCGCGAACGCGAGGTACGACAGCGCGTCGATGACGACGTCGAGCGGACCGCCGCCGGCACCGGCGACGAGCCACGCGAGGCCCGTCGCCGCGAGCACCGCGAGCGCGAGCCACGCGACCATCCGCAGGACCTGGGGCCGGTCGGCGGGCGTCAACGGGTTCGGCACGGCGTCACCCGCACCGTGCAGGACACGCCGCCCCAGCACGAACGCCACGAGCGCGAGCCCCATGCCGACGGCGGCGACGGAGAAACCCGCGTGGTACCCGCCGATCCCGCGCGCGACCTCCACGAGGAAGGGCGCGGAGAACGAGCCGATGTTGATGCCCATGTAGAAGATCGAGAAGCCGGAGTCGCGCCGGGGGTCGTCACGCCGGTACAGCTCACCGACCATGCTCGACACGTTGGGCTTGAGCAGCCCGGTCCCCAGCGCGACGAGCACGATCCCGAGGTAGGCGGTCCAGTGCGCCGGCACCGCGAGGCTCACGTGCCCGGCCGCGATGACGACACCGCCCCACAGCACGGACCGTCGCGCGCCGATCAGCCGGTCCGCGACCCAGCCGCCGACGACGGTGACGAGGTAGACGGCCGACCCGTACACCGCGACGAGCGCGGCACCCGTGGCGTCGTCGAGCGCGAGCCCGTCGTTCGCGAGCGTGTCCGTGAGGAAGTAGAACAGGATCGCGCGCATGCCGTAGTAGCTGAACCGCTCCCACAGCTCGGTCGTGAAGAGCGTGAACAACCCGAACGGGTGGCCGAAGAAGCCCCGCTCGCGGCCCACGGGCCCGCCCGTCGCCCCCTGCTCACGTGCCGGTCCGTCCGCGGCTGCGCTCATGGGGCCATCGTGGCGAGCACCCGGGGGCGGCGCACGCCGGACCGGCGCCCGGCGCGCGTCCGCCCGGGCGCCGGGTTAGCGTGCCCGGGTGCCCGGCGCCCCGA
>JAFAEH010000046.1 GCA_023424135.1 Actinomycetes bacterium | reverse complement strand
TGCCCCATGCGGGCGTCGTCGGCGTGCAGCCCGTCGAGGTCGTCGGTGTCGCCGCGCGCCGCCAGGACGACGGGCCCCCAGCGCAGCGCGACCCAGTCGTCGGCGCCCGGCAGCCGCTGCGCGGCGGGCCCGGCGACGAGCACCCAGGTCAGCACCTCACCGCCGCGCCACGTGCGGCGCACGCTCACGTAGCCGTCCCGCTCGGAGCCCGCCGCCACGGGGACGCCGTCGACCGCGAGCGTGAGCCCGTCGAGCGCCCAGGCCGGGCGGCGCACGTGCACCGCGAGGTCGGTCGGTGCGTCGACGTCGACGGTCAGCGCGACGTCCGTGACGCGCGCGGGCGCCGGGTACGTCGAGGCGAGCCGCACCCGCACACCGCGCTCGGCCCAGTCGAGCGCGGACGGGATCGGCAGGTTGACGAGCAGGTCGTCGCCGTCGCGGGCGAACGCGAGCTCGCCGAGGCGCGGGTAGGTCTCCAGGGCGGTGCCGACGCAGCACCACATGCACTCGTCGCGCGTCGAGTACACGCGGTAGTGCCCGGGGCGGGCGGACGTGAAGTACACGAACCCGCCGTCGGGGTGCTGCGCGGACAGCACGTGGTCGACGAGCTGCCGCTCGGCCGCGTCGAGCAGCGTGGTGTCCCCGGTCAGCCCGTACAGCCGCCGTTCGACCTCGAGCAGGTTCGCCGTGTTGCAGGACTCGGGGCCCTCGCGGTGCGTGACGTGCGCGCGGACGTCGGGTGTGAAGTGCTCGGAGACGGAGTTCCCGCCGAACGCGAGCGTGCGGCGGGCGAGCACGCTCCGCACGAACGCGGCCGCCGCGTCGACCTCCCCGATGCCGGGCCATCCGACGACCTTCGCGATCTGGGTGTTGGCGTGCAGCCCGTCGAGCGCGTCGCGCCCGTCACGCAGCGGGCCGAGCAGCGACTCGTCGGCGAACCGGCGGGCGAGCGCGGCGTACCGGGGGTCGCCGGTGAGCTCGGCGAGGTCGCCGTACGCCTCGCACATGCCGCCGAACTCGGTGCGCAGCATGCGCGCGAACGCGTCGTCGTCGAGCCGGTCGGACAGTGCGACGCCCCAGTCGGCGAGGCGGACGACGACGCGCCGGGCGAGCTCGGCGACGTCGGCGGGTGCGTGGCGTGCGGCGTCGACCAGGCCGGCGTACGTCTTGTGGACGTTGTACCAGGGCACCCACGCACCGCCGAGGTCGAACGTGCCGGCCTGCGCACCGCCGGACGCGACGGACTCCCAGAGCGCGACCCCGCCGGGCACTCCCCCGACGTACCCGGTGCCCAGCGCGTCCTGGCAGTCCGCGAGGCCGGCGACGAGCGCACGGGCGAGGTCCGCGGCGCGCGGGTCGCCGCTCGCGGCCCACAGCAGCGACGCCGCGGACAGCGCGTGCCCGCCGATGTGCCCGTCGAGCCCGATCGACTCCCAGGACCCGTACGACGGCGCGACGGGCGGCAGGCCGGCCTCACGCCGGAACGGGGCGAGCAGGCGGTCCGGGTCGAGGCCGAGCAGGTAGTCGGCGGCGGTGCGCTGCGCGTCCGCGAACGGCCCGTCGGTGAGACGGACGGCGGACAACGGGAACAGCCCGACCGGGGAGGTCGCGGATCGGGCAGGGGCGGTGGTGGGCACGGCCCTACCCTGCCACCGCGCGGAGCGCCGGGGGGACTCGCGGAGATCGCTCTCCTGCCCGGGCACCCACATCGCCACCCGTGGCACGATGCCCCCATGCGGACGACGGGACGCCCCACGCTGCTCGACGTCGCACGGGTCGCGGGCGTCTCGCGCGCGACCGCCTCGCGCGTCATCGCCGGGCACGGCTCCGTCGACGCCGACCTCGCGCGTCGCGTCCGCGCGGCCGCGGACGAGCTCGACTACCGCGCCAACACCGCCGCCCGCGCGCTGCGGTCGGGGGCCACCGGGTCCGTCGCGCTCGTCGCACCCGCGAGCGAGCTCGAGGGTGAGGGCGGCCCGTTCGTCGGCGCACCGCTGCGCGGGGCCACGTCCGTGCTGTTCGCGCGCGCCTGTCAGCCCGTGCTGCTGCTCGACGACGAGCGCGACCGCACCCCGCTGCGCCGCTACCTCACGTCCGGCCACGTCGACGCCGCCGTGGTGATCCTGCAGCGCGAGTCCGAGCCGCTGTTCCGCGAGCTCGGGGAGCTGGCGCTGCCCGTGGTGTTCGTCGGACGCCCGTCGGCCGACATGAGCGGCGACCTGAGCTTCGTCGACAGCGACAACTACGCAGGTGGGAGGCTTGCGGCCGCCGCGCTGACCGACGCGGGCCGACGTCGGCTCGCCACCGTCGCCGGGCCTGCGGGGTACGCACCGGCGGACGAGCGCGTGCGCGGCTTCCAGGACGAGCTCGCGGCCCGGGGGCTGGCTGCGGCCGACGTCGCGCGCGGGACGTTCACGATGGACTCGGGCGCGGCCGCGACGGCGTCGCTGCTGCGGCGCGAGCCCGGTCTCGACGGCGTGTTCGCCGCGAGCGACCTGATGGCGGTCGGGGCCGTGCGGGTGCTGCAGTCGGCGGGGCGCCGCGTCCCCGCGGACGTGTCGGTCGTCGGGTTCGACGACACGGTCGTCGCGCAGACGTGCGACCCACCGCTGACCTCGGTGCGCCAGCCGCTGCGCGAGCTGGGGGCGCGGGCCGCCGAGCTCGTGCTCGAGGCGCTCGCCGGGCGTCCGCGCACCGGCGAGCCCGCGACCGTTCACCACGAGCTGCTGGCGACCACGGTCACGGTCCGCGAGTCCGTCTGAGATCGCTCGCCCCCGCCGGGCGAGCACGCTACTCTCTCCGAGAGATCGATCTCTCACCGATGCGAGACACGACACGAGAGGCTCCGCGTGAAGCAGGCCCTGGTGGTCCGCGGCGGCTGGGACGGGCACGCGCCCGTCGCCGCGACGGACCTGTTCATCCCCCATCTCGAGGCGACCGGCCACACCGTGCGCGTCGTCGACACCCCCGAGGTCTACGCCGAGGACGCGATGCGCGACGTCGACCTCGTCGTGCAGTGCTACACGATGGGCGAGGCGTCCGGCGCCGCGGTCGGCGGGCTGCGTGCCGCCGTCGCCGCCGGCACGGGCCTGGTCGGCTGGCACGGCGGCATCGCCGACTCGTTCCGCGCCAGCTCGGACTACCTGCAGCTCGTCGGCGGGCAGTTCGCCACCCACCCGGGCAAGCACCCCGACGACGTGCACGGCGACGCGAGCGACAACTACCTCACGTACACGGTCGACATGCTGCCCGCGGCCGCCGAGCACCCCGTCACGGCCGGCATCGCGTCGTTCGAGCTCACCACCGAGCAGTACTGGGTCCTGACGGACGACCTCAACGACGTGCTCGCCACGACCACGCACCCCGCACCGCCGTGGCACCCCTGGCACCGCACGGTCACCTGCCCCGCGGTGTGGACCCGCCGGTGGGGCGCCGGGCGCATCTGCGTGGTCACCCCCGGGCACAGCCTGGACGTGCTCGAGCACCCGAGCGTGCGCACGATGGTCGAACGGGGCATGGTGTGGGCGAGCCGCTGAGGGTCGGGGTCGTCGGCTGCGGCGTCATCTCCGACGCGTACCTGACGACCGCCGCACGCACACCCGACCTCGACGTCGTCGCCGTCGCCGACCTCGACCGCACGCGCGCCGACACCGTCGCCGACCGCCACGGCCTGCGCGCGGTCGACCTGGGCGACCTGTACGCGCTCGACGGGCTCGAGTGGGTGCTCGACCTGACGACGCCCGCCGCGCACGAGGCGGTCGCGCTCGACGCGGTCACCCACGGGCTGTCGGTGTACAACGAGAAGCCGCTGTGCGCGACGGTCGAGCAGGCCCGGCACGTCGTCCGCGTCGCCGGCGCCGCGGGGGTGAGCGTCGGCGGGGCGCCCGACACCGTGCTCGGCGCGGGTGTGCAGACGGCGCGTGCCGCGATCGAGGCCGGCGCGATTGGCCGCCCCGTCGCCGCGAGCGCGACCATGGCCTGCGGCGGGCACGAGGCGTGGCACCCGCACCCGGACTTCTACTACGCCCCGGGTGGTGGCCCGCTGCTCGACATGGGCCCGTACTACCTGACGGCCCTCGTCCACCTGCTCGGTCCCGTCGCCGCCGTGCAGGGCGTCGCGACGCGGGCCCGCGGGCACCGCACCGTCGGACGGGGTCCCCGCGCGGGCGAGCAGGTCCCCGTGCACGTCGCGACGCACGTCACGGCGCTCGTGGAGCACACCGGCGGTGCGACCACGACGCTCGTCATGAGCTTCGACGCACCCGCGAGCCTGGCCCGGCCGATCGAGGTCCACGGCGAGGACGCCTCGATGCTCGTGCCCGACCCCAACGGGTTCGACGGCGACGTCCAGGTGCACGCCCGCTCCGACTCCTGGCGGACGCTGCCGCCGTCGGCGGGGTACCTCGACGGTGCACGCGGTGCCGGTCTGGTCGACGCCGCACGCTCGGCCGACCGGCGCACGACCCGCGCGTCGTCCGACGTCGCGCTGCACGTCCTGGACACCATGGAGACGATCCTGCGCGCCGCGGACGCCGGTACCCGGCTCGTCGTCGCCAGCACGTGCGACGTCCCGCCGCTCGTCCCGCCGTCCACCCTGAGCACCGACCCCGAGGAGTGACGTGAGCACGCACCCGACGACCGGCGCACCCCGCCTCGGGGTTGCCCTGGTGGGCCATGCCTTCATGGGGCTCGCCCACTCGCACGCCTGGCAGACGGCGCCGCGGTTCTTCGACCTGCCGCTGCGCCCCGACCTCGCGGTCGTCGCGGGCCGCGACGCGCGGCGTGCGCGCGAGGCGGCCGACCGGCTGGGCTGGCGGGACTCGACCGACGACTGGCACGACGTGCTGACGCGCGACGACGTGGACCTCGTCGACGTGTGCACCCCGGGCGACACCCACGCCGAGATCGCGATCGCCGCGCTGCGGGCCGGCAAGCACGTGCTGTGCGAGAAGCCGCTCGCGAACTCGGTGGCCGAGGCGGAGGCGATGGTGGCCGCCGCGCAGGCCGCACCGCACCTGGTCGCCATGGTCGGGTACTCCTACCGGCGGGTGCCCGCGATCGCGCTGGCGCGCCGGCTCGTCGCGCAGGGTCGCATCGGCACCGTGCGGCACGTGCGGGGCCTGTACCTGCAGGACTGGCTGTCCGACCCGGCGACACCGCTGTCGTGGCGCCTGGACCGGACGACCGCGGGCTCGGGGTCGCTCGGGGACATCGGTGCGCACGTGATCGACCTCGCGCAGTTCGTCACGGGTGAGCTGCTCACGGGCGTGTCCGCCCAGCTCACGACGTTCGTGGCGGAGCGTCCCGTCGCGTCGTCGTTCGCGGGCCTGACGGGCGTCGGCGACGCCGGGGGCGCGACGGGCCCGGTCACGGTCGACGACGCCGCGGTCTTCACGTCACGCCTGAGCGGCGGCGGGCTCGCGGTCTTCGAGGCCACCCGGTTCGCACTCGGCCGGCGCAACGCGATCCGGCTCGAGGTGAACGGGACGCTGGGGTCGCTCGCGTTCGACTTCGAGGACATGAACGTGCTGCACGTCTACGACGCGCACGACCCCGCCGGTGAGCAGGGGTTCCGGCGCGTGTACGTGACCGAGCCCGAGCACCCGTACACCGGGCACTGGTGGCCGACCGGGCACGGCCTGGGGTACGAGCACGCGTTCACCCACCAGGTCGTGGACCTGGTCGAGGGGGTCGCGTCGGGCACGCACCCGGCCCCGACGTTCGCCGACGGGCTGCAGGTGCAGCGCGTGCTGGACGCGGTCGAGCGCTCGGCCGCCGACGAGTGCCGCTGGACCCCCGTCCCGTCCGGTCCGCCCGTCTGACGCGGCCCGCGCCGCGGCTCGCTGCGCCGCTGCTACAGGGTGCCCGCGCGCACGGCCGCGACGCCGTCGTTCGCGAGCGCGTCGGCCCGCTCGTTGCCGGGGTCGCCCGCGTGCCCCTTGACCCACACCCACGTGACGTGGTGGCGCTGCACCTGCTCCTCGAGCGCCTGCCACAGCTCCTTGTTCTTCACGGGCTTCTTCTCCCCCGTGAGCCACCCGTTGCGCTTCCAGCCCGGCAACCACTTCGTCAGGCCGTTCATCACGTACGTCGAGTCGACGTGCAGCGTCACCCGGCACGGGCGGCGCAGCGCGCGCAGACCCTCGATGACGGCCGTGAGCTCCATGCGGTTGTTCGTCGTCGCGGCCTCACCGCCGAACAGCTCCTTCTCCTGGTCGCCGAAGCGCATCCACGCGCCCCAGCCCCCGACCCCGGGGTTGCCCTTGCAGGCCCCGTCGGTCCACATCTCCACCACGGCCAGGTCGTCGCTCACGCGCACACGGTACGACGTGCGCTCACCAGGTCAGGACCGTCGCCCTCCCGAGGCCCACGATCGCGGCGTCCTGGGTGACCAGGGTCGCGCTCCCGAGGACCGCCTGCGCGACGAGCAGACGGTCGAACGGGTCGCGGTGGTGCCAGTCGATCCTGCCCGCGAGCACGGCGTGCTCGGCCGTGTCGAGCAGGTACGACGTCACTCCCAGTCCGCCAGCTCTGCTTCCTCGAGCGGCTCGAAGAACGAGTCCGGGACCTCGAGGCGCATCGTCCCGAACGTCCGCCGACGCGCGGCGAGAGGCACGAGGCGCACGACGGGCCTCCCGGCCCGTGCGATGACGACGTCCTCACCGCGCTCCGCACGGACGACCAGCTCCGACAGGTGCGCCTTGGCGTCCCGGACGTTCATCGCGGTCATGGGTCCGACAGTACGCCGGGGACCCGCACCTGGACCCTGCCCTCCGGACCAGGTGCGCGGCGTCCGACCTGCTCACACGGGGGTCGCGAGCACCTGCTCGCGCACGACCCGGCGCAGCACCTTGCCGACCTGGGAACGCGGGAGGTCGGGGACGACGACGAGCCGGCGCGGCAGCGCGTACCGGGCGAGGCGCGTCTCGCACCACGCACGGACGGCCGCGAGGTCGACGCCCGGCACGTCGCCGTCGAGCACGACGGCCGCGACGACGCGCTCGCCGAGGTCACCCGCGGGCTCGCCGACGACCGCGACGTCCCGCACACCCGGCATGGCTCGCAGGTGGTCCTCGACCTGCGAGGGGTACACCTTGAAGCCGCCGGTGACGATCATCTCCTTCATGCGGTCGACGAGGACGACCATGCCGTCGTCGTCGACGCGCACGACGTCTCCCGTGCGCAGCCAGCCGCCGTCGAGCAGCTGGTGGGCGGTCTCGTCGGGCCGCTGCCAGTAGCCGGCGAAGACCTGCGGACCGTGGACCAGCAGCTCGCCCTGCTCCCCCGGCGCCACGTCGCGCGTGGGGTCCTCCTGGTCGACGACGCGCACGCGCGTCGACGGGAACGGCAGGCCCAGGGCGCCGGGGCGGCGCGCAGGGCTCAGGGGGTTGCCGAGCGCGACGGGCGAGGTCTCGGTCATGCCGTACCCCTCGACGACGAGCCCGCCGGTGACCCGCTCCCAGCGCTCGGCCGTCGCCCGGGGCAGCGCCATCGCACCGCTGATCGCGTACCGGAAGGACGTCAGGTCGGCGCCGGTCTCCTCGGCCGCGGCCGCGAGCCGGTCGAGCATGGGCGGCACGGCGGGCAGGAACGTGCCGGGGCGGCGGCGCTGCGCGGCGAGCACGCGCACGGGGTCGAACGACGGCAGCACGACGAGCGTCGCGGCGATCCGCGCCGAGTAGGCCAGGCACAGCGTGAGGCCGAAGGCGTGGAAGAACGGCAGCACGCCGTAGACGACCTCGGCGCCGGGCTCGGCCTGCGTCCACGCGTGCCCCTGCAGGGCGTTCGCGACGAGGTTGCGGTGCGTGACGACGGCAGCCTTGGGGGTGCCCGTCGTGCCGCCGGTGTACTGGAGCAGCGCGACGTCCTGCGCAGAGGGTGCGCCGGGTGCCTGGGTGCCCGGGGCGGCGGCCCGCAGGAGGGTGTGCCAGTGCGGCACGTCCGCGGGCACGGGACCGCGCATGGCGGCGCGGGTGCGGCGGGCCGCCGCCAGCGGCAGGCGCAGCGCCCAGCGGGACGCGCGCGGCAGGTCGGCGGACAGGTCGACGGCGACGACGTGCCGCAGGTCGGTGCGTCCGCGCGCGGCCAGCACGCGCGGGACGGCCTGCTCCCAGACGAGCGCGACGCTCGCGCCGCTGTCGGCGAGCTGGTGGGCGAGCTCGTCGGCCGTGTACGTCGGGTTGTGCTCGACGACGACGGCGCCGAGGCGCAGGACGGACCAGAACGCGACCACGTGGGACGTGCAGTTGGGCAGGACGAGCGCGACGCGGTCCCCGGGGCGCACCCCGAGGTCGTGCAGGACCCGTGCACCGCGCTCGACCTGGGCGGCGAGGCGCCGGTAGGTCGTGCTCGCGCCGAGGAAGTCGACGGCGACACGGTCCGGGTGCTCGCGCACGGCACGGTCGAGCGTCGCGGTGAGCGGTTCGTCGGGGACGTCGACGTCGCGGGGCACCCCGTGCGGCCAGGCGGCGGGGAGGGCGTCGTGCAGGTGAGTGCTCACCACTGGAGAGTAACCTACGGACCCGTAAGTTACGTGTGCGTAGGTGACACGTGCGGGTGACACCCGTCGAGCGCGCGACCGTGCCCGTCCGAGCGGCGGGACCACCCGTGACAGCACCACCGCGGCCCGGGCCTGCTGCGTGCAGGGACGCCCGCACCGGGCACCCGAGCCGGGGGGCACCCATGTCGCACACGTCCGTCGTCCGTCGCCACCGTCGGGGCAGCGCGGGCGCCCGCACGAGCGTCCTGCTCACCGCGGCGCTCACCCTGACCGGCCTGCTCACGGCGCCACTCGCCGCGGCGACGCAGGCGCCCGTCCCCGTCTCGACGTGCGACGCCCGCATCACCGGCGCGGCCGTGCTCACGCAGGACCTGCAGTGCCCGCAGACCGCCGCACCCTGGCTCGAGCCCGGCGCGTCGCTCGACCTCGCCGGTCACACGGTGCACGGCACCCAGGGTGGCCTCGGCATCCGCGTCGCGCCGACCGGTCACGCCACCGTGCGCAACGGCACCGTCAGCGGGTTCGAGATCGGGATCTCCCGCGACTGGGGCGAGTCCTACCCGCCGCTGCCCCACGAGGGCACGCTCCCGGTCGAGGGCGTCACGTTCCGCGGGACGATGATCGGCGTCGAGGCGCATCTCGGCCACCTCGTCGTCCTGGGCTCGACCTTCCGCGAGAACACCGCGGGCGTGTGGTGCTACACGACGTGCGAGATCCGGCGCTCGACGTTCGTCGAGAACTCCGGCGGCGTGCTCACGGCCGCGACCGGCGTCGTCGTCACCGACAGCACGTTCCGCGGGCACCAGGGGATCGCGTACCAGTCGTACGACCCGGACGTCACGAGGTTCACCGACCGCACGCCGCACCGGCTCGAGCGCAACACGTTCTTCGACAACGCGACCGCGCTCGACCTGGGCGACATCGGGGCCGTCGTGCGCGCGAACGTGCTGCGCCGCAACGACGTCGCCGTGCACGCCTACGACTGGACGCCCGGCACCCCCTTCCCGCGCGGCCGCCTGCTCGAGCACAACACGTTCGTCGAGAACGACGTCGTCGTCGACTCGAGCAGCGCCCACCTGTCGGCACGGGGAAACCTCGTCGTCGGGACGCCCGGGGGCACCCTCGGTGGTGCGCGGGACCTCGGCGGCAACGTCGTGCTCCCCTGAGCGTGGCCGACGCACGCGGGCCCGTCCGGCGAGTGAGAGGATCGGCCGGTGCCTGCCGACGACGTCCCGACGACCCGCCGCAGCATCGACGGACTGCCGACGGGCCCCGTGCCCGTGCCCGCCGCGGTCGAGCACCTCGCCGCGGGCGCACCCGTCACCCCGGTGTGGGTGAACGCCGTGGGCGGCGTGACGTTCCGGCTCGGCGACGACCGCTACGTCAAGTGGGCCCCAACGGGCGTCGACGTCATCGACCTCGACGCCGAGGCCGTACGCCTGGCGTGGGCGTCGCACCTCACCCCGGTCCCCCGCGTGCTCGACCAGGGTGCGGACGACGACGGGCGGTGGCTCGTCACCGCCGCGATCGACGCCCGCAGCGCGGTCGTCGAGCCGTGGGTCGACCGCCCCGAGGTCGCCGCGCGCGCGATCGGTGCGGGTCTGCGCGCGCTGCACGACACGCTGCCGGTCGGTGAGTGCCCGTTCGACTGGTCGGCCCGCTCACGCGTCGAGGACGCGCTGTCGCACCTCGACGCCGGGGACACCCCCGCGTCGTGGGCCCCCGAGCACCGCGACCTGGGCGTCGAGCAGGCCCGCGCGCTGCTGCTCGACGTGCCGGACGTCGACGAGCTCGTGGTCTGCCACGCCGACGCCTGCGCACCGAACACGCTCATCGGCGACGACGGGCGGTGGGCCGCGCACGTCGACCTCGGCCGCCTCGGCGTCGCGGACCGCTGGGCCGACCTGGCCGTCGCCGCGTGGAGCACGGAGTGGAACTACGGCCCGGGGTACGACGGGTACGTGTACGACGCGTACGGCATCGAGCCCGACCCCGTGCGCATCGCCTACTACCGCCTGCTGTGGGACGCGACCTGACCGACGCCGTCCGTGCGAGGATCGCCCGGTGCCTCCCGCGACGCTGACCGACCGGCTGCCCACGGGTGACGCCGCGCACGACCCGGACGCGCTGTACGAGGCGTTCACCGGCTGGGCCGCCGACCAGGGGCTGACGCTCTACCCGCACCAGGAGGAGGCGCTGCTCGAGCTCGTCACGGGCAGCCACGTGATCCTGTCGACGCCCACCGGCTCGGGCAAGTCGCTCGCCGGTGTCGCGGCGCACGCGGTGGCGCTCGCCCAGGGCCGCCGCTCCTACTACACCGCACCGATCAAGGCCCTGGTCAGCGAGAAGTTCTTCGCGCTCGTCGAGGTGTTCGGCTCCGCGAACGTCGGGATGATGACCGGCGACTCGGCGGTCAACGCCTCCGCCCCCATCGTGTGCTGCACGGCCGAGATCCTCGCCAACCAGGCCCTGCGGGACGGCGCCGACGCCGACGTGGGCCTCGTCGTCATGGACGAGTTCCACTACTACGCCGACCCGCAGCGCGGGTGGGCGTGGCAGGTCCCGCTCCTGGAGCTGACGCGCACGCAGTTCCTGCTGATGTCCGCGACGCTCGGGGACGTGACGTTCTTCGTCGACGACCTCACGCGCCGCACGGGCCGCGACGTCGCCGTCGTCGCGAACGCCGAACGTCCCGTGCCCCTGACGTTCTCCTACTCGGTCGAGCCGCTGCACGAGCTGCTCGACGAGCTCGTCTCGACGCGCCGGGCACCCGTCTACGTCGTCCACTTCACGCAGAAGGACGCGGTCGAGCGCGCCCAGTCGCTGCTGTCGACGCCGCTGGCGGGCCGCGAGCAGCGCGACGCGATCGCCGCCGAGCTCGGCTCCTTCCGCTTCGGCCCCGGGTTCGGCAGGACCCTGTCGCGGCTGCTGCGCCACGGCGTCGGCGTGCACCACGCGGGCATGCTCCCCAAGTACCGGCGCGTCGTCGAGCGCCTCACGCAGAAGGGCCTCCTGCCCGTCGTGTGCGGCACCGACACGCTCGGTGTCGGCATCAACGTGCCCATCCGCACGGTCGTCCTGACGTCCCTGGTGAAGTACGACGGGCAGCGGATGCGCCACCTGTCCGCGCGCGAGTTCCACCAGATCGCCGGGCGTGCGGGGCGCGCAGGTTTCGACACGGTCGGTGAGGTCGTCGTCCAGGCGCCCGAGCACGTCATCGAGAACCGCAAGGCCCTGCTCAAGGCCGGCGACGACCCGCGCAAGCAGAAGAAGATCGTCCGCAAGCAGGCGCCTGCGGGGCACGTCAACTGGACCGACAAGACGTTCGAGCGCCTGCGCGACGCCCCGCCCGAGCCCCTGACCTCCAGCTTCACGGTGTCGCACGCGATGGTGCTGCACGTGCTGCAACGCGGCCGCGACGGTCGCGGCGACCCCGTGGCCGTCATGACGCACCTGCTGACGGACAACCACGAGCCCGAGGGCGCCCGAGCGCGGCACGTGCGCCGCGCGGTCGACGTGTACCGCTCGCTGCGCGCGGGCGGCGTCGTCGAGCGCGTGTGGGTCGACGACCCGTCGGCACCCCGCGGACGGCGGCGCAGCGTGCGCCTCGTCGAGGACCTGCCGCCCACGTTCGCGCTCGACCAGGCCCTCTCGCCGTTCGCGTACGCCGCGCTCGACCTGCTCGACCCGCAGGACCCCGGCTACGCGCACGACGTCGTCTCCGTCCTCGAGGCGACCCTCGACGACCCCCGACAGGTCCTCGCCGCGCAGCAGTTCAAGGCCCGCGGCGAGGCCGTCGCGGCCATGAAGGCCGACGGCCTCGAGTACGACGAGCGCATGGCGCTGCTCGAGGACGTCACGTACCCGCGTCCCCTGGCCGAGCTCCTGGACGCCGCGTTCACGACCTACCGCCGCACGAACCCGTGGGTCGCGGACCTCGTCCTGTCCCCCAAGTCCGTGGTGCGCGACATGCACGAGCGGGCGGCCACGTTCGCCGAGTACGTGTCCCTGTACTCGCTGGACCGCACCGAGGGCGTCCTGCTGCGCTACCTCGCCGACGCCTACCGCGCGCTGCGCCGCACCGTCCCGGAGGACCGCCGCACAGAGGAGCTCGAGGAGCTGATCGCGTGGCTCGGGGACCTCGTGCGCCGCACCGACTCGTCACTGCTCGACGAGTGGGAGCGCCTGGCGAACCCCGTCACCGAGGACGACGCGGCCGTCGAGGACGCCGACGACGCCCCCCCGCCGCCCGTCACGGCCGACCCGCGCGTGTTCCGCGCGCTCGTCCGCGGGGCGATGTTCCGCCGCGTCGAGCTCGCGGCGCGCGAGGCGTGGGGGGCGCTCGCGGCACTCGGCGACGTGGACGGCGACGGGCTGGTGTGGGACGCCGACCGGTGGGCCGACGCCGTGGAGCCGTACTTCGACGACCACGACGCGATCGGCACCGGCCCGGCCGCGCGCGGTCCGGCGCTGTTCCAGGTCACGCCCGGCACGGCGTCGGCGGCCGGCGCCCACGGCCCGGCCGCCGGGACGTGGCACGTGCGCCAGGTGCTCGACGACCCGGCAGGCGACCACGACTGGCGGATCGACGCGCTCGTCGACCTCGCGGCGTCCGACGAGGCCGGCGAGGTGCGCCTGACGGTCCTCGCCGTCGGCCCCCTCTGACCCCACCCACCCCCAGGTCGCGAGAGCGCAATCCGATCGCCCCCTCACCCCCCACAAGGTCGCGACAGAGCAATCCGATCGCCCTCTCACCCCCCACAAGGTCGCGACAGAGCAATCCGAT
>JAFAEH010000043.1 GCA_023424135.1 Actinomycetes bacterium | reverse complement strand
GGGGGCAGGTGGGTGGGTCCGGGGGTGCGGCCGCGTGGGGCGGGGCGCGCCGCAGGGGGGGGGCGGGCGACGCCGGCAGCGGCGTGCCAGACCTCGCCGTGCAACCTGCCGACGGTGACCCAGTCCCGGTCGACCAGCCCTGCGCGCGCGTCCCTCGGGAGCTCGGCCGCTGCGTCGAGCGCGTCCACCACGTCCTGTGCGGTGAGCTCGCCGTCGAAGAGGTGGACCCACCTCGCACCGACCTCCTCCTGCAGCGCCACGGTCGTGGCCGTGCGCGGGACCAGGACGGGACGGTCGAGCGACAGCGGCACGAGCACCGCACCCGAGTTGTGCAGCTCCCGGTACGGGAGGACGACGAGCTGCGCCTCGCCGACGTGCTCGACGAGTGCCGCGTCGTCGACGAACTCCAGCACGGCGGACACGCGCGGGTCGGCGGCGACGGCACGCTCGACCGTCTCACGCCAACGCGGGGTCTGCGGTCGCCCCACGACGCGCAGCGACAGCGCGGCGTCGTCGATGTCCCGGACGACCCCCAGCAGCGAGTCGACCCCCTTGTAGTCACGGATGATCCCGAAGTACAGCAGCCGACCGTCCACACGCTCGCGCCGGGGATGCATGGCGAACGGTTCGCGGTAGTCGGCGTGGCGGACGACCGTGGCGCGGCGCCCGGCACGGACAGGTGTCGCCGCGTTGAGCAGGATCGTCCATGCGGTACGCCGGTCGAGCAGCTCGAGAAGCCGCCGCTCGACCCGGCCCCCGGGCTCGTGCGGCTCGAGGTTGTGCTCCGTGCGCACCACCGCGACCCCGCGCATCGCGCACCGCGCCATCAGCGCGAGGAACGCGGCCCGGTTGATCCAGGTCCACAGACCGCCACGTCGCTCGTCGCGCACGAGCCGCTCCGGCCAGTGCACGTGAAGCACGTCGTAGCGCTCGGTGAGCGCCCGCCGCCAGGTGAACCACGAGAGCTCCACGTCCGCGGGCGCGTGGCGCACCACCTGGTCGGCGAACCGCGTCGTGCCGTCCGGCGGGTCCAGGACCTGCATGACGCGCAGCGCGACGGACGGAGCTGTCACGACGACCTCCCGGTGTGGACGGGGCTCGGAGCCTCGGACGTGCCGAGCGGGGCTCGCTCCCGGGCCGACGCACGCTCGGCGCTCGCACAACGCCACGCGGTCGCGAGCAGGAGTGCCAGCAGGTACATCGACGGCGTGAAGTGCAGCGTGTTGTCGGCGGTCGCGTTGAGGGCTGTCGCCACGACGAGCGTGACGACCAGTGCCAGGTTCTCGCGCGCCGCCCCCTGGTGCACGAACCGGGCGACGAGGCCCACCGTCGCGGTGACGACGAGCAGCAGGAGGCCAAGACCGATCACCCCGGTCTCGGCGAGCAGCCACAGGTACTCGTTGTGGGGGATGTTCGTCGCGAGCACCCCACCGGGCATGGTCGCACCGAGCCCCAGCCCGGTGACCGGGGACGCCTGCCACGCGTCGATCACCTTGCCCCACGCCTCGTAGCGCCACAGCAGCGAGTTCCCCTCAGCCTCCGGTCCCGGGGCCGCGGTGAACTCCGCGAGCCGGCCGCGCCCGACGGGCGACGCGGTCGCCGCCAGGACGAGCCCACCCAGGCTCAGCACCAGGATGCCCGCGGCCCTCGAGAACACGCCACGGAACATCACCGTGCACAGCCCGAGCCCGACGACGAGGGAGAGCAGACCGGTGATCGAACCGGTCGTCACGACGGCGACGCTGAACCCGACGAGCGCGATCGCATCGAGCCGGCGGCGCCGGTCCTCGAACACGAGGAGGAGCGACGCGACCGCGCACAGGGTGAAGAAGAAGGCCGCGGGGTTGGCCTGGGACAGCGTGCCCGACGCCCGCATGGTCGCACCGATCGTCGTCCCTGTGCCCATCAGCGCCTGCTGGTACGCCGCGAGCGCCGGCACGAGCCCCGCGAGCTGCACGATCCGGGCAGCCCGCACGCGCGTCGGGCCACCTCGGTCTGCCAGCACGACGGCCGCGGCCGCGGCGACGCTCGCCAGCCGGAGCCCTTCCTCCAGCGCGATCATGCCGTGCGCTCCGTACCCGACCACGGTGCTGAGGCCGACCGGGACCGCGACGACGACGAGCAGCAGCAGAGCCCGCACGTCGTGCAGCGCGGAGACCAGGCCGAGTGCGAGCACGCCGACGCCGATCGCCGCCGTCCCGCCCGGGACCTGCCCTGCGTCGACGACGGGGCGCAGCACGACTGCGGCGGCCAGCAGCCAGAAGCCGTACCGGTAACCGACGGCGAGCAGCAGCGGGGCTCCTGACGCCGCGACGACGAGGGTCGGTGCCACACCGTGCGCGAGCAGCCAGCCACCAGCCACGACGCCTGCTGCGCACGCGGCGAGGAGCAGACGCGACCGCGCCACCACGTCCCGTGCCGTCTCGGGCGACGTCACCGCCCCGGTCGTGCCAGCCATCCGGCGCTCTCCCGCTCGTCCACCCCGCTCCACCCGACCCGGTCCGAGCTGTCCCGGTGCTAACTTACGGGCTCGGTGCAGGTCCGCGGAGGCCGGGCCGGCAGGATCACCCGCCCGCCAGGTCGGCCGGCGACGACGCGCGAGGGGTCCACGTGAGACGTCAGTTCGTCCTGCTGCTGGGCTCACGCGTCACCGCCTCGCTGCTCCAGGCCGTCCTGTTCGCCCTGCTCGCGCGCACCGTGGCGCCCGCGGTGTTCGGACTCGTGGCCGCCGTGACGGGCGTCGTGGGGGTCGTGCTCGTCGTGACCGGGGCGGGGCTCGGCACGCTGGTCTCCCGCGCGCACGCGCAGGGGCGCGCCGACGAGGTCGCCTCGGCGGTGCGGCTCACGTGGGTGTCGGGCGTGCTGACGGCGACCGGCTGCGTGCTCGCGCTCGGGACCTGGTCCGCACTGGCGGACGCGCCCGCCGCGCTGCTGCTGGTCGCCGTGGCGCTCACCGTCGAGCGAACCACGGACGCGGCGCTCAACGTGCCCATCGCGGACGGGCGTGTGCTCGCCTCGGGGTGGCCCGTGCTGCTCCGGCGCGCGCTCGCCGTCGCGCTCCTGGTGGCAGGGCTCTCGGCGGGCCTCGACCCGTTGTGGACGTACGCCGGGTCCATGCTCGTCGGGGCGCTCGCCGCGCAGGTCATGGCACGACTGCTCGTCCCGCTCGACGGACGTCCCACGGTGCCGTGGCGGGAGCTGGTGCGCTCGGGCTCGCCGTACATGTGGAACACGCTCGCGGCGCAGTCGCGGATGCTGGACACCGCGGTCGTCGCCTCGGTCCTGACACCATCGGCGGCCGGTGCGTACGCAGCGGCCTCCAAGCTCGTCCAGCCCGTCCTCCTCGTCCCGCAGACCATCGCCTCGCTCGTCCTGCCGCGCGCCGCACGTGTCGACGCAGCGGCGTCCCGGCGCATGGTGCGTCCGCTGCTTCTCGCAGGTGCCGCATCGGTCGGCGTCGTGGTGCCCCTCGCGTTCCTCGCGCCGTGGCTGATCACGCTCGTGATGGGCGAGCAGTACGCGTCGTCCGCCGGGACGTTCCGCGTCCTGCTGGTCGGCATGCCGTTCGTCGCGCTGTCGGCGCCCCTCGCGGCGATCCTGCAGGGGCAGGGGCGCCCGCACGTCGCGGCGGTGATCGGCGTCGTCTTCGCAGTCGTGCTGCTGGTCGCCGTCGCCGCAGGGGCTGCACTGGCGGGCCCCGTGGGTGCCGCTGCGGGCCTGTCGGTGAGCTTCGTCGCGCGTTCCGTCGTCCTGGTGGTGGCCGTGCTGCGCACTCCGCCCGCCGCGCAGGCGGACTGAGCGCACGGCGTCCGGGTCAGTACGCCCCCGCGCCGCGCACGACTGCGCGCCCGGTCTTCCACAGGATCGTCAGGTCCATCGCCACCGACCAGTTGTCGACGTAGCGCAGGTCGAGTCGGACCGACTCGTCCCAGCTCAGGTCCGCGCGCCCGCTGACCTGCCACAGCCCGGTCAGCCCGGGACGCACGTGCAGACGCCGACCGACCGGGTCCGCGTACTCCGAGACCTCCGACACCAGCGGGGGGCGCGGGCCGACGAGCGACATGTCGCCGCGCACGACGTTGAAGAGCTGCGGCAGCTCGTCGATCGAGAACCGCCGCAGGACGCGGCCGACCCGGGTGACACGCGGGTCATGACGCATCTTGAACATGAGGCCGTCCCGGTCGGACCTCGCGAGCAGGGCGAGTCGACGCTCCTCCGCGTCGACGTACATCGAGCGCAGCTTCCACATCGTGAAGGTCGAGCCGTCGAGACCGACGCGCTGCTGCCGGTAGAACGCGCCTCCGGGAGACGTCGCGGCGACGGCGAGCGCTGCGGCGCCGATCACGGGCGAGGCCGCGAGCAGGAGTGCCAGCCCGAGCGAGCGGTCGAGCAACGACTTCGTCAGCAGGCGTCGACGGGGCGCGCCCACCTCGACCTCGAGGAGCGAGAGCCCGGCCGTGGGGCGCACCGTGAGGCGTGGACGGGACACCTCGACGATGTCGGGCGCGACGACGAGCTGCGCGCCCGCCCGGCCGAGGGCCCAGCTCAGGCGGCGCAGCGCGTCGCCGGTGAGGCCCGATCCGGTGACCACGACGGTCTCGACCGCGTGGTCGGCGACGACCTGCACGACGTCGGCGATACCTCCGAGCACCGGGACACCGTCGTGCTCCCCGGTGTCCCGGTCGGCGAGGCACACGCCGACCGGCTGGTAGCCGTGGTGCGGCGCCACCACCAGGTCCCCGAGCACGCGCGACACACCGGGACCGTCACCCACCACGAGGGTGCGGCGCATCCCGGCACCCACCTCGCGTCCGTGGTGCAGCCGGCGACGGTGGAGGTGACGCTGCACGAGCGCCAGGACCACGACCGCGGGGATCCCGATGACCACGGCGAGCCGCGGCACGGGCAGCCTCAGCAGGTACGCGGTCGCCATGAGTCCCCCGGCGAGTGCGACACCGGACCGCAGGACCGCCTGCAGCTCGCCCGGCCCGTCCCCGAGCCGGTCGAGGCGGTAGCCGCCGAACAGGAGGACGAGCAGCACGAACGCGAGCGCCCCCAGGCCCGACCACGCGAGCGACCCACCGTTCAGGCCCCATGACGGCAGCAGCGAGAGCAGTCCGGTGGTCAGGGCCAGGGCCGCGTCGGACACGACCGACGTGCGTGCGTACTCCTTGCCCACCGCGCTCCACGACGCCGCCAGGGACTCGCCCGTGTTGAAGGGTGTCGGGCGCCGGATGAACGGCTCGGGTGACGCCCAGGACCGCCGAGGCTCACGCGCGGGACGACGGCGGTCGTCGAAGTCCTCGCCATAGTGCTGCAACCCGTCAGCCGTCAAGGTCACGATGAGCCCCCCGGTTCGCGTCGTTGTGGGATGTTTGGAGGCTATACGGGCGAAACGTCGCTGTGCGTACGATCTGTCCGATTTCACCCCGACTTTACGTGCGCACGGTTGTGACGTCCGGCACGCCGGGACGGCGATCCCACCCGCCATCCCCGGGGGACGCGGCTCACGCCTTCGTGTGGAACCTCAGCTGCGCGGCCTCCAGCCCCTCGAGCACGACTGCCTCGACCGCGTCGGCGGCACGGTCGACCAGCCAGGGCAGGTCCTTGCGCTCCGGTCCCGAGAAGTCCTTGAGCACGAAGTCGGCGGGGTCCTGACGCCCGGGGGGACGCCCGACGCCGACGCGCACGCGCACGTAGTCCTTGGACCCGAGGGCCTTCGTGGTGTCGCGCAGGCCGTTGTGCCCGCCCTCGCCGCCACCGCGCTTGAGGCGGACGTCGGCGAAGGGGATGTCGAGCTCGTCGTGCACCATGACGACCCGCTCGACGGGCACGTCGTGGTAGCGCGCGAGCGCGGCGACGGGGCCGCCGGACACGTTCATGTACGTCGTGGGCTTGGCGAGCACGACGCGCGGGCCGGGCGCACCGCCGGGCAGCGTGCCGAGCCGCACGTCGGCCGTCGCGGCCTGGGGCCGCCGACCCAGCAGCCCCCCGCCGCGCGAGGCGAACGTCGCACCGCAGCGGTGCGCGAGCTCGTCGAGCACCATCTGCCCGACGTTGTGCCGGTTGCCGGCGTACTGGGTCCCGGGGTTGCCGAGGCCGACGACGAGCCAGGGTCCGTCGCTCATGGGGTCGCGCCTCCGGGGCTCGCGGGTCGGGTCGGGGTACGCCGACGCCCGGCACCGTGGGGTGCCGGGCGTCGAGGTGGTGCGGGTGGGGTCAGCCCTCGGTGGACTCGGCGGCGGACGCGGCCGACTGCTCGGCGGCGAGCTCGGCGGCGGCCTCCTCGGCGGCGACGTCGGCGGCGGACGCCTGCGGCACGCTGACGGTGACGACGACGATCTCGGCGTCGGTGACGAGGGACGCGCCCGTGGGCAGCGTGATCTCGCCGGCCGTGATGGCGGTACCGGCCTCGACGCCGTCGATGGAGACCTCGACGTGCTGGGGCAGGTGCGTGGCCTCGGCCTCGAGCGAGAGGTTCTGCGTCTCGACGATGTGGATGGTGCCGGGCGCGGACTCGCCGACGACGGTGACGGGCACGTCGACGGCGACCTTCTCGCCCTTCTTCACGATGAGCAGGTCGACGTGCTCGATGACCTGGCGCACGACGTCGCGCTGCACGTCCTTGGCGATCGCGAGGGTCGCCTTGCCGTCGAGCTCGATCGAGAACAGCGCGTTCGACTGCTTCAGCGCGAGCATCGTCTCGTGGCCCGGCAGCGTCACGTGGACGGGCTTGGCGCCGTGCCCGTAGAGGACCGCGGGGATCTGGGAGGCGCGGCGGATGCGGCGCGCGGCACCCTTGCCGAACTCGGTGCGGGCGGTGGCGGCGAGCTTGATCTCGGACACGGGTGCTCCTCGGGGCGTGGCGTGGCGCCGCGGTGATGGCGCGGGCGCGGGTTCGTCAGTTCAGGTCGGGCCTCGACGTGGGGCGCAGGACGGGCACCAGGAAGTCGCACGGAGGCGTCCACCCAGTCGATCACGGAGCCGGAGGGGCCGGGCCGGAGATGGTGCTTCCGGGCGACCGTCCGTCGTCCCTCGCCGAGGCAACCTGACGATCCTACCGGACGGCGAACGTCGCCTCGAACCCGTCGGGAGTGACGCGCGACGCGTCAGCCGTCCGTGTCACCCCAGGCCCAGTGCACGACGACCGCGGCGTGCACGGTCTGCTCACCGGCCTCGACCGGGACGGGCACCGCCTGGGCGCTGACCGCGCGCGCGAAGCGCGGGGTCGCTCCCCCGGGCTCCTCCTCGCGCACCGACAGCACGCGGCCGAGCGGCCGCTCCGCGAGGTCGGCGAGGTGGGTCGCCTTGTCCTGCGCGTCCTGCCACGCGGCCTCACGGGCGCGGGCCTGCGCGAGCGACGGGTCGGAGACGACGAGCCGCAGCCCGCCGAGCCGCACGGCGGACCCGCCGGCCGCGAGGGCGGCGCCGATGACGTCGCCCGCGGTCGCGACGTCGCGCAGCGTCACGACGAGCCCGAGCCGGGCCACGACCCGCAGGTCGGCGCCGTCGGGACCGGTCTGCTCGGTCCACGTCGACGTGCTGCCCGTACGGACCGCACGGTCCTCGACACCCGCGTCACGCAGCGCCGTGCGCACGTCGGCGAGCGCCTGCGTCGCGTCGCGCAGCGCGGCGGAGACGTCGGCGGCGCGCACCTCGGTGCCGAGGTCGGCGACGACGACGTCGGGCACGGCGTCGGCGGCACCGGTGCCGCGCACGCGCACACCGCCGCGCGGGCCGCGGCGGTCGTGCGCGTCGCCGGTCATGTCAGGCGTTCCCGTCGAACAGCGAGGTGACGGACCCGTCGTCGAAGACCTCGCGGATGGCCCGGGCGATGAGCGGGGCGATCGACAGCACGGTGAGCTGCGGGAAGCGCCGCTCGTCGGCGATCGGCAGCGTGTCGGTGACGATGACCTCACGCGCGCCGCACGCCTGGAGGCGTTCGACGGCCGGGTCGGACAGCACGCCGTGCGTCGCGGCGACGATGACGTCCTTGGCCCCGGCCTCGAGGACGACGCGCACGGCGCCCGCGATGGTCCCGGCGGTGTCGATGAGGTCGTCGACGATCACGCAGCTCTTGCCCTCGACGTCGCCGACCACCCGGTTGGCGACGGCCTTGTTGGGGCTGCGGATGTCGCGCGTCTTGTGCACGAACGCCAGCGGCCCGCCACCGAGCTTGGCGGCCCACTGCTCGGCGACGCGGATGCGGCCGGCGTCCGGGGAGACGACCGTGACGTTCGACGTGTCGACGCGCGTGCGCACGTACTCGACGAGGATCGGCTGCGCCCACAGGTGGTCGACGGGGCCGTCGAAGAACCCCTGCGTCTGGGCTGCGTGCAGGTCGACGCTCATGATGCGGTCGGCACCGGCGGTCTTGAACAGGTCCGCGACGAGACGGGCCGAGATCGGCTCGCGCCCGCGGTGCTTCTTGTCCTGACGCGCGTACGGGTAGAACGGCGCGATGACCGTGATCGTCTTGGCGGACGCACGCTTCATGGCGTCCACCATGAGCAGCTGCTCCATGAGCCACTGGTTGACGGGTGCGCCGTGCGACTGCAGGACGAACGCGTCGGAGCCGCGCACCGACTCGCCGAACCGGACGTAGATCTCGCCGCTGGCGAAGTCGTACGCGGTCGTCGGCAGCAGCTCGATGCCGAGGTGGTCGGCCACGTCCTGCGCCAGGTCGGGGTGCGCACGCCCCGACGCCAGGACCAGGCGCTTCTCCCCGTCGTGGCTGATGATGCCGGTCATCGCGTCCCGTCCTCGGTCGTCGTCGCTCCCGTCGGGGTGTCCGTCGGGTCCTCCAGCTGCGCCGGCTGGCCGGGCAGGTGCGGGGGCGGCGTCACGACCGGGATCGCCGCGGTCGCGGCGCGCTCGAGCTCGGCGCGCGCCTGCGGGGACAGGCCGGCGA
>JAFAEH010000018.1 GCA_023424135.1 Actinomycetes bacterium | reverse complement strand
CGTCGGCCCCGACGTCGGCGGCCGCCGCGCCGGCGGGCCTGTCACGGCCGCGTGCCCGGTGCACCCGCTGCCCCCGCCGCTGGCCGATCTGGTCGACGCCGCCGAGGACGCGCTCGCCCAGGTGCCGGTGACGGACACGACCTTCGACGCCGTGCGCGAGCGTGTCGCGGCGGCACGGGGATGGCGCTGGTGGACGGGGCTCGTCGAGGACCTCGCAGGGGTCGACGGCGCGCCTGAGGCCGCGGACCAGGCCGCGGACCAGGACGCGGGCCAGGACGCGGGCCAGGACGCGGGCGAGACGGACCGGGACGCACGCCGGGCACGGGCGCTCGCGCTGGCGGGCGACCTCGTGCGTCGCGGGAGGCACCCGCACGTGGCGCCGGACCTCGCCGGGCGTGCCGCGCCGGTGCTGGTGCGCGCCGCGGCCGACGCGGTGGCGGCGTACGACGTGGGGGCGCTCGCGGTGCTGGTCAGGGGCATGGTGCGCGTGCCGGGCGTGCGGCCGCGGGTCGTGCGTGACGCGGTCGAGTGGCTCGCGTGCCAGCAGCAGCTCTCGGGTGCCGTCGGGGCGCCGCTCGGGGACGATCCCGCCGAGCGCGACGCGCTGCTCGCGCCGTGGACGCTGCTCGCACTGCCCGCGCTCCTGGAGGGCACGTCGCTGGCGTGACGTGCGGCGCGGCACGCGCGCCGTCGCCGGCGTTCAGGGTGCGGTGCGCAGCTGCTCCATCTCCGCGAGCAGGCGGGGGTCGCGCTGCTCGGGCCAGCCGAAGCCTGCCTCGTCGTCCCACGGGACGGGTTCGTCGTCGACGTCGACCTGCCAGGTCGTGCCGGGCAGTGCGCGGCGCAGCTCGGTGAGCGCACGGCACCAGTGCGCCAGGCCGAGGAACGTGCTGAACGGGTCCTGCGCCGGCAGCGTCGTGGACCCGTGCAGCGACCGGTCGCCGGGGTCGGCGAGGGTCAGCAGCTCCGCCTCGAACGGGAACGCCGCGTTGTGCACGGCCATCAGTCCTCGGGCGACGGCGACCTCGTCCGGGCTCAGGGCCTGCGGGCGGGTCGCGCTGTAGTGCAAGCGGACAGCCATGACCCGGGAGGATACGGGACGGAACGGACGTCGGGACATACCCATCTGGACATCCGTCACAGACCCTCGGGGCGGCGTCTCTGCGGGTAGACGGTGCGGCCGTGGGTCAGGTCGTCGACGAAGGCCGCGATCCGGCGGGCACGCGTCTCGGGGCGCTTGGCCTCGCCGACGCGGAGCAGGATCGCGAACCGGTTGGCGGACGTCAGCGCGTCGAACCATGCGCGCGCGGAGGGTGCGGCGGCGTCGAGCGCGGTCCGCAGGTCCTCCGGCACCTCGATCGTCGCCGGCCCGCGGTACGCGGCGTCCCAGCGGCCGTCGTCCTGCGCGGCGCGGACCTGCGCGCGGCCCGCGTCGTGCATGCGCCCCTCGCTCTCGAGGCGGGCGACGCGCTCGACGTTGACGGCCGACCAGGGGCTGCGTGCCCGTCGGGGAGTCATCCGCTGGAACGAGCTGGCGGCGTCGCGCCGTCGCGCCTGCCCGTCGATCCAGCCGAAGCAGATCGCCTCGTCGACGGCGTCGGTGTACGTCAGCGCGGTGACGTCACCGCCCTTCTTGTGCAGGACGAGCCAGACGCCGCGGGGCTCGTGGTGGTGCTCCGCGAGCCACGCACGCCACGCCGCCGCGTCGGGCACCAGCAGCTCCGGCAGGTCGTCGGCCACGGTGCTCACTCCCCGGTGGCGCCGTCGACCGACTCGCGCAGCAGGTCGGCGTGGCCGTTGTGCCGCGCATACTCCTCGATCATGTGGACGAGGATCCAGCGCAGCGACACGGGCTCCCCGGTGAGGTGGTGACGACGGGCCGAGAGCTGGTCGAGCCCGCCCGACGCGAGCGCCTCGACCACCGTCGCGTGCGAGCGCTCGACGGCCGCGTCCCACAGCGCCCGCAGCTCCTGCGGGGAGTCGTGGCCGGCGCTGTGCCACTCCCAGTCCTGGTCGGCCTCCCAGTCGACCGACGCCCACGGCTCGTGGTACGGCTCGTCGCGCCACGCGACGTGGAACCAGTTGTCCTCGACCATCGCCAGGTGCTTGAGCAGCCCGCCGAGCGTCATCGTCGACGGCGGCAGCGTGCGGCGCAGCGCGCCCGCGTCGAGCCCGTCGACCTTGAGCAGCAGCGTGCGTCGATGGAAGTCGAGGAAGCCGAGCAGGGTGGCGGCCTCGTCGGCCTGGTGCGGGAGCTCGCCCCGCTCGGGGGTCAGGGGGACGAAGGCGTCGTCGCTCATGGGGCGAGCCTGCCAGAGAGGTCCGACACGGCGTCGGGTCCCCGGCTCAGCCTTCCGGTGCGGCCTGCGCATCGGTGTGCGCGACGTGCCGCAGTTCGCGCCAGATCAGCACGACGAAGACCGCCGACCCGATGCCCGCGCACCAGAACGGTGCCGTGACGCCCCAGTGCTGCGCGATCCACCCGCCGATCCCCGCACCGACGACGAGGCCACCGAACACCCCGATCCGGTTGACGCTGTTCACGCGGCCCTGCAGCGCGGTCGGCACGGCCCGCTGACGGATCGTGATGGACGTCGTGCCCCACACGAACGCGTGCGCGCCGAACACGAAGAACACCGGCATCGCGACCCACGGGCTCGTGGTGGCGGCGAGCACGAGGTGGGTCAGCGTCTCGACGACGAGGCCCACGCGCATGAGCGTCGCGAGGCTGACCCGCGCGGTGAGCCAGCCGTAGAACGAGACGGCGAGCAGGCCGCCGAGCCCCTGCACGGTCGTCACGAGACCGAACCCGACGTCCCCGAGGCCCAGTCGCTGCTGCGCGTACAGCACGAGCACCGACCACGCGGCCCCGAACGTCACGTTGAACACGAGGATCGTCAGGACGAGCGTGCGGACCGCGGGGTGCCGCCACGTCCAGCGCAGCCCCTCGACGACGTCGGCGCGCACGGTGCTCGTCGCGCACGCGTGCCGGCCGTGCGCGGGCAGCACCACGCGTGAGACGAGGACGACGGCCGCGGCCATGAGCACCGCGGTCGTCGCGAACGGCGACCAGTGCGCGAGCCCGAACAGCGCGGCGCCCAGCGGTGGCCCGGCGAGCTGGTTGAGCCCGATGAACCCGGCCTGCGTGCGGGCGTTCGCGACGGCGAGGTCGTCGCGGTGCACGACCATCGGCGCGATCGTGCTGCCCACGTTGTCGGCGAACGTCTCGGCCGTCCCCAGCGCGAACAGGGACGCCAGGACGAGCCAGACGGGCACGACGTCGAGCGCGACGGCCGTCGCGAGCAGCGCGAGCACCACGACGCGCACGCCGTTGGTGGCCATGACGAGCCGGCGCCGGTCGACACGGTCGGTGACGACGCCCGCCCACAGGCTGAACAGCAGCGGCGGCAGCCAGCCGAGCAGGGCCGCGAGCGCCACGACGAACGCGTCGTCCGTGCGGCTCGCGACGAGCAGCGGTCCTGCGGCCAGGACGAGCCCGTCGCCGAGGTTCGACGTCCACGACGACGTGACCCACCACCGGAACTCGCGGCCGAGCCGTGCGGGCAGCGCGAGCCCCAGCAGGGCGTCGAGGGGGCGGAGCACCGGGGCAGGCTAGCCGTGGGCCGGGTCGGTGGCGACCTCGTTCCCGCGAGGGCCGTCGTGTCCCGGCCCGCGGGGACCGGACGATGTCGGCGGGGGGTGCCACACTGCGCCGTATGACCCGTGACGACGCGTTCCTGGACGCAGGTGCCACCGTGCTCGCGCTCGTCGACCTGCCCGAGGTCGCCGCGCGCTGGACCGAACCGAGTGCGCTGCCGCGCCTGAGCGTCGGCGGGCTCGCGGTGCACCTCGGCAACCAGGTCGTGCGGGCGGCGCAGCTCGTGACGCGGGACCCCGAGGGGCTCCCGGTGCTCGCGGACGCCGACGAGCACTACGCGCGCTCGGCGTGGACGACGGCCGCCCCGCAGGACCCGGTGAACGACCGCAGCCCGGACGAGGCCGCCGCCCTGGACGGGCCGGCGGCGCTGCACGCGCGCGTCGTCGAGCACCTCGACGTCGTGCGGGACGCCCTGGTCTCGGGTGCGGCGCGCGACGTCGTGCCGGTCCCGTGGGCGGGGTGGGCGCTGCGCCGTGAGGACTTCCTGCTCACCCGCATGCTCGAGGTCGTGGTGCACGCCGACGACCTGGCCGTGAGCGTCGGGGTCGGCACGCCGACGTTCCCGGACCCCGTGTTCGCCCCGGTGCGCGACCTGCTGGTGCGTCTGGCGGTGGCCCGGCACGGTCAGGCCCGCGTCGTCGCCGCCCTCGCACGGCGCGAACGCGCCCTGCCGGTCCACGCGTTCTGAGGCGTCACCCCACCGGGTGCGTGGGACCGGTCAGGCGCGCGTCCCCGGTTCGTCGACGGGCGACGGGAACACGTCGGTCAGGACGCCCACGGGTGCGGGACGCCCGAAGTGGTACCCCTGTGCGGCGGGGCATCCGAGGTCCTCGAGCAGGCGCGCCTGCTCGGCCGTCTCGACGCCCTCCGCGATGACCTCCATGCCCAGCTCGTCGCAGAGCCGCAGCAGCGCGCGGACCATCGCGGTGCGCCGCGTCGACGTCGGCAGCGACGTGAGGAACGCGCGGTCGAGCTTGAGGAAGTCCGCCGGCAGCTCGTCGAGGCGGCTGAGCGAGGACCACCCGGTGCCGAAGTCGTCGATCGCGACGCGCACCCCGTGCTCGCGCAGGGTGTGCAGGGTCCGCAGCGCGGTCGGCCCCGACCCCTCGACGACGCTCTCGGTGACCTCCAGCACGAACAGGTCGGCGGGCCAGCGCGCCGCCCCCAGCGTCGCGAGCAGCCGGTCGGCGTACCCCTGCGCGGTGAGCTCACGGCCCGAGACGTTCACGCCCATCGGGACGGCACGGCCCCAGCGGGCCGCCAGCTCGTGCGCGTCGGCGCACGCCAGGGCGACGACGGCCGCACCGAGGTCGTCGATGATCCCGCCGTCCTCGGCGGCGGCGACGAACTCCGCGGGCGGCACGGGTCCCAGCCGCGGGTGGTCCCAGCGTGCGAGGGCCTCGACACCGACGACGCTCCGCGTCGCGAGGTGGACGACCGGCTGCAGCGCCACGCGCACGTCGCCGTGGTCGATCGCACGCGCGAGGTCGTCGACGAGCCGGTGGCGCCGTCGCTCCGAGAGCACGGTGCGGCCCCGGCCGGCGGCCTTCGCCGCGTACAGCGCCGCATCGGTGCGGCGCAGCGCCTCCGCACCGGACTCGCCGTCGAGGTGCTCGGCGACGCCGCACGACGCGGCGGTCGGTGCGGCCGCGCACAGCCGTTCGGCGACCGCGTGGGCGGCGTCGCCCGTCAGCCCGGGCAGCAGGACCGCGAACTCGTCGCCGCCGCGCCGGCCCAGCACCATGCCGGGCACGTCGACCGCGCGCCACGCGTCGGCCGTGGCGCGCAGCAGGTCGTCACCCGCGGCGTGCCCCTGCTCGTCGTTGACCAGCTTGAAGTGGTCGATGTCGATGAGGGCCAGGGACAGCGGTGTGCCGCGCCGCACACGCCGGTCGATCGCCTGCTCGAGCTCCGCGTCCCAGCCCCGGCGGTCCGGCAGCCCGGTGAGCGCGTCGACGTGCGCGCTGGACGCGTGGCGCGCCAGCACGTCGACCACGCCCGCGACACCGCACCACAGCAGCGCGTACGCACCGCACACCAGGAGGTGCACACCGTGCACGACGTGCAGCGCGGCGACCTGCCACGTCCCCGCAACCGCGACCAGGAGCCACGCGTGCCAGCGGCGCAGGAACAGCGCGGACTCCACCGCGACGAGCGTCGTCAGGCTCGCCGAGGCCAGCGCGAGCGTCAGCGAGGGCGCCAAGGTCGTCCCCGTCCCCAGCGCGGCCGCCGCGACGAGGACGACGGCCTTCACGCCCCGGCGGGTCAGCCGTACGCCGAGGACGAGCAGCAGCCCGCCGGCGGTCGCGGCGGCGACCGCCAGGGCCAGCAGCGCCCCGCTGTGCGTGGACGCGGTGCGCACCGCGTCCAGGGACAGCAGGGCCGCGGCCAGGCCGCCGACGGCCAGGAGGAAGGCGGTCGTGCGCACGAGGACGTCAGCCATGCCTCCACGCGCCGGCGCCTGTGCCACGAGCCCACGATCCTGGCGGCGGGGCGGCGCGTCCAGCGCCCGGGGCGATCCGGGCAGCCGGGCGGGCAGATCTCACCCGGCTGCCGCACCGCCGGGGCGGGTCTCACCCGCGGCGGAAACCGCCCTCGGTGGACAGCACCTGCCCGACCACCCAGCGTCCGGCGTCCGAGACGAGCCACGCGATCAGGCGCGCCGGGTCGTCCGGCTCGCCGAACCGCCCGGCGGGGAAGTGCGCCCGCACGGCGTCCAGGACCTCGGCGGGCCGGTCGGCCGTGTCGGCGTCGAGGTACCCGGTATTCACGGGCCCGGGGTTGACGGTGTTGAGCACGATGCCGCGCTCCACGAGGTCGTCGGCGACGGACGCGGTCAGCCCGGCGAGCGCGGCCTTCGAGGCGGCGTACGCGATCTCGTGGCGCATGGGTCCCAGCGTCTGGCCCGACGTCATCCACACGACGCGCCCACCGGGGCGCCCGTCGTGCTGCGCCGCGAACGCCTGGGTCGCGAGGATCGTCGCGCGCGTGTTGACGGCCCAGTGCGCGTCGAGCGTCGTCGCGCTCTGCTCGGCGAGGGGACCGTCACCGCCGCTGCGCGCGTGGTTGCACACGAGCACGTCCAGGTGCCCGAGCGCATCGGCGGCCCGCGTGACGAGCTCCGCGCCCGCCGTGGGTGCCGCGAGGTCGAGACCGGTCGCGGCCAGGCGGGCGCCGGGCACGAGGTCCTCCCGCAGCGCGGCCAGCACGGCGTCGACGTCGTCGGCGCCCCACGGCTGCTCCGCGTCGTGCGGCGCCCAGTGCTGGACGAACAGGTCGGCCCCCGCGCGGGCGAGCCGCGAGGCGATCGCGAACCCGATCCCACGGCGGCGGCTGACGCCCGTGACGACGGCGACGCGGCCGCGCAGGTCGTCCTCGTCGCGTGGTGCGGGTGCGGTGGGGGTGGTGGGCTGCCCGGTCACGGTCGTCCTCCCGGTCGGTGGGTCACGGGGCGCGACGCTAGCCGCGGTCGGGACGGATCCGCACGAGGATTGCCGTGCGTCCGGGGCCGTTCCAGGTGGAGGGTAGGCCCATGGACACCGTTCCGCAGCCGTCGCTCGACCGCCTGGTCGACCCGACGGCGCACCCGCTGGTCGTGGGCGTCGTACCCGGTCAGGACCCGCTCGTCGTGCGGACGGCCGCCGCGTGGGCGGTCGCGCTCGGCGGCGTCGAGCTGCACCTGGCCTACGCCGACGCCACCCGCTACGTCGTCGAGGAACGGCCCGACGGCTCGCTCACGCACGCGCCCGTCGACCCCGACGGGCTGGACGACGTGTGGACGCAGGTGCGCGACGCGCTCACGCAGGAGGCCACGGCAGCGCTCGGGGGCACCGACGCGCGCTGGCGGCTGCACTACACGGCGGGACGTCCCGACCGGGCGCTGACCCACCTGGCGCGTGCGGTCGACGCGGCCGCGATCGTCGTGGGTTCGCGTGCCGGGCGGCTGCGGGAGATCGTCGAGGGGTCGGTGGCGGTGCACCTGGCGCACCACCAGCACCGGCCCGTGCTGACCGTGCCGCTGAGCGTCGTCGACTGGAAGGACCCGCGCACACCGTGGCGCGGCTGACACCACCGCTGGCCCCCGCCGGAGGGGCCGCCCCGCCCCCGGTCCCGATGCTGCGCGCGGCCGCCCTCGTCGCCGTCGGCGGCGTGCCCGGGGTCGCCGCGCGCGCGCTGCTCGAAGGAGCGTTCCCCGCAGCGGCCGGGGCGTGGCCGTGGACGACGTTCGCGATCAACCTCGTCGGGTCCTTCGTGCTCGGTGCGCTGCTGGAGAGCCTGCTGCGGGCCGGACCCGACGCCGGGCGACGCCGGGACGTCCGCCTGGGCGTGGGCACGGGCGTGATCGGCGGGTTCACGACGTACAGCACCTTCGTGCTCGAGGTCGAGGCGCTGCTCACCGGCGGACACGCCGTCGCAGGGGTCGCGTACGCACTGGTCAGCGTCGTGCTGGGGGTCGCGGCGGCGATCGGGGGCATGGCCGGTGCCCGGTCCGTCGCTGCGCGCGCGGCGGCGCCCGGCCCGGCCGACGACGGGGGGACGCCGTGATCGTCGTGCTGGCGCTCGCGGGCGGGCTCGGTGCCGCCGCCCGGTTCCTCGTGGACACGGCGGTCGCGCGCCGCAGCCGCGCGAGCGTGCCGGTGGGCACGTTCGTCGTCAACGCGACCGCGTGCCTGCTGCTCGGGCTGCTCACCGGCTGGGCGCTGAGCCACCCCGGGCACGACGGCCTGCGCGGCGTCCTCGGCGTCGGGTTCCTCGGTGGCTACTCGACGTTCAGCACCGCGAGCGTCGAGGGTGCGCGTCTGCTGCTCGCGGGCCGTGGCCGTGCCGCGCTGGTCCACGCGCTCGGCATGCTCGTGGTGTGCCTGGCCGCCTCCGTCCTCGGCCTCGCGCTCACCGGTCCCTGACGCAGCGGCGCGCGGACCGCGCGGCCCGGTGCGGGTCGTGCGCGTCGCCGACGTGATCCCGGCGTTCCTGTACGACGGGTACTGACCGCCGCGGACCTCACACCGGCCGGTGCCACTCGACGGCGTACCGCCACAGCGCGAGCCGTCGCCACCGCGCGCCGGGCAGCACGTCCCGCACCGTCGCCCGGACCTGCGCGTACGTGTGCGGCGGCGGCCACACCGTGGGGGCCGTGTGCTCCCAGTACGTGCGTGAGCGGCGCAGCCACCGGTGCTGCACGGCCCCGGCGACCTCGTACGGGAGGTCCGCGAGCGAGGACGCGCGGGCCAGCCCGACGGCGACGAGCACCCCGCCCGGAGCGGTGAGCGCGGCCAGCCGTCGCAGCGCCGCGGCGAGGTCCGGCAGGTGGTGCAGCGTCGCGACCGACGCGACGACGTCGAAGGACGCGGGTGCGAGCGGGGCGGTCGTGACGTCGCCGAGCACCCACTCGACGCGCGGGTCGCGCGCGCGAGCCCGGTCCAGGACGTCCTCGTCGACGTCGATGCCCACGACGTGCGGCACCCGGTCGCGCAGGTCCGTCGCGAGCAGGCCGTCGCCGGTGCCCACGTCGAGCGCGCGCCGGGCGCCCGGCGGCACCGCCGCGAGCACGAGCGGGTGGTAGTGCAGGTTGTGGTTCCAGCGGTCCGCGCCCGCCCGCCCGGTCCCCGTCATGCGTGCCCCTTCGCTCGGTGGACGAGGGCAGGCTAGCGGCGTCGCGGCGGTGTCGTGCCCCGCGGGCGCGACGCGCGGGACGACGCACCCGCGGAATGCGCTGTCCCAGAAACGATTCACGCGCTGTCGTGGTCGTCCGCCGGGTCCGTAGCGTGCGGCGCGGGAACGGGCCGGCGACGACGGAGTCGCGGTCCCGGACCCTCGGCGAAAGGTGAACCCCGATGGCAACCGTCCGCACGCGCCCCGTCCGGCGCACCGCACTCACCGGTCTGCTGGCCGCGACCCTCGCAGCCTCGACCGTCGTCCTCGCGGCCCCGTCCCACGCCGCACCCGGCACCTCCTGCACCGGGTCCTACGTCCACGCGTCCGCCGTGCAGGAGGGCAGCACCTGGCGCGCCTACCGCGGCAGCACCGCGATCTGGTCCGGCAGCGACATGCTCACGGCGATCAACACGGCGATCGGCAGCCTCGACGCCGGGCGCACGGCCAAGCAGCGCGTCGTCGTCAACGGCTCCGGCACCATGAGCGCCAACGCGCGCATCACGCTGCCCAGCTTCACGGCCCTCGAGTCCTGCGGCACGATCCACGTCACCGGGACCGGCTCCGGCAACGTCGCCGGCGTCTACATGCGCGGAGCGACCGACATCGAGGTCGCGCGGCTGCACATGACCGGCACGCCCGTGTACGGAATCTTCGCGCGCAACGTCGACAACCTGCGCCTGCGCGAGGTCGACATGCGCCTGTCCGGCGGCGGCATCGGCGTGCGCATCGACAACCACGGCGACCGCAGCCGGTTCGCGCGCAACATCACGGTCAACTCGCTGTACGTCTCGGGGGCCGGGTCCCACGCGCTCGAGACGTACGGCGTCGACGGGCTGACCGTCGGCACCGTGACGGCACGGAACCTCGGCGAGTCCGGTGTGCTGCTCAACGAGACGATCAACGCCACCGTCAGCCTCGTCGACGCCCAGAACGTCGGCACCGGCACCGGGTACGCGGCGTTCCGCATCGCGAACCGCGCGGGCCGCGTCGGCTCGTCGTACCCGACCAACATCACCGTCGGCACGGTCCGGGCCAGCGGTGGCGGGCGCGGCGTGTTCTGCGTGTCCGAGAGCGGTGGGCTGCGCGTCAACCGCGTGGAGCTGACGAACACCGGCAACAACCCGATCCTCATCGAGAACTGCACCAACGTCGACATCGCACCGTCCGGCGGCACCATCTCCGGCGGCGAGGTGCGGCTCGCCGCACGGACCGACACGCCGGCGACGCGCGACGTCACGCTGCAGAACCTCAGCCTGTCGAACGGCGCGCGCGTCGTCGAACGGCCCTGCGTGGTGAACCTGCAGCTGCGCAACATCACCGGCGGGTCGATCACCCGCTGCTGAGACGCCCGACGGTCCGCGCCGCCCGACGGGGTGAGAGGTGGCGCGGACCGTCGCGGTGCCCACGTGTCCGACACGCACGGGGGGCACGTGCAATGCACGCGAGCGCGGTGCTCGTCGATCGAACGCGGTAGCCGTACGTACCGCGCTCGGTGGACGAGTACCGCGCTCGTGCGTCTGTGGGCGGGCGCCGCGGGGTGAGGTGGCGCGGCGTCAGGGGAGCCGGACGGCGCACCATGCGGTCGGGTCACGACGACCGGGCCGACGTGGGCATGACGACGGTGGCCCGGGCACGCAACACAGGCGAGTGCGCCATGACGCGGACGGGTGCGTGCGGGTTACGGGCGCACGACGACGACGGGCGGGTGGCCCCGGAGGACCACCCGCCCGTCGTGTGCGGTGCGTGCGCGCGTCAGGCGCAGGTGAGGGTCGGTGCGGTGGGGGTGCCGTTGCCGATGAAGCCGAAGGTCGTCGAGCCGCCGGCGGGCAGGGAGCCGTTCCAGGCGGCGTTGCGGACGGTGACGCTCGTGCCGCTGGTGGTGGCTGCGCCGCTCCAGAGCTGGTTCACGGTGAACGCCGACGAGGTCCACGACACGGCCCAGCCGTTCTTGGCTGCGGAGCCGGCGGTGACGGTGACCTCGGCCTGGAAGCCGCCCGGCCACGTGCCGATCGTGCGGAACGTCGCGCTGCAGGCGCCCGTCGCCGGGGGCGTCGTCGGCTGCACGGTCGGGGTGGGTGACGGGGTCGACGTGGGCGTCGGCTGCGGCGTCGTGGGCTGCGGTGTCGGGGTCGGCGACGGGGCAGGTGTGGTCGGCTGCGGCGTCGGCTGCGTGGTCGACGTCAGCGCGGAGAAGAACTGCCAGATCTCGCCCGGCACCCACGAGCTGCTCTGCCCGCGGTCGGTCGGGTTCCACCAGTGGCCGGAGTCCGATGCGAGCCACACGACCGGGAAGCCGGCACGGCACGAGTACGTCGTCTTGGTGTGCGTGCCGCTGCCGGCCGCGGGCTCGGGCGCGTTCTGCGCCTGGCAGCCGTTGTTGCGCAGCGCCCGATCACGCAGCGCCCGGCCCTGGGAGATGTTCAGGACGTCGTCGACGACGCCGTGCGACCCGAGGTACGCGATGGGCTGCGTGCCGCCCGAGCAGCCGGACAGCTGTGCGCCGTTGAGCACCGCGACGCCGCGGAACACGTCGGCGCGCGCGCACGCGATCGCGTTGCTCATGCCACCGCCGTAGCTGAAGCCGGTCGCGAACCGCTGCGTCGTGTCGACGCACAGCGCGGCCTCGACGGTGCGCAGGATGTCGTCGACGAAGGTGAGGTCGCGCCCGTTGGTGTTGGGCCACGCGTTGTCGATGCCCTGCGGTGCGACGAAGATCGTGCTGTTGTTCGACAGCGGCTTCAGGCCGTAGAAGCTCTGGTTGACGACGTCCTGGGACGTGCCGTGCCACCAGTGGATGCCGAGCACCAGGCGGTACTGGCGGTTCGGGTCGTACCCGGCGGGCACGTCGAGGCGGAACGTGCGGTTCTGCCCGCCGCTGCTGATGGTGTGGTTGCCGGTCGCCAGGCCGGGCGCCTTGCCGCAGCCGGCGGTCGCGGCAGCCACCGCGACGCCCCCGGGCAGCGCGGTGGCGGGGGCCGCGGCGGCGGTCAGGCCGCTGACGGCGAGCGCCGCGGCTGCCGCGAGGGCTCCCCAGCGCCGTCGGGTCGTGGGTCGGTGTCGCACGGTGGCTCCTCGCTGTCGGGCGCGTCGGCGCCGTTGCCGGCGCGCTCACCGGGACGCCGCCGGACGGTGCGTCGGGACCGGTGAACGTTCACACGTGGCGGTCACGGTAGCCAGGGCGTCCGGTCCGGGGCACTACGCTGCAACGTTTAAGCGCCCCCGTCCGCGGGCCCGTGGCGGGAGGCTCCGACCGGGTGCGACGCTGGTGGTCCGTCAGGCGCGGTAGCGACCCGCGCGTGCCATGGCGTCGGCGACGGCGGCCGCGTCGCGGTTCGGCTCGCCCGACAGCCCGGCGACGACGCCTGCGTGGTCGTCCGCCGAGCGGTTCTGGCTCAGCTTCGCCTTGGCCTCGACACGCTCGACACGCAGCTCGACGCCGACGATCCCGCGCAGCTGCCGGGCGACGAACTGCGCGGGTGCGTCGCCCACCGCCCACGGCTCCGCGCGACCCTGCTCGTGCTGCTCGGTCAGCAGCGTCACCGCACGCAGCACGAAGTCCGCGTCGTCGTGCACCCGCACCCGGCCCGTCAGGTGCACGGCCGAGTAGTTCCACGTCGGGACGACGCGCCCGTGCTCGGCCTTGCTCGCGTACCAGGCGGGCGACACGTACGCCTGCGGCCCCGTCACGACGGCCAGCGCGGGTGCGTCGTCGACGAGCGCACGCCAGTGCGGGTTCGCGCGGGCCATGTGCGCGATCAGCACGTCCTCGTGCCAGACGACCGGCAGCAGGGTCGAGACCGGGTAGCCGTCGGGCCCGACCGTCACGAGGTCGGCCGACCCGACGGACGCCACGAGCGCGCGGATCTCGTCGGCGTCGTCGAGCGCGTTGAACACCGGGACGTACATGCGTGCACGCTACCGCCGCCGTCGGCGTGCCGGGTCAGGAGCGGCGGGCCGTGACGGCGCCCACGCACACGCTGACAGCACAGCGGGGCACATTGTGGTCGGTGCGGACGACGCGAGGGGCCGCCGCCGGCACCGGCGACGACCCCTCGCACCCGGGTCAGGCGGCTGCGCCGCTACGAGCAGACGCCGGTGGGTGTCCAGCTCACGTTGTTGCTGCCCTTGTAGTAGGTGACGCCGAAGCTGTTGGAGCCCGACGGGGTGAAGGTGTTGCCGTTGCGGTTGGCTCCCCAGGAGCTCTGGATGGACTGGCCGTTGGAGGGGTAGACGGTCACGGACCAGGCGGACTTGCCGGAGACGGTGTAGGTGACGTTGAAGCGGTCGCCCCACTCCTGTCCCTTGGTGGCGGTCACGGTGCACGAGCCGCTGCTGCCGCCGCCGGTGTTCCCACCGCCGGTGTCCCCGCCGCCCGACGACGAGCCGACGGTGATGTTCGAGCTGCCGGACGACTGGTAGCCCTCGGTGGCGAGGATCTGGTAGTTCTGCGAGCCGAGGTTCATGCCCTTGGAGGCCCAGGCGTTGAAGTGGTTCTGGGCGGTGATGGTGCCGCCCACGCGCTTGGACTGGCGCACGGACCAGAACTGCTTGAACGTCGCGGTGCCCTGGATCGAGGGGGCGTTGGTGCGGGTCGTCTCGTAGATGTCGTAGGTGCCGCCGTCGGTGGTGACGGTGCCCTTGTGCGTGCCGGTGGGCCGGTAGGTGCCCCACGAGTCGACGATGTAGTACTCGATCAGCGGGCCGGTGGTCCACCCGTAGAGGGTCAGGTAGGCGTTGCCGGACGGGTTGAACGAGCCCGAGTAGGGCACGGCGCGGCCGGTGCCGGTCGACCAGCCCTTGCCGATGACGAAGTTGCCGGTGTTGGACCACGTCGTGGAGTAGTTGCCGGCGTTGCCGAGCGTCGCCGAGACGGTGCCGGGTGCGTCGGTCCAGAACGAGTACCAGTACCCGCTGTGGGTACCGGTCTGGTTGCTGCTGACGTTCTGCGCGGCGGCCGGGGCCGCGAGGGCGACCGCGCCGGCCATGAGGGCTCCGGCCGCGACCGCGCCGATCGAGGCGCTCAGCGAGCGACGCCCTCGTGACGGGCGGCGCGTCGATCCGAAAGTATCGAACATCCTGTGGCACTCCTTCGTGCAGGTTGTCGAACGGGTGGGTGGAGATCGCCTCGTGCCGCGCGAGGTTCGTGCGGCACGGTGCGTACCTTGCTCACGGACCGGTTCGGTCGTCGTCGACCGATATCGACACCGTTATCGATGAGTGTGCCGCGCCAGATGGGGCTCGTCACCCCCACCCATCGGGTGGTGAAGCGATTAGGTTCTCCCCGATGGGGCCACCTGGGTGATGCGGCGTCCGTCGAGCGCTCCCGGGGGTGGAAGTGCGGTGACGATCGATGTGACTGGTCGCAAGTTTCGAATTGCGGGGGATCCGCTGGGCGCGGCCCTTCGACGGTTTCGGCGGCGCGTCGTCCACGAACGGCTACGGTCGCACCCGTGGAGACGGTCCTGACGATCGACGGCGGGGACCTCGGGTGCGCACGCCTGCTCCTGCTCCTGCGCGACCGTGTCGCCGACCTGAGCCCCGGGACGCTCGTCCACCTCGTGACGTCCGACCCCGTCGCGCCCGTCGACCTGCCCGTGTGGTGCCACATGACGGGACACCACTACCGCGGCGTCGTCGAGGGGGCCGCCCGTCCGACGTACGTCGTCGAGGTCGCCGCACGCCCCGCGCCGACCGACCACGACAACCCGTGGCGCACGACGACGCGGGCGACGCCACCGCCCCACGACGCGTCACCGCCGCACGACACGGCCTGACCTGCCGGGCGTTCGTCGCCGCGCCCCGCGGGGAGCCGATCCGGATGTTCGCCGGACCTCGTCCCGGGCGGAAGCCCGTCGACCTCGGCCGGCACCGTCGGGTGACCTGCGATCCTGTGCGCCATGACGCGACCGGTCGAGTGGTGGGACCACCACCAGGTCGTCCTGTACGTCGCAGCGATCGCGCTCGGTGCGGTGGTCGGCCTCTCCGCCCCGGGGGCCGCGCCGACGCTCGAGCACGCGACCACCCCCGTCCTCGCGCTGCTGCTGCTCGCGACGTTCCTCGGGGTGCCGCTCGCCGAGGTCGGGCGAGGGCTGCGGGACCTGCGGTTCCTCCTGACCGTGCTCGTCGCGAACTTCGTCGTCGTGCCCCTGCTCGTGTGGGGCCTGTCGCGGTTCGTCGCCGACGACCGTGGGTTGCTGCTCGGCGTGCTGCTGGTCCTGCTGACGCCGTGCATCGACTACGTCATCGTCTTCACGGGCCTGGCCGGCGGTGCCCGTGCGCGGCTGCTGGCCGCCGCGCCGCTGCTGATGGTCGTGCAGGTGCTGCTGCTGCCCGGGTACCTGCTGCTGCTCGCGGGCCGGGACGTGCTCGCGGTGGTCGACGTGGGGCCGTTCGTGCAGGCGTTCGCCGTGCTCGTCGCCCTGCCGCTGGCGGTCGCCGCGGGCGTGCAGGCCGTCGCGCGCCGCCACCGTGCGGGACGCGTCGTCGAGGACGTCATGGCGGGTGCGATGGTGCCCCTGATGATGGCGACGCTCGCAGTCGTCGTCGGGTCGCAGGTCGCCGCGGTCGGGGGGCAGGCGGCCGCGCTCGTGCGCGTGGTCCCGCTGTACGTGGCGTTCGTCGTGCTCGCCGTCGGGGTGGGGCTGGTGGCCTCGCGGGTCGCCCGGCTCGACGTCCCGGCGTCACGCGCGGTCGTCCTGTCGACGACCACCCGCAACTCGCTCGTCGTCCTGCCGCTGGCCCTGGCCGTGCCCGCGTCGCTCGCCCTCGCGCCGCTGGCCGTCGTGACGCAGACGCTCGTCGAGCTCGTCGCACTGGTCGTCCTCGTGCGCGTCGTCCCGCGCCTGGTCCCGGACCGGGCGACGCCGCACGTGTGAGGGCTGGCCGGCGTCCTGTGACGGCGGCCCGTCGCACTCGCGTCCGCGCCCCGCGGATGCGGGTGCGGCGTGACCCGTCGTTAGCCTCGTCGTCATGCCGACCGACCCGCGCGCCCGTGTGCGCAGCCTCGTCGAGTCCCGTCCGTTCCAGCGGTGCATCGTCGGGCTCATCGTCCTGAACGCGATCGTGCTGGGCCTGGAGACCTTCCCCGACGTGATGGCGTCCGCGGGCCACGTCCTCGAGGCCGTGAACGCCGTCGTCGTCACGATCTTCGCCGTCGAGGTGCTGCTGCGGATCTACGCCCACGGTGGCGCGTTCTTCCGTGACGGGTGGAGCCTGTTCGACCTGTTCGTCGTGGTGGTCGCGCTCATCCCCGCCGGGGCGGGCTCCGAGGTGCTGCGCGTCCTGCGCCTGCTGCGGGTCCTGCGGCTGCTGTCGACGGTCCGCTCGATGCGCGTCGTCGTCTCGGCGCTCGGTGCGGCCGTCCCCGGGATCGCCGCGATCGGCGGGCTGCTGGTCATGGTCGTCTACGTGTTCGCGGTCAGCGCGTCGACGCTCTTCGCGGCCGAGGCGCCCGAGGCGTTCGGCGACCTGTCCCGGTCCGTCACGTCGCTGTTCCGCATCATGGTGGCCGACGGCTGGGCCGACATCGCGGTCCCCATCGCCGAGGGTCAGGGGTGGGCGTGGGCCTACTTCATCGGGTTCACGGTCGTGACGACGTTCGTCGTCCTCAACCTGTTCGTCGCCGTGACCGTCGAGGCGATGAACCGCAAGCACGACGAGGAGACCGCGGCCGAGGCGCGTCGCGACGGGACGTCGGCCGCGCTGCCCGGGTCGTCGTCGGTCGAGGACGAGGCGGCCGCCGACGACCGGGTGCTCGCCGAGATCGGTGCGCTGCGCGCCCAGCTCACGCGCCTCGAGGAGCGGCTGACGGCCTCCCCGCCGCCCCCGTGAGTCACCCCCGCCGTGAGACAGACGACTCCCGGGACACAGTGCCGGGGATCCTCTGTCTCACGGTGCCCGAGGACGACGTTCGGCCGATCGGGTGACATCGGGATGCGGACCCTGGCACGCGCGACGAGACTCGTCGTGGCCCGACCGGCGTCTCACCAGCGCAGACGTCGTACGGCTGACGGACCGACGAGCGGCAGGAGGTGGCGTGGCAGGACGTGAGATCCGCCGCCGTGCGCTCCTGGGCGCGCTCGCCGGAGCCGTGCTCTGGCTCGGGGGAGCCGCGCTCGCCGCGCCCGCGCACGCTGCCGCACCCGTGGATGCCGCCGCACCCGACGCAGGTGGGTCCGCGTCCGTCGACGTCCCCGTCGACGACCTGCTCGCACCCGTGACCGACGCGCTCGGCACCCTGCTGACGCCGGTCCTGGAGCCCGTCGGTGCGCTCGTCCGCCCGGTGCTGGACCCGGTCGTCGCCCAGGTCGCTGCCGCGTCGGCACCGGTCGACGACATCGCGCCGGTGGCCGCACCCGTCAGCGCGCTGACAGAACCCGTCGCCGGGCTCCTCGCGCCGGCGCTCGCACCCGTGGCCGAGGTCGCCACGCCCGTGGTCGACGTCGTGACGCCCGTCGCCGGACCCGTCGCTGACGTCGTGACGCCCGTCCTGGCGCCCGTCGCACCCGTCGTCGCGCCGGTCGCCGGACTGGCGGAACCCGTGACGGACGCCGTCGCCGCGGTCACCGCGTCCGTGGCGGACGTCGTGGCACCCGTCCTCTCACCGGTCACGCCCGTCGTGGCGCCGGTGGTCGGGCACGTCGCCGACGTCGTCGCACCGGTGACGGCTCCCGTGCTGGGCGGGCTCGCCCCGGTGACGACGCCGGTGCTCGACGCACTCACGCCCGTCCTGGCGCCCGTGCGCGGGGCGCTCGCCCCGGTGACGGCTCCGCTGGCGCCCGTCCTCGAACCGCTCGCGCCCGTCGTGGGCAGCGCTCTGGAACCGGTCGTGTGCGGCCTCGCGCGGCCGGCCGCGCCCACGGTGCCCGGT
>JAFAEH010000376.1 GCA_023424135.1 Actinomycetes bacterium | reverse complement strand
CGGTGACGGTGGTCTCGCCGAGCGTCCGGCCGAGCGCGTCGACCACGCTCGCCCGCACGCCGTCGGGCACGACGTCGAGCGCCAGCCCGACGAGGACGTCGGTGCGTGCGGCGTACTGTGTCGCCTGCGGCCCGCGCGCCCCCTGCACGGAGCCGGTCGGCTCGATGAGACCGGACTGCTCGAGCCGTGCGACGATCTGCGAGGCCGTCGGTCGGGACACGCCCGTGCTGTCGCCGATCTGGGACCGGGTGAGCGGTCCGGCGTCGAGCAGGAGCTCGAGCGCCGCGCGATCGTTGATCGTGCGGAGCAGCCCCGGGGTGCCGGGGATCCTCGACGAGGTGGGCGCGGTCATGGCGTTCCTTCGAGCGGATTTTAGGAAAGTTTCCTAATAGTGCACGGTCCCGCCCTGTCGTGCAACTCGGACGCCGGCGAGGCGCAGTCCGAGACGTGAGACCCCCGTCCCGAGGGGTGGCGCGGCGGCGTACGCTCACCGCATGACGCGCACCATTGATCTGGCAGTCGTGGCCGGGGACGGCATCGGTACCGAGGTCGTCGAGCAGGGTCTCGCCGTGCTCGAGGCCGCCGTGTCCGGCTCGGACGTGAAGGTCTCCACGACGCCGTTCGACCTGGGTGCGCGCCGCTGGCACGCGACGGGCGAGACGCTCACCGACGCGGACCTCGAGGCGATCCGCGGCCACGACGCGATCCTCCTGGGCGCGATCGGCGACCCCAGCGTCCCGTCGGGCGTGCTCGAGCGCGGTCTGCTGCTCAAGCTCCGCTTCGCGCTCGACCACTACGTGAACCTGCGCCCCGGCAAGCTCTTCCCCGGCGTGAGCAGCCCGCTCGCGGCGCCCGGCGACGTCGACTTCGTCGTCGTGCGCGAGGGCACCGAGGGTCCGTACGTGGGCAACGGCGGTGCGATCCGCGTGGGCACGCCGCACGAGGTCGCGAACGAGGTCAGCGTCAACACGGCGTTCGGCGTCGAGCGCGTCGTGCGTGACGCGTTCGCCCGTGCCGCGGCCCGCCCGCGCATGCAGCTCACGCTCGTGCACAAGCACAACGTGCTCGTGCACGCCGGGCACCTGTGGCGCCGCACGGTCGAGGCCGTGAACGCCGACTTCCCGGACGTCACGGTCGACTACCTGCACGTCGACGCCGCGACGATCTTCCTCGTGACGAACCCGTCGCGGTTCGACGTCATCGTCACGGACAACCTCTTCGGTGACATCCTCACCGACCTCGCCGCCGCGATCACCGGTGGTATCGGCCTGGCTGCGTCCGCGAACATCAACCCCGACCGGACGGCGCCGTCCATGTTCGAGCCCGTGCACGGCTCCGCGCCGGACATCGCGGGTCAGGGCAAGGCCGACCCCACCGCCACGGTGCTGTCGGTCGCGCTGCTGCTCGACCACGTCGGCCACCACGGCGCGGCGCGTCAGGTCGAGGCGGCCGTCGCGGCCGACCTGGCCGAGCGCGGCGGCGCCGAGCGAGTACGGTCGACGGCCGAGGTGGGCAAGGACCTCGCCGCCCGCGTCGCCGGCTGACCCCGCGGGGTCGAGCCGACCGCGGCGCGCGCGACGCGTCCGTCGGTCCGCAGGCGCACGCCTGCACCCTGTCCTCCCGGCCGTCCGCACCGGTACCGTCGATGTCGACCCTGGTGAAAGGCCCCCCGATGAGCACCCTGACGACCCCTTCGTCCGAGACGTTCCAGCTCCACCCCACGGACACCCCCGTCCCTGACGACCAGCGCCAGGCGGCGCTGGCGTCGCCGAAGTTCGGCACGGTCTTCACCGACCACATGGCGCGCGTCTCGTGGACGCACGCCGACGGCTGGACGGGCCGTCGTGTCGAGAAGTACGGCCCGCTGCAGCTCGACCCCGCGACCGCGGTGCTGCACTACGCGCAGGAGATCTTCGAGGGGCTCAAGGCGTACCGGCACCCCGACGGCAGCGTGTGGTCGTTCCGCCCGCAGGCCAACGCCGCGCGGTTCGCCCGCTCGGCGCGTCGGCTCGCCCTGCCCGAGCTGTCCGAGGCGGACTTCCTGGGCGCCATCCGCGCGCTCGTCGAGGCCGACCGCGACTGGGTGCCGTCGGGCGAGGAGACCAGCCTGTACCTGCGGCCGTTCATGTACGCCTCGGAGCGCTTCCTCGGGGTGCGGCCCTCGCTCGAGGCCGAGTTCCTCGTCATCGCCTCACCGGTCGGCCCGTACTTCCCGGGGGGTGTGCGGCCCGTGTCGATCTGGGTGTCGCGCGAGTACCACCGCGCGGGTGCCGGTGGCACGGGTGCCGCCAAGTGCGGGGGCAACTACGCGGCGAGCCTGCTGCCGCAGCAGGAGGCGTACGCCAAGGGCTTCGAGCAGGTCTGCTTCCTGGACGACCGGACCAACACCCAGCTCGAGGAGCTGGGTGGCATGAACATCGTCGTGGTGCACGCCGACGGGTCCGTCGTGACCCCCGCCGTGTCCGGCACGATCCTCGAGGGTGTGACGCGCTCGTCGATCCTCCGCCTGCTCACGGACTCGGGTCACGAGGTCTCCGAGCGACCCCTGCTCCTCGACGAGCTGCGCGCAGGCCTCGCCGACGGCAGCGTCACCGAGGTGTTCGCGTGCGGGACGGCCGCGGTCATGACGCCGATCGGCCGCCTCGCGAGCGACGACTTCGACCTCGTGGTCGGGGACGGGACCGCGGGCCCGGTGACGTCCCGCATCCGCGCAGCGCTGACGGACATCCAGTACGGGCGCGCGGCCGACCCGCACGGGTGGATGTACCGGCTCGTCTGACCCCTGGTGCCGTGCGTCGCGCGCCCGCGCTCAGGCGGGCACGCGGCGCACGGTCCAGCCGAGCACGCCGGTCAGCAGCGACCACACGGCGATCCCCATGAGCAGGTTGACGACGCCCGAGGCGATCGCCGAGCCGAGGTTCTCGGTCCAGGTCAGCGGCAGCAGCGTCGCGACGAGGGTGGCGAGGCCGAGGATCCAGCCGAAGAACGCCCGCGGGCGTGGTGTGGTGAGCACGAGCAGGTGCAGCAGCGCCCCGGAGCCGGCCGCCACGAGGATCCCCCCGAGGATGTACGCCGCCATGGGGGTGTCCGCGCCGAACGGGTCCCGGAACACCAGGTCGACCCGCAGGATCTGGTCGAGCACGATCACACCGGCGACGCCGACGAGCGCGGCGACGAACGCGGTCGCGGCGACGCCCGCCCAGAACCGTCCGCTCTCGACGGTCAGCCGGGTCTCGCGACGCGGCGCCGGGGCGGGCGCACCGGGGTCGGGGGCGGCGGGCGTCTGCGGCGGCACCGCCTCGTACCTGCGGGTCGGCTCGCCCTGGGGCTGGCCGGAGGTGGGGATCGACATCGTCGGCTCCTGTCTCGCACGGGACGTCTCACACGTGCGACGTCGCAGCACACGGTAGCCATTGCGTGCCCGTTCGGCACCGTTGCGTCCCGGTTCGTGACGTCGAGTACCCCCCGAACCACCCGTCCGCATGATGGACGGGGTGCCACGGGGCCGCCCGGTGTGCCACCATCGGCCTGTGACCCGCTTCACGCTCATCATCGTGTAGCGCGTCGGCCCACCCGCCGACGCGCAGACCTCCCGTCCCTCGGGGGGTCTTTTTGTTGGTCCAGACGTCCGCCCGGCACCACCCCCGCCGGCCGCGACACGTCGACGAGGCACCGGCACCACCCCCGCCGGTCGAGCACCCGCTGCCGCCATCGCCGACGCACGCCCGCACTGCCCGAGGAGCACCCGTGAGCCAGCCCGTCTTCCACGTCTACGACACGACCCTGCGCGACGGCGCCCAGCAGGAGGGGATCAGCCTGTCGGTCGCCGACAAGCTGACGATCGCCCCCATGCTGGACGAGCTCGGCGTCGGGTTCATCGAGGGCGGCTGGCCGGGTGCGGTGCCGAAGGACACCGAGTTCTTCCGGCGTGCGGCCAAGGAGCTCGACCTGCGGCACGCCGAGCTCGCCGCGTTCGGGGCGACCCGCAAGGCCGGTGTCCGGGCGGCCGACGACACGCAGGTGCGTGCGCTGCTCGACTCCGAGGCGCCCGTCGTCACGCTCGTGGCCAAGTCCGACGTGCGGCACGTCGAGCGGGCGCTGCGCACGACGCCCGACGAGGGCCTGGCGATGATCGCGGACACGGTCACGTTCCTGGTGCGCGAGGGGCGCCGGGTGTTCGTCGACGCCGAGCACTTCTTCGACGGCTATCGGTACGATCCCGCGTTCTCGTCGCGGGCCGTGCGTGCGGCCTTCGAGGCGGGTGCCGAGGTGGTCGCGCTGTGCGACACCAACGGCGGCATGCTGCCCGACTGGGTGCGCGACGTCGTGGCGGACGTGCGCGCGCAGGTCGGCCCCGACGCGCTGCTCGGCATGCACGCGCACAACGACTCGGGGTGCGCGGTGGCGAACACGCTCGCGGCCGTCGACGCCGGGTGCGCGCACGTGCAGGGGACCGTCAACGGGTACGGCGAGCGCACCGGGAACGCCGACCTGCTGTCGGTCGTCGCGAACCTCGAGCTCAAGCTCGGCCGGCCCGTCCTCGCGCGCGACGACGACGCCCCCGGGGGGCTCGCGGAGCTCACGCGCATCGCGCACGCGATCAGCGAGCTGACGAACATCTCCCCGTTCGCGCGTCAGCCGTACGTCGGGGCGAGCGCGTTCGCGCACAAGGGCGGGCTGCACGCGTCGGCCATCAAGGTCGACCCGGACCTCTACCAGCACACGGACCCGGCGCTCGTCGGCAACGACATGCGCATGCTCGTCTCCGACATGGCCGGGCGCGCGTCGATCGAGCTCAAGGGCCGCCAGCTCGGCATCGACCTGACCGAGCGGCCCGAGGTGCTCTCGCGCGTGACCGCGCGCGTCAAGGACGCCGAGGCGCAGGGCTACACGTTCGAGGCCGCCGACGCGTCGTTCGAGCTGCTGCTCGTCGAGGAGCTCGACGGTGCGCGTCCCGCGTACTTCCGCGTCGAGTCGTGGCGCACGATCGTCGAGCGCAACGGCGGACGAGGGACGCAGGCGACCGCGGAGGCGACCGTGAAGCTGCACGCTGGCGGTGAGCGCATCGTCAGCACGGGGGAGGGCAACGGCCCGGTCAACGCGCTCGACCACGCGCTGCGCCAGGCCCTGCTGCGGGTCTACCCGGAGCTCGAGCAGTTCGAGCTCATCGACTTCAAGGTCCGGATCCTCGACCAGATGCAGGGCACCGACGCCGTCACGCGCGTGCTCATCGAGACGACCGACGGCGAGACGTCGTGGAGCACGGTCGGTGTCGGCCCGAACCTCATCGAGGCGTCCTGGGAGGCGCTGACGGACTCGGCGATCTGGGGGCTGCGCCACCACGGCGTCCCGCCACGCTGACAGCGGCTGACCCGGGAGGCGAGTTCACGGCAGGATGAGCGGGTCGTCGCGCAGGGGGCGCGCCGACGGCCTAGCCTCGGGGATGGCCCCGAGGCACGAGCCAACGGAAGGAGCCCGCGTGTCCGGCACGACCCCCCAGTCGTCCGACGTCCCCGCGCCCGGCGATGCCGGCCCTGCGGACGACGAGGCGGTGACGGGTCGGCGCGCGCCCGGGTGGTGGTGGCTCGTCGTCGTCCTGGTCGCGGCCCTGGTCGTCCTGCTGGTCTGGCGGCCGTGGTTCTCGTCGGCGCCGTCGCCCACGCCGACCCCGACGCCGACGGTGACGTCGGACGCGCCGACCCCCACGCCCACGCCGACCCCCACGCCCGAGGCGAGCCCCTCGACGACCGCGGCACCGCCGCCGGGTGCGGACGCGGTGTTCGACGCCGCGAGCGCGGGCACGCTGTTCGTGACGCGGTCCGACCTCGAGGACGTGCCGGCGGCGGCCGCCGGGCTCGAGCGGGGGCTGGCGCCCGGTGAGCTCGCGTGGGGGCTGCCCGAGGGGTCGAGCGTCGAACCGGCGTCGTGCACGCTCGCCGTGACCGTCGTCGAGGCGCCGCCCGTGCACTTCGACGCGATGTCGTGGGTCAACGACGACGTGTCGTTCGCGCAGGACGTGGTGCTGCTGACGGACCGCGCCGCCGCCCGGGAGGCATTCCGCGCGCTCGTCACCACCGTCGACGAGTGCCCCGAGTACCGGCAGGTCAACCCCGGCGTCGACGGGTCGACGTGGACGACCGAGCCCGCCATCGAGGGGCAGGGGGTGTTCCCCGCGATCGTCCAGGAGGTCACGGCCACGGCCGAGGGGGACGACCTGTCGCAGGTGACCGGTCACGTCCTGGTCGGCAACACCATCGTGACGTGGACGGCGACGGCCCTGACCGCGCACGGGCGTGACGAGGCGCGCGCCGCGCTCGGCCTGCCCGAGGAGCTCGCGGTCGTCGTCCAGGACCGTGCGCTCGCGGCGGTGCGGGCACTGACCTGAGGTCCTGCCCGGGTCCCGCCGAGCGACCCTCGCGACGACCTAGGGTGGACGTGTGCACGGCGAGTACAAGGTGCCCGACGGCAAGCTCGTCGTCGTCGACCTCGAGGTGGACGACGACCGGCTGCGGGACGTGAGCGTGTCCGGCGACTTCTTCCTCGAGCCCGACGACGCCCTCGAGGTGCTGTCGGGTGCGCTCGAGGGCGTCCCGCGCGACGCGGGTGTCGCGCAGCTCGTGCACGTCCTCGACGACGCGCTGCGCCTCGCGCAGGACCAGGGCCGGGTCGCGGCGCCCGTGACGTTGGTCGGGTTCGACACCCGCGCGGTCGCACTGGCGGTACGGCGGGCGCTCGGCCTGTCGACGTCCTGGGAGGACCACGAGATCGCGGTGCTGCGGTCCTCGCCGATGGCCCCGGCGATGCACGCCGCGCTCGACCAGGTCCTGCTCGACGAGCTCGGTGCCGGTCGCCGCGGTCCGACGCTGCGGTTCTGGGACTGGGACGAGCCCGCCGTCGTGATCGGCTCGTTCCAGTCGCTGCGCAACGAGGTGGACCTCGACGCCGCCCGGCGGTACGGGGTCACCGTGGTCCGGCGCATCTCCGGCGGCGGCGCGATGTTCATGGAGGCGGGCAACTGCATCACGTTCTCGCTGGTCGTGCCGGGCTCGCTCGTCGACGGGCTGTCGTTCGAGGACTCGTACGCCTTCCTCAACGCGTGGGTGCTCGGTGCCCTCGCCGACGTCGGCGTGAGCGCGACGACGACGGGTCTGAACGACATCGCGTCACCCGCGGGCAAGCTCGCCGGGTCCGCGCAGAAGCGCCTCGCGGGCGGTGCCGTGCTGCACCACGTGACGATGGCGTACGACATCGACGCCGACAAGATGCTCCAGGTGCTGCGGATCGGGCGCGAGAAGCTGTCCGACAAGGGGACGCGGTCGGCGAACAAGCGGGTCGACCCCGTGCGCTCGCAGACGAGGCTCCCGCGCGAGGCGGTCGTCGAGGCGTTCCTCGCGCACTTCCGTTCGCGGTACCGCACGGTGCACGACGAGCTGCGGCCGGCGGAGCTCGCCCGTGCGCGTGAGCTCGTCGCGTCGCGCTTCAGCGACCCGGCATGGACCGCGCGCGTGCCCTGATCCCAGGCGACACACGGCTGTCGGGGACCCGCGGGGTCAGGCCTGCCAGGTCAGGACGACGACGAGCGCCGCGACGGCGAGCAGCAGCAGCACGCCCGCGCACGCGGTGACGAGCCGCCCGCCGGGATCGCGCCGCACGGTGCGCGCCGCCGCACGGTCCACGGTCCACGGACGTGCCGTGTGCACACCCGTGCGGCGTCGCCGCGCCGCACACAGCATCACGACCGCCAGGACCGTGCCGACCGCCGTCACGCCCCACGCCGCGACACCCCAGACCTCGGCGAGCAGGCGCCCCGCCACGGCGGACCCGGCGACCAGGCCCAGGGCCGTACGGCGCCACGCCAGGGCGGTGCGCTCGGCGGCCATCGACGGGTGCACCGCAGGGCGCCCGTGCGCGGGTGCGGGGCCGACGCTCATGCCCGCAGCAGCCCGACGAGCACGAGCACCCCCGCGACCCCGACGCCGGCGACGAGCACCGCGAAGCCCACGGGCGGGGGCAGCGGGGTGCCGCGTCGCATGGCGCGCTCGGCCCGCGCCCACCCCCACCAGGCCAGCAGCGGTGCGAGCGCGCCCAGGCTGATGAGGAGCACGGCGGCCGCGAGACGCAGCCCCGCCTCGACGGGCAGGTCGAGGGCCTCGAGCGCGACGCCGCCCGCGAGCAGTGCGAGCCCCGTGCGGGCCCAGGCGAGGAACGTGCGCTCGTTCGCGAGCGAGAACCGCGCGTCCGGTTCGGTGCCCACGCCGTACACCCATCGCGGGAAGCGACCCTGCTGCTGCTCCTCCTGACGTCCGCGCATGTCCCCATCCTCCCCGGACCGGGCGGGGTCGTCCGCCAGGACGCGCGACCGCGCAGGCAGCGTGGCGCCCGATCCACCCTCGCGGCGCCCGGGTCGGTCGTCCGCGGCCCGGTGCGTGCCGCCCGGCCAGGTGTGCGGCGTCAGGCGGAGGCGGGCGGGCGCGTGCCGAACACGGCCGTGCCGATGCGGACGACGGTCGCCCCCTCGGCGACCGCGGCCTCGAGGTCCCCGCTCATGCCCATCGACAGCCCGCGGGCGGACGACGTGCCGGGATCGCCCGCCGCGACGACGTCGTCGCGGATCGCGCGCAGCCGCGCGTACCCGGCACGGACGACCCGATCGTCGTCGCTGCGTGCGCCGACGGTCATGAAGCCCGCGAGCCGCAGCCCGGGCAGCGCGGCGACCCGCACCGCGAGGTCTGCCGCCGCGTCCGGGTGCGTGCCGTGCTTGGTCGGCTCACCGGACACGTTGACCTGGACCCACACGTCGAGCGGCACGGCGCGTCCCTGCACGCGGTCCGACAGCCGCCGGGCCAGCGCGTCGTCGGCGACCGACTGCACCGCCCGCGCCCAGCGCAGCGCGGCGTTCACCTTGTTGGACTGCAGGGGCCCGATGACGTGCCACGTCGGGTTCAGGTCGGTGAGCAGGGGTGCCTTCGCGACGAGCTCCTGCACGCGGTTCTCGCCGAGCAGGACCGGTGCGGTCGTGGTGCCCCGGGTGGCGGCGTCGGCCTCGAGCGCCGCGCGCACGGCCGCGACGTCCATCGTCTTCGACGCCAGCAGCACCTGGACCTCGTCGGCCCCGCGCCCGGCCGCAGCGCACGCGGCGTCGACACGGGCACGCACGTCGGCGAGCCGCCGCGCGACCGCGTCGTCCTCCCGTGCCCGCACCACGACCCGGGACTGTACCCGGCCCACGGGCGTTCACCCTGTCCCGTGTGGCGCGGCCGGTGCCACCGGCAGCATGCTGGCCCGGTGGAGGGGTGCACGGGCAGGTTGCTGGTCGCGACGCCGGGGCTGCACGACCGCAGCTTCCGGCGCAGCGTCGTGCTCGTCCTGGAGCACACGGACGCCGGCGCCCTCGGCGTCACGCTCGACCGGCCGCTCGACGTCGACGCGGCCGCCGTCCTGCCGCAGTGGCAGCCGCACCTGTCGCTGCCGGGCACGCTCTTCCGGGGCGGACCCGTCGGGCGGGACACCGCGCTCGCGCTCGCGGACGTGACCGCGGCGCTCGCCCCGCCCGGGGTGCGGACGGTCGCCGGGCGGGTGGGGGTGGTCGACCTCGACGCACCTCCCGCGCTCGTCGTCGACGCCGTCCGGGGGCTGCGGGTGTTCGTCGGCTACGCGGGCTGGAGCGCCGGGCAGCTCGACGACGAGGTCGACGCGGGCGGGTGGTTCGTCGTGGACCACGAGCCGGGCGACGTGTTCGGCGCCGACCCGCGCGGTCTGTGGCGCCGGGTGCTGCGCCGCCAACCCGGCGACCTGGCGCTGCTCTCGACGGCACCGGACGACGCGTCGCTCAACTGAGGCGTGACGGATCAGGGCCGGGCCAGGGTGCTCCCGGATGCCGGTGGCGCGGGGCCGTGTACGACGGTGGTGGCGTGAAGACCTTGCTGAACGTGATCTGGCTCGTGTTCGCCGGGGCGTGGCTCGCGCTGGGCTACGTCGCGGCGGGTGTGCTGTGCTGCGTCCTGATCGTGACGATCCCGTTCGGCATCGCGTCGTTCCGGATCGCGAGCTACGTGCTGTGGCCGTTCGGGCGCACGATCGTGGACAGGCCGACCGCGGGTGCGTGGTCGACCATCGGGAACGTGATCTGGGTCGTCGTCGCGGGGATCTGGCTCGCGATCGGTCACGTCGCGACCGCGATCCCGCTGTTCGTGTCGATCATCGGCATCCCCATGGGCATCGCGAACCTCAAGCTCATCCCGGTCTCGCTGGTGCCGCTGGGCAAGCAGATCGTCGCGACCGACCGGGCCTTCGCCGCGTACGGGCGCTGAGGGTCAGTCGCGGGCGACGTCGGCGACGACCGCGTCGGTGAGGCGCACGAGGTCGTCGGGTGCGAGCTCGACGTCCAGCCCGCGGCGCCCGCCCGAGACCAGCACGGTGTCGAACAGCCACACGGTCTCGTCGACCACGGTGCGCAGGTGCGTGCGCTGACCGAGCGGTGAGATCCCGCCGGCGACGTACCCGGTCGCGCGCTCGGCGGCGTGCACGTCGGCCATCGCGGCCCGCTTGCCGCCGACGGCGGACGCGAGCGCCTTGAGGTCGAGCTTCCCGGTGACGGGCACGACGGCGACCGTCAGCGCACCGTCGACGTCGGCGACGAGGGTCTTGAAGACCTGCTCGGGCGGGACGTCGAGCGCGTGCGCGGCCTCGAGCCCGTACCCGAGGTCGCTTGCGGGGTCGTGCGCGTACGTGCGGGCGGTGTGCGGCACACCGGCCTCGGCGAGCGCGACGAGCGCGGGGGTGCCGGCGTGCGCGCGGGCGTCCTTCCTGGCCACGAGCCCAGGGTAGGGCCAGCACCGGCCGCGCAGGTGCGCGGGACGGTCAGACGGCGACACCGACGAGCGTGCCGATGCCGTAGGTCACGGCCATCGCCAGGGCACCCCCGACGACGTTGCGCACGACCGCGCGCCCGCGCGACGCCCCCGTGAAGCGGGACGACGCCCAGCCGGTGAGCACCAGCGCCACGGCGACCGCCCCGAACGTCACGGGCACGCGTGCCGCGACCGACCAGGGGGCGAGCACGACGAGCAGCGGGACGAGGCCGCCGAGCGTGAACGCCAGCAGCGACGCCAGAGCGGCGTGCCAAGGGTTCGTGAACTCGTCCTCGTCGGCCGTGATCGGGCGGCCCGCGGCCGCGGCGACGCGCTCGGCGTCGCGCTGGCTGCTCACCGACACGTACTCGCCCGACGCCATCGACAGGGCCCCGGCGACCAGGGCGGCGCCGCCGGCCAGGGCCACCGTGGTCGTCGAGGCGGCCGCACCGGCGACCCCGACGACCGTCGCGGCGACCGACACGATGCCGTCGTTCGCGCCGAGCACCCCCGCACGCAACCAGTTCAGGGTCGCGCCCGACGCGGCCGGTGCGGACGTGCCGCGGCGGCCGAGCAGCCACCAGGAGGGGCCGGCTCCTCGGGTCGGGTCGCGGGGCACGGTCGTCGTCATGACGTCACCGTAGGCACGTCCCCACGTGGTTGTCATCGCAGGAAAGCCTGTCCTGACCTGCGAAGACGCAGGCAAGCCTCGCCTTGCTCCACCGGTCTCGCCCGCCCTCTCCCCGTGTCGTGAGAGAGCGATCGGATTGCTCTCTCGCGACCTCGTGGGGGGTGAGGGGGCGATCGGATTGCTCTGTCGCGACCTTGTGGGGG
>JAFAEH010000375.1 GCA_023424135.1 Actinomycetes bacterium | reverse complement strand
CTCGAGTCCTTCCTCATCGAGATCACGGCGGATGTGCTGAGCCACGTCGACGCCGAGACCGGCCAGGCGTTCGTCGACATCGTGCTCGACCAGGCCGAGCAGAAGGGCACTGGCCGCTGGACCGTGCAGAACGCCCTCGACCTGGGCGTGCCGATCACCGGCATCGCCGAGGCGACGTTCGCGCGCGCCCTGTCCGGCTCCGTGCCGCAGCGCACCGCCGCCGCCGGCGTGCTGCCCGCCGAGACGACGCCGTTCGAGGTCACCGATCGCGACGCGTTCATCGAGGACGTGCGCCTCGCGCTGTACGCCTCGAAGGTCGTCGCGTACTCGCAGGGCTTCGACCAGATCGCGGCCGCCAGCGCGCAGTTCGGCTGGGACATCGACCGCGGTGCGATGGCGCGCATCTGGCGCGGCGGCTGCATCATCCGCGCCAAGTTCCTCGACCGCATCACGCAGGCGTACGAGCGTGACGCGGGCCTGCCCCTGCTGCTCGCGGACCCGTACTTCACCGCGGCTGTCGCGGGCGGGGTCGCCGCCTGGCGGCGCGTCGTGTCGGCGGCCGCCGCGCACGGCGTCCCGACGCCCGCGTTCTCGTCGTCGCTCGCCTACTACGACGGTGTGCGCGCCGAGCGTCTGCCGGCGAACCTCATCCAGGCGCAGCGCGACTTCTTCGGTGCGCACACCTACCGTCGCACGGACCGTGAGGGGACGTTCCACACCGACTGGTCCGGCGACCGCACCGAGCAGACCTGGTGACCCGCCGGACCGGGGCGCAGGTCCCGGCACCGCGGCTGCAGCCGGTGGTGCTGGGCGGTGACGTCGGCGCGTACAGCCTGGCGCGCACGTTCCACGAGGCGTACGGCGTGCGCTCCGTGGTCGTGTCGTCGGTCTCGACGGGCCTCGTGCGGCACTCGCGGATCCTCGAGAACGTCGTCGAGCCCGGCATCGACGACGGTCCGACGGTCGTCGCGCGGCTGCGTGAGATCGCCGCGCGGTTCCCCGACGCCGACCGGGTGCTGCTCGGCTCCGCCGACTGGCTCGTGCGCACGATCGTCGAGAACCGCGCGCACCTCGAGGACCTGTACACGATCCCGTACGTCGACGTCGCGACGCTCGACCGCGTGACGGACAAGGTGCTGTTCGGCGAGCTGTGCGCCGAGCTCGGCATCGACCACCCCGCGACGGTCGTGCACGACGTGCAGGGCGGCGGTGTGCCCGACACGTCCGCGCTGCGCTTCCCGGTCATCGCGAAGGCCGCGGACACGGCGGCGTACCACCTGGTGGAGTTCCCCGGGAAGAAGAAGGTCTTCACGGTGGACACGCCGGCGGAGCTGGCGCAGCTGCTGGCGCGCGTGCAGGCCTCCGGGTACCAGGGGCGGTTCGTCGTGCAGGACCTCATCCCGGGCGACGACTCGGGCATGCGGATCCTCACGTGCTACAGCGACGCGGACGGCAAGGTCCGGTTCTCGGCGTTCGGGCACGTCCTGCTCGAGGAGCACACGCCCGGTGCGCTGGGCAACCCGGCGGGCATCATCACCGGTCACGACGAGCAGATCGTGGCGCAGGCCGTCCGTCTGCTGGAGCACCTGGGCTGGCGCGGGTACGCGAACTTCGACCTCAAGCACGACCCGCGTGACGGGCGCACCGTGTTCTTCGAGCTCAACCCGCGGCTGGGTCGCTCGAACTTCTACATCACGGCGGGCGGGCGCAACACGGCCGAGCTGTACGTGCGCGAGCACGTCCAGGGCCTCGACCCGCTGCCCGCCGGCGCCGGCGACCGGCTCGGCGAGCCGCACCTGTACACGGTCCTGCCGCGCTGGCTGCTGCGCCGGTACGTCGCCGACCCGGCGCTGCGGGCGCGCACGCGCGCGCTCGGTCGCGCCGGCCGCGCCACGAACCCGTTGTGGTACCGCGCCGAGACCGACCCGCGGCGCCTGGCCTACCTCGCGGTCGCGCAGGCCAACCAGGTGCGCAAGTACCGGCGGTACTACCCGCGGGGCGACGCGTGAGCGGCGGTCCGGTCCCGCGCGGCCACGACGCACGCGTCGAGGTCGGCGTGATCGGCGGGGTCGGACCCGCCGCGACGGTGACCTTCCTCGACCTCGTCGTGCGGCACACGGCCGCCGACCGGGACCAGGACCACGTCGACCTCGTCGTGCTGCAGCACGCGACGATCCCGGACCGGACCGCCTACATCCTGGGGACCTCGCAGGAGGACCCCGGCCCCGTCATGGCCGCGGACGCCCGGCGCCTCGAGCGACTCGGCGTCGGGTTCGTCGTGGTCCCGTGCAACACCGCGCACCACTTCACCGACGAGGTCGCGGCCGCGGTCGACGTGCCCGTGCTGAGCATCGTCGACGAGACGGCCGACGCGGTCGTCGCCCGCGGGGGAGTCGCCCGGGTCGGCGTCCTCGCGACCAGCGGGACGCTCGCGGCGCACGTGTACCAGCGGGCGTTCGAGGCGCGCGGCATCGAGCCGCTCGTGCCCGACGACGCCGACCAGGACGTCGTCATGTCGATCATCTACGGCCAGGTCAAGGCCGGGCGTCCCGCGGACGTCGCCGCGCTGCACGCCGTCGCGGGCCGGCTGCAGGCACGGGGTGCCGACGTCGTCGTGCTGGGCTGCACCGAGCTGTCGGTCGTCGCCGCGCAGCACGACCTGCTCGCCGACGAGCGCTACGTCGACTCGCTCGACGTGCTCGCGCGGCGGACCGTCGAGCGCGCGGGCTTCCCGCTGCGCTGACCTCCGTGCGGGCCGACGTCGTCCGCCGGACGCCGTCAGCCGAGCTCGCTGGTCCCCGAGTACAGGTGCAGCACCGGCACGTGCAGCTCCTCGCGGGCACGTGACGCCCAGTCGGTGTGGAACGTGTCCTCGACCATGTGCGGGTACGTCACGACGACGACCTCGCGCACCCCGCCGCCCGCGACCGCGGCGCGCAGCGCGGGCAGCGGGTCGTCGTCCGTGATCTCACCGGTCGCCTCGCGTCCCGCGGCGGCGAACGTGGCGACCGAGCCCTCGATCTGCTCCGCGGCCGTCTGCCGGGCCTGCGTGCGGCTGGGCTCGCGGCCCGTGGCCCGGTCCCACGCCTCGCGCAGCTCGCCCATGCTCAGGGCGTCGATGATCCACGGCACGAGCGGGCGGTCGGTGTCGGCGGGCACGAGCACGCGGTAGGTCAGCGTCTCGTCGGCGTGCAGGTCGACGATGTGCTGGACGTCGGAGGTAGCGAGCGTGTCCTCGGTGAGGACGAGGATGGTGTCGGTCACGCACCGAGCCTACGGCGACGCGGGTGTCCGGGCAGGTCGTGTCGCGCACGGCGGTGCGGGTGGTGCGCCCGCGGGGCAGGGCGCGGCCGGTGCGGTGCGCGGCGGGCGTTCACGCCCGCAGGTCCCAGCCCGCCAGCAGCGTGCCGTCGTCGTCGTGCAGCAGGTGGCGCAGGCGCGCCGCACGCGGGGGAGCGAACCACGCGGGGCTCGCGACGACGCGACCCGCGGGTCCGGCGAGCACGCGTGGCGACGTCGTCAGGTGCAGCTCGTCGACGACGTCGGCGGCGAGCAGGTCGCCCAGCAGCGTCGGGCCGCCCTCCGCGAGCACCTGCCGCAGCCCGCGTGCGGCGAGCGCCCCGAGTGCCGCGCGCAGGTCGGGCG
>JAFAEH010000354.1 GCA_023424135.1 Actinomycetes bacterium | reverse complement strand
CGCCATGGCCGTCGTGAGCGCGGTCTGCGCGGCACCCGACCCGGGGCAGGCCGCCGCCCGGCTCGTCGCCGCGTGGGACGCCGCCCTGGTCGGCGGGGTGCTCCGGTGAGCGTCGCCCGGCCGCGGTCCGCCAGCCGGGTGCGCGTGCTGTCCGTCGCGGGCACCGACCCGACGGGTGGCGCCGGTGTGCACGCCGACCTCAAGTCGTTCGCCGCGCACGGCGCGTACGGCATGGCGGTCGTCACGGCGCTCGTCGCGCAGAACACCCACGGTGTGCGGGCCGTGCACGTGCCGGACGTCGCGTTCCTGCGCGCACAGCTCGACGCGGTGTCCGACGACGTCGCGGTCGACGCCGTGAAGATCGGGATGCTCGGCACGCGGGCGGTCGCCGACGAGGTCGCGGCGTGGCTGGCGCGCGTGCGCCCGCCGGTCGTCGTCCTCGACCCCGTCATGGTCGCCACCAGCGGGGACCGCCTGCTCGACACCGACGCCGAGGACGCGGTGCGCCGGCTCGTCGCGCACGCCGACCTCGTCACGCCGAACCTGCCCGAGCTCGGCGTGCTGCTCGGTGAGCGGACGGCGTCGACGTGGGCGGACGCGGTCGACCAGGCCCGTCGCCTGGCCCGAGGGTCGGACGTGACGGTGCTGCTCAAGGGTGGTCACCTGACCGGGGCGGGCAGCCCGGACGCGGTGGTCGACGCGCGCACCGTCGTCGAGCTCGACGCGCAGCGCGTCGCGACGACGTCGACGCACGGGACCGGGTGCTCGCTGTCCGCGGCCGTCGCGGCGCTGCGCCCGCGGCGGCCCGACTGGGTGTCCACGGTCCGCGAGGCCAAGGAGTGGCTCACGGGTGCGATCGCCGCGGGTGACGCGTTGGCCGTCGGATCGGGCCGCGGACCGGTCGACCACCTGCACCACGCGCCGATGCTCGGTGCGCGACCGTTCTCCGCCGAGGCGTGGCAGGCCGTCGCCGACGTGCGTGGCGCCTGCGACGACCTGCCGTTCGTGCGCGGGCTGGCCGACGGGTCGTTGCCCGTGCAGGAGTTCGAGCAGTACCTGTACCAGGACGCGCTCTACCTGCAGCAGTACTCGCGGGTGCTCGCGCGGGCGAGCCAGCTCGCACCGGACCCCGACGGGCAGTCGTTCTTCGCGCGCGGGGCGCTGGCCTGCCTCGACGTGGAGACGCGCCTGCACGACGAGCGCCTGGCCCGGGCCGGCACACGGTGGTCCGGCCCGGCGAGCCGGGCGACGACCGCGTACGTCGACCACCTGCTCGCGGTCGCCGCGACGGGCTCCTACGCCGAGGTCGTCGCGGCCGTGCTGCCGTGCTACTGGCTGTACGCGGACATCGGCGCGCGCATCCTCGCGCGTGCCGGGGACCTGTCGGCGCACCCGTACGGCGACTGGGTGGGGACGTACGGCGACCCGCAGTTCGCGGCGTCGGCCGCGCGGGCGTGCGCGCTCGCGGACGGTGCGGCGCGCGAGGTCGGCGCGGCGACGCGGGGCCGCATGCTCGCGGCGTTCGTCACGTCGAGCGAGCACGAGCTCGCGTTCTTCGACCAGGTCCGCGCCGCGGCCGTCCTCACGTCGGCCTGACCCGTCCGGGACGCCGCCAGGTGTGCAGGGTTCGGGACGTCCTGCGTCCCGGACCCTGCACGCACCTCGGACGTGGCAGGGTGGCCCGGTGACGATCACCCCGGGCCCGTCCGTCGAGGTGCGGGCCGACCGCCGCCCGGGGGCCGGTCGTGGCGCCTCCCGTCGCACAGGGACGTCGGTGAGGCCGCGACCCGGGCTCGGGCTCGCGCCGGTCGTCGACCGGGCCACGCGGGCGTGGTGGCGCGCGACCGGACGGCCCGTCGACCCGGACGGGGCGGACGCGTGGCTCGACGCGCCGGTGCACGACCGGTCGTCCGTCGGTGACGCGTGGGTCCAGGCATCGGCGGCGGCGCTCGGGGGGCGGACCGTCGAGGACGGCGAGGGCGGGCTGCTGCCGGACCTGGCGGTGCTCGACGGTCCCGGCTTTCGGGCGGCCGACGTGCACCCCCTCGTGCGGGACTTCTACGAGCGCACGTCGCGCTGGCGCATCGACGCGTGGACCGCGTGGGCCGCACCGTTCCGGCCGGCGGGTGCGCTCGTCACGACGCTGTTCGGACGACGCGTGCAGCAGCTCGCCCTGCCGACGCACCCGCTCGACGTCGCGCGCGGCATGGACTCACGCGTCGTGGCGGTCGTCGACGACGCGGGCCGTCAGCGCTGGGCGGCGTGGCTGCGCACGCTGCGTGTGACGGGGGAGTACGTGTACTCGGGCTGCTACCGCGCGACGACGCTGCCGGGCGCCGCGCAGCCGTCGGTGCACGTGGCGTTCCCGCTCGAGCAGGGCGGCGTGCAGGTGTTCCTGCGCCCGTGGGTCGCGCCCGGTGGTGTGCTGCGCCTGTCGTCGCCGCCCGGCCGGTTCGGGCAGGACGGTGCCTACGTGCTCGTGCGGCACGGCGCCCGGCACCACGCGGCGCGGGTGCCGCTGCACGAGGAGTTCCGCGTGCTTGTCGACGCGCACGGCGAGCTGCGCGCCGACCACCTGCTGCGCCTGCACCGCGAGACCGTGCTGCGCCTGCACTACCGCATGACGCCGACCACCTGACGAGGACCGCCCCAGCACGGCCGACGACGCCGACCGGTCGACCGGTCGACCGGTCGACCGCGACGGGGTCGACCACCGGTGGACGACCGCTACCGGCCGACTCCCGCACCCTCGTCGTCGTGCCCGCCGTCGAGAGGACGTGCGAGCAGCGCGACGCGCACGGTGCCGCCCTTGGTGAGCTGCTCGCCGACCTGGGTGAACCCGAGCCGGTCGTGGAACGCGAGGGACCCGGGGTTGGGCGGGTCGAGGTTGACCTCGCACGTGACCGTGGCGGCCCCGAGAGCAGCGGCGTGCCCGAGCACTGCCTCGTAGAACGCGCGTCCGACGCCCCGCCCGTGCGCGTGCGGCGCGACGACGACGCGGTCGACGTACAGGGACCCGGGCACGTGCGCCGCGAACCACCGGTAGTTCTCGCTCGCGTACTCCGCGCCCGGCGCGAGGGCGAGCAGCAGCCCGATGACGTCCTCGCCGTCGGTCGCGACGAGCGCGAGGTCGCAGGTGGTCGCGTGCGCCGTGAGCCCGTCGAGCCCGAGCGCGTTGACGGCGGGCACGGCCGCGTCGTTGAGCGCGGCGGACGCGGGCAGGTCCGCGGCGACGAGCGGGCGTACGACGAGGCCGGTGGGTCCCGGTCCGGTGGGGGCGGCGGCCATCGGCTCAGCAGGTGCCGTCGGTGCACGCCTCGCCCGCGGGCGCCGCGCCCAGCGGGTTCGCCTCGCGCCATCCCGCGTCCAGGAGCTGCGCGAACACCTCGGCCGGCTGGGCGCCCGAGACCGCGTACCTCCGGTCGACGACGAAGAACGGGACACCCGTGACGCCGAGCGCGCGCGCGGTCGCGAGGTCCTCACGCACGGCGTCGGCGGCGGCGTCGCCCGCCAGGGCGGACGCGACGCGCTCGTCGGACCACCCGTGCTCGCCGAACCCCGCCTGCGCGGCGATCGCGACGAGCCCGCCGTCGGCGCCGAGGTCGACGCCCTGCTCGAAGTGGGCCGAGAACAGCGCCTCCATGGTGGCCTCGACGAGCGGGGCGCCGCCGGCCTCGCGTGCGAGGTGCAGGAGCCGGTGCGCGTCGAAGGTGTTGAACGCGAGGGTGCGCGGGAAGTCGTAGCGCAGCCCGTCGGTCGCGGCCACGGCCGTGACGTGCGCGAACATCTGCTCGACCTGCTCGCGCGGGAGTCCCTTCATCTCGACGAGCGCGTCGACCTCGGGGCGTCCGGGGCCCCGCGGGGTGTCGGGGGAGAGCTGGTAGGAGCGCCACACGACGTCGACGTGGTCGCGGTGCGTGAACTCGCGCAGCGCGGCGGCGAAGCGGCGCTTGCCGATGAAGCACCACGGGCAGGCGACGTCGGACCACACCTCGACGGTGATGGTGCGCGGCGGCGCGGCGAAGACGGGGGTGTCGGTGCTCACGGCAGCAGCAGGACCTTTCCGGTGGTCGCGCGCCCCTCGAGCGCGCGGTGGGCGTCGGCCGCGTCGGCCAACGGGAACGTGGCGCCGACGCGCACCTCGAGCGCACCGGCGGCGACCGCCTCGAACAGCTCGGTGGCGCGCTGCACGAGCTCGTCGCGGGTTGCCGTGTAGTCGCCGAGCGTCGGGCGCGTGACGTACAGCGACCCGGCGGCGTTGAGCCGCTGCAGGTCGAGCGGGGGCACCTGCCCCGACGAGCCGCCGAACAGCACGAGCGTGCCGCGGCGCGCGAGCGATGCGAGCGACGCGTCGAACGTGTCCTTGCCGACGCCGTCGTAGACGACGTCGACGCCGCGCCCACCGGTGAGGTCGCGCACCAGCGCGGGCAGCTCGGTGCCGAGGTCGGACAGCTCGCGGTAGCGGATGACGTCGGCGGCCCCGGCGGCGCGGACGAGCGCCTCCTTCGCGGGCGATCCGACGGTGGCGATCACACGCGCGCCGCGGGCGGCCGCGAGCTGTGTCGCGAGCAGGCCGACACCGCCGGCGCCCGCGTGCAGCAGCACGTCGTGCCCCGCGGCCACGGGGAAGGTCGAGGTGACGAGGTAGTGGGCGGTCATGCCCTGCAGCGGCAGCGCGGCGGCGACGGCGTCGTCGACCCCGGCGGGGACGGGCAGCGTGTCGGCCTCGCGGACGGTGACGAGCTCGGCGTACGAGCCGGACGCCGACGCCCACGCGACGCGGTCGCCCACCGCGAGCGTCGTGACGTCGGACCCGACGGCGACGACCTGGCCGGCACCCTCGGACCCCACGGCGTGCGGGAACGGCATACGGTAGACACCGCCGCGCCGGTAGGTGTCGATGAAGTTGACGCCGGCGGCCGCGACACGCACGAGCACCTCGTCGGGCGCCGGGGTCGGGTCGGGGACGTCCTGGACCTCGAGGACCTCGGGCCCGCCGGCCCGGGTCGCGATGACGGCACGCATGTCTGCCGCAACCGCGCGGGACGGGCGGCGTGTTCCCCGACGACCGTTGGTATTTGTCTGCACTCGACTGTATGTTCATGCACATGACGTTCACGGTGGCGGTGGCCGGGGCCAGCGGGTACGCCGGCGGGGAGATCCTGCGGCTGCTGCTCGACCACCCGCAGGCACGGATCGGCACGCTCACGGCGCACGCGAACGCGGGCACCGCGCTCGGCGTGCACCACCCCCACCTGTCGGAGCTCGCCGACCGCGTGCTCGAGCCGACGACGCCCGCGGCGCTCGCGGGCCACGACGTCGTCGTGCTCGCGCTGCCGCACGGTGCGAGCGGTCAGGTCGCGGCCGAGCTCGAGGCACTGGGGGAGGACCCGGTCGTGCTCGACCTCGGCGCCGACCACCGGCTCGTCGACGCGGCCGACTGGGAGGCGTACTACGGCAGCCCGCACGCCGGCACGTGGACGTACGGCCTGCCCGAGCTCGTCGTCACCGCGACCCTCACCCGCCAGCGCGAGCGGCTGGCCGGTGCGCGGCGCATCGCCGTGCCCGGCTGCAACGTCACCGCCGTGACGCTCGGTCTGCAGCCCGGTGTGGCCGCAGGCCTGCTCGACACGACCGACCTGGTCGCGGTGCTCGCGGTCGGCTACTCCGGCGCCGGCAAGTCGCTCAAGACGCACCTGCTCGCCTCCGAGGCCCTCGGCTCGGCCGTCCCGTACGCCGTCGGCGGCACGCACCGGCACATCCCCGAGATCGCGCAGAACCTGCGCAGCGCCGGCGCCGCGGACGTGCGCACGTCCTTCACCCCGGTGCTCGTGCCGATGTCCCGCGGCATCCTCGCGACCGCGACCGCCCGGCTCGCGGACGGCGTCGACGTCGACGACGACGTGCTGCGCGCGACGTGGCAGGCGGCCTACGCCGACGAGCCCTTCGTGCACGTCCTGCCCGCGGGGCAGTGGCCGACCACTGCGTCCACGGTCGGCGCCAACACCGCGCTCGTCCAGGTCGCGTACGACGCCCGCGCGCGGCGCGTCGTGACCGTCACCGCCATCGACAACCTCGTCAAGGGCACCGCCGGCGGTGCCGTCCAGTCGCTCAACCTCGCGCTCGGGCTGCCGGAGACGCTCGGCCTGCCGCGGAACGGAGTCGCCCCGTGACCGACCATCTCGGCCCCGCCCTGCAGGGCACGTCGCCCGGCACGTCGCCCGGCGTCACCGCCGCCGCGGGCTTCCGCGCCTCGGGTGTCACCGCGGGCCTCAAGGCGTCCGGCACACCCGACCTCGCGCTCGTCGTCAACGACGGCCCGCGCCAGGCGGGCGCCGCGGTGTTCACCACCAACCGGGTCGTCGGCGCACCCGTCGTGTGGTCCCGCCAGGTCGTCACCGACGGTGTCGTGTCCGCCGTCGTCCTCAACTCCGGCGGTGCGAACGTCTCCACCGGTCCCGAGGGCTTCCTCGACTCCCACCTGACGGCCGAGCGGGTCGCGACCGCGCTCGGGGTGTCCGCCGGTGACGTCGTCGTGTGCTCGACGGGCCTGATCGGCGAGCGCCTGCCGCGCGAGATCCTGCTGGACGGCGTCGAGGCCGCCGCCGCCGCCCTGACCCCCGACGCGGGTCTCGACGCCGCGCGCGCCATCATGACGACCGACTCGGTACCCAAGACCGCGCACGTCACCGTCGAGACGCCCGACGGGACGTTCACGGTCGGCGGCATGGCCAAGGGGGCGGGGATGCTCGCGCCCGCGCTGGCGACGATGCTCAGCGTCGTGACCACCGACGCCGACGTCGAGGCGCCCGTGCTCGACGCCGCGCTGCGCACCGCGACGGCCGCGACCTTCGACCGGGTCGACTCCGACGGGTGCATGTCGACCTCCGACACGGTCGCGCTGCTCGCCTCCGGGGCGTCCGGCGTGAGCCCGTCGCGCGAGGTCCTCACCGACGCCGTGCTGCGCGTGTGCGCCTCGCTCGCGCGTCAGCTCGTCGCCGACGCCGAGGGGGCGTCGCACGACATCGCCGTGCACGTCCAGGGCGCGACGACGACCGACGCGGCCCTCGCCGTCGCGCGCGCCGTGACCCGCTCCAACCTGTTCAAGGCTGCGATGTTCGGCAACGACCCCAACTGGGGCCGTGTGCTCGCCCAGGCCGGCACGGTCCCCGAGGACGTCGCACCGTTCGACCCCGACGCGATCGACGTCGCGATCAACGGTGTCCTGGTCTGCAAGGCCGCCCGCCCGCACGCCGAGCGCAGCGAAGTCGACCTCGCTGCGGCGCGCGAGGTGCACGTCGTGGTCGACCTGCACGCCGGCGACGCCTCCGCCACGGTCTGGTCGAACGACCTGACGCACGACTACGTCCACGAGAACAGCGCGTACTCCACATGACCACGACACCCCCGCCCGTGCCCGACGACTTCGTCTTCGACACGCGCACCGACCTGCGCGCGGACCAGAAGGCCGAGGTCCTCGTCGAGGCGCTGCCCTGGCTGCAGCAGTTCTCCGGCGCGCTCGTCGTCGTCAAGTACGGCGGCAACGCGATGATCGACGACGAGCTCAAGCGCGCGTTCGCGCAGGACATGGTGTTCCTGCGCCAGGTCGGCCTGCGGCCGGTCGTCGTGCACGGCGGCGGCCCGCAGATCAACGCGATGCTCGACCGCCTCGACATCGTCAGCGAGTTCCGCGGCGGGCTGCGCGTGACGACGCCCGAGGCGATGGACGTCGTGCGCATGGTGCTCACCGGTCAGGTCTCGCGCGAGCTCGTCGGGCTGCTCAACGCGCACGCGCCGCACGCCGTCGGCCTCTCGGGCGAGGACGCGGGCCTGTTCCAGGCGCGCCGCCGCACGGCCGTCGTCGACGGGCAGGAGGTCGACGTCGGTCTCGTCGGTGACGTCGTGCAGGTCAACCCGGGCGCCGTGGTCGACCTGCTCGACGCGGGGCGCATCCCCGTGGTCTCGACCGTCGCGCCCGACATCGACGACCCGACGCAGGTGCTCAACGTCAACGCCGACACGGCCGCCGCGGCGCTCGCGGTCGCGCTCGGGGCGCGCAAGCTCATCGTGCTGACCGACGTCGAAGGCCTGTACACCGACTGGCCCGACCGCACGTCGCTCGTGCGGCGCATCCGGGCGTCCGCGCTGGCCGAGCTCCTGCCGCGGCTGGACGCGGGCATGCGACCCAAGATGGAGGCGTGCTGGCGCGCGGTCGAGGGCGGCGTGCCCCGCGCGCACGTCATCGACGGCCGGGCCCCGCACTCGATCCTCGTCGAGGTCTTCACGTCCGACGGCGTCGGCACGATGGTGCTGCCCGACGCCGACCCCGACGGCCACCCGTCGACCGTGCCCGTGCGTGCCGTGCGCCTGGCGACCGAGGACCACGAGGGGGACGCACCGTGACCACGCCCGACCCGACGCCGGGGAGCACGCCCGGTACCGCATCGCCGGTCACGACCACCGGCGCGTCGCCCACGACGACGGCGCCGGCTCCCGCCGCACGGCACCGCGCGCCGGGCGGCCAGGACGCGCTGCCGGTGCCCGCCGCGGGCGGCTCGGTCGCGCAGTGGACCGACCGCTACTCCCACGCCGTCATGGACACGTTCGGGCCGCCGCAGCGCGTGCTGGTGCGCGGCGAGGGCGTCTACGTGTGGGACGCCGACGGTCGGCGGTACCTCGACCTGCTCGGCGGCATCGCCGTCAACTCGCTCGGCCACGCCCACCCGACGCTCACCGCGGCGATCAGCGCACAGCTCGGCACGCTCGGGCACGTGTCGAACTTCTTCGCGAGCCCCGCGCAGGTCGCGCTGGCCGAGAAGCTGCTCGAGGTCGCCGACGCGCCCGCGGGCTCGCGGGTGTTCCTCGCCAACTCGGGCACCGAGGCCAACGAGGCGGCGCTCAAGCTCACCCGTCGGCACGGCGCGGGCGAGCGCCCGCGCGTCCTCGCCCTCGAGGGCGCGTTCCACGGACGGACCATGGGCGCGCTGTCCCTGACGCACAAGCAGGCGTACCGCGAGCCGTTCGAGCCGCTCCCGCCCGGCGTCGAGTTCCTGCCGTTCGGGGACGCCGACGCGCTGCGGGCCGCGTTCGCCGAGCGTGGCGAGCAGGTCGCGGCGCTGTTCGTCGAGCCCGTGCAGGGCGAGGCCGGTGTGCGCGCGCTGCCGCCCGGGTACCTCGCGCTCGCCCGTGAGCTGACCACCCGGCACGGTGCGCTGCTCGTGCTGGACGAGGTCCAGTCCGGCATGGGCCGCACCGGACGGTGGTTCGCCCACCAGCACCCGCACATCGGCGGCGGGATCCGCCCCGACGTCATGACCGTCGCCAAGGGGCTCGGCGGCGGGTTCCCCGTCGGCGGTCTGATCGCGTTCGGGCCGGACGTCGCGACGCTGCTCGGCCGCGGCCAGCACGGCACGACCTTCGGCGGCAACCCCGTCGCGTCCGCAGCGGCGCTCGCGACGATCGGCGTGGTCGAGCGCGACGGTCTGCTCGCGCACGTCACCGGGCTGGGGGAGCGCCTGCGCGAGCGGTTGCGCACGACCGGCAACCCGCTCGTGCGCGACGTGCGCGGCGAGGGGCTGCTGATCGCGGTCGAGCTCACGGCGCCCGTCGCCGCGCGGGTCGCCGCCGACGCCCTCGACGCCGGCATCGTCGTCAACCCCTGCACCCCGACCACGCTGCGCCTGGCACCCCCCTACGTCCTGACGGACGAGCAGGTGCAGCCGTTCGTCGACCTCGTGGCCGCGCTGCCGGCCGACCTCGCCCCCGAGGAGCCGTGATGACCCGCCACTTCCTGCGCGACGACGACCTGAGCCCCCGTGAGCAGGCCGAGGTCCTCGAGCTCGCCCTCGCGTTCCGCGACGACCGCTACATCCGCACGCCGCTGGCCGGTCCGCGCGCCGTCGCGGCGATCTTCGACAAGCCGACCCTGCGCACGCAGGTGAGCTTCCTGACGGGCATCGCGGAGCTCGGCGGGTTCCCGCTCCCCGTGGACGGGGCGCTCGCGCGCATCGGGGTCCGGGAGTCGATCGCCGACACCGCCCGGGTCCTGGGCCGGCAGGTCGCGGCGATCGTGTGGCGCACGCACGCGCAGACCCGCATCGAGGAGATGGCCGCGGTCGCGGGCGTGCCCGTGGTCAACGCGCTGACCGACCAGTTCCACCCGTGCCAGGTGCTGGCCGACCTCACGACGCTGGCGCAGCACCGCGGGGGCGTCGCGTCGCTGCCCGGCACGACGCTCGCGTACGTGGGCGACGGGGCCAACAACATGGCGCACTCCTACCTGCTGGGCGGCGCGACGGCGGGTCTGCACGTGCGGATCGGGACGCCCACGGACGCGCCGCCGGACGCCGACGTGCTCGCCCGCGCGGCGCAGGTCGCCGCCGGCACGGGCGGTTCGGTCGTCGTCGTGCACGACCTGGCGCAGGCGGTGCGCGGCGCCGACGTCGTCGCCACCGACACGTGGACGTCCATGGGCCAGGAGGACGAGGCGTCCGACCGTGAGACGCGGTTCGCGGCGTTCCGGCTGGACGCGGACGCGCTCGCGCTCGCGGCGCCCGACGCGCTCGTCCTGCACTGCCTGCCCGCCTACCGCGGCAAGGAGATCACCGCGGACGTGCTCGACGGCCCGCAGTCGGTCGTGTGGGACGAGGCGGAGAACCGGCTGCACGCCCAGAAGGCCCTGCTGACGTTCCTGCTGGAGCGGTCGTGAGCGCGCCCACGGTCGCGTCGACGAAGGCCGCACGGCACGCGCTCATCACGGCGCTGCTGCAGCGGGGGACCGTCCACTCGCAGGGCGAGCTCGCCGCGCTGCTCGCCGACGAGGGCGTGAGCGTCACGCAGGCCACCCTCAGCCGCGACCTGGTCGAGCTGCGTGCCGTGCGCATCCGCACGGCCACGGGTGCGCTCGCGTACGCCGTCCCGGGCGAGGGCGGGGACCGCACGCCGACCATGAGCGACACCGAGCACCTCGCGGCGCGGCTCGCGCGCCTGTGCGCCGAGCTGCTGGTGACCGCCGAGGCGTCGGGCAACCTCGTGGTGCTGCGCACGCCGCCGGGCGCGGCGCAGTTCCTCGCCTCGGCGATCGACCACTCCGTCATGCCGACCGTGCTGGGCACGATCGCGGGCGACGACACGGTGCTCGTCATCGCGCGCGACCCCGCGGGGGGCGAGGCCCTGGCGTCGCGGTTCCTCGCGCTCGCGGGCGAGGGATGACCAGTTATGAATAGGTCCGCATGTGGATGTATGTTCATGCATGCAGACCTCGAGAAGGAGATGACCTGACATGACCGAACGCGTCGTCCTCGCGTACTCCGGCGGCCTGGACACCTCGGTGGCCATCGGATGGATCGCGGAGGCCACCGGTGCCGAGGTGATCGCCGTGGCCGTCGACGTCGGCCAGGGCGGTGAGGACCTCGAGGTCATCCGCCGCCGCGCGCTCGACTGCGGCGCCGTCGAGGCCTACGTCGCCGACGCGCGCGACGAGTTCGCCACCGAGTACTGCATGCCGGCGCTCAAGGCCAACGGGCTGTACCTCGACCGGTACCCGCTGGTCTCGGCGCTGTCGCGGCCCGTCATCGTCAAGCACCTCGTGCGCGCCGCGCGGCAGTTCGGTGCGACCACGGTCGCGCACGGCTGCACCGGCAAGGGCAACGACCAGGTCCGCTTCGAGGTCGGCATCACCTCGCTCGCGCCCGACCTCAAGTGTCTCGCCCCGGTCCGCGACCTCGCGCTCACGCGCGACAAGGCGATCGACTACGCCGAGAAGCACGACCTGCCGATCGCGACCACCAAGCACAACCCGTTCTCGATCGACCAGAACGTGTGGGGCCGTGCGGTCGAGACGGGGTTCCTCGAGGACATCTGGAACGGTCCGACCAAGGACGTCTACACCTACACCGACGACCCGACGTTCCCGCCGGTCGCCGACGAGGTGGTCGTGACGTTCGAGCAGGGTGTGCCGGTCGCGCTCGACGAGGTCCCCGTCACCCCGCTGCAGGCGATCCAGGAGATGAACCGCCGCGCGGGTGCGCAGGGCGTGGGCCGCATCGACATCGTCGAGGACCGCCTGGTCGGCATCAAGTCCCGCGAGGTCTACGAGGCACCCGGTGCGATCGCGCTCATCGCCGCGCACCAGGAGCTCGAGAACGTCACCGTCGAGCGCGAGCAGGCGCGGTTCAAGCGTGGCGTCGAGCAGCGCTGGACCGAGCTGGTGTACGACGGCCAGTGGTTCAGCCCGCTGAAGAAGTCGCTCGACGTGTTCGTCGACGACACGCAGCGCTACGTCTCCGGCGACGTGCGGCTCGTCCTGCACGGCGGCCGCGCGACCGTCACCGGCCGCCGCTCCGAGGCGAGCCTGTACGACTTCAACCTCGCGACGTACGACACGGGCGACACGTTCGACCAGTCGGCCGCCCGCGGGTTCATCGAGATCTACGGCCTGAGCTCCAAGCTCGCCGCCGCCCGCGACGTCACGTTCGGCAACGCCCCGGACCTCGGCAACCAGGGAGGCATCTCGCGTGCCTGAGCAGCCCGGCCCGCTCGCGCTGTGGGGCGGACGCTTCGCGTCCGGCCCCGCGGCGGCCCTCGCCGACCTGTCCCGCTCGACGCACTTCGACTGGCGTCTCGCCGACGACGACATCACGGGCTCGGTCGCCCACGCGCACGTGCTGCACGCGGCCGGTCTGCTGTCCGACGACGAGGTCGCGGGCATGGTCGACGCGCTCGAGCGCCTGCGCACCGACGTCGCGTCGGGCGCGTTCGGGCCGACGCCGGACGACGAGGACGTGCACACCGCGCTCGAGCGCGGGCTCATCGAGCGGGCCGGCACCGAGCTCGGCGGCAAGCTGCGTGCGGGGCGCTCGCGCAACGACCAGATCGCCACGCTCGTGCGGATGTACCTGCGCCGCCAGGCACGCGTGCTGTCCGGGCTCGTGCTCGACGTGGTCGACGCGCTCGTCGCACAGGCCGGTGCGGCGGGCGACGCCCCCATGCCCGGGCGCACGCACCTGCAGCACGCGCAGCCCGTCCTGCTTGCGCACGCGCTGCTCGCGCACGCGTGGCCGCTGCTGCGCGATGTCGAGCGGTGGGCGGACTGGGACGCCCGCGCCGCACGCTCTCCCTACGGGTCCGGTGCGCTGGCCGGCTCGTCGCTGGGGCTCGACCCGGCCGCCGTGGCCGCCGAGCTGGGCTTCGACGGCCCGGTCGAGAACTCGATCGACGGCACCGCGTCGCGCGACGTCGTCGCCGAGTTCGCGTTCGTCGCCGCCATGACCGCGGTCGACCTGTCGCGCCTCGCCGAGGAGGTCGTCCTGTGGGCGACCAAGGAGTTCGGCTTCGTGCGGCTGCACGACGCGTTCTCCACCGGGTCGAGCATCATGCCGCAGAAGAAGAACCCCGACGTCGCCGAGCTCGCGCGCGGCAAGGCCGGTCGCCTCGTCGGTGACCTCACCGGGCTGCTCACGACGCTCAAGGGGCTGCCGCTCGCGTACAACCGCGACCTGCAGGAGGACAAGGAGCCGGTCTTCGACCAGGTCGACCAGCTCACGGTCCTGCTGCCGGCGTTCGCCGGCATGGTCGCGACCCTCACGTTCGACACCGAGCGTCTGGCCGCGCTCGCGCCGCAGGGCTTCTCGCTCGCGACCGACATCGCCGAGTGGCTCGTCCGCCAGGGGGTGCCGTTCCGCGTCGCGCACGAGGTCGCCGGCGCCTGCGTGCGGGTCTGCGAGGAGCGCGGTATCGAGCTGTGGGACCTGTCCGACGACGACCTCGCGGCGATCAGCCCGCACCTGACGCCCGACGTGCGCGCGGTGCTCTCGGTCGAGGGGTCGCTCGCATCGCGCGACGCCGTGGGAGGCACCGCACCCGTGCGGGTCGCCGAGCAGCTCGCCCGGGCGCGCGACGTCGCGGGACGTCTGCGCACCGCGCGAGGCGCCTGACCCCCGTTCTCGGGGCCGGCTGATCCCTCAGCAGCGGCAGGTCGCGGCCGATCGGACGACGGAGCGGCGCGAAGCCGCGCCCCGCACCCGAGAAGGCGATCATGGCGACGACCGACCACACCTCCCCGACCGTGAGCCGCACGTACCTGTCCGAGCTGAACGCGGTGCAGTCGTGGTTCGCCAACAGGAGCGTGCGCATCAAGGTGGCGATGCTCGCGACCGTGCTCGTCACGCTCCTCGGCGTCGTCGTCGCGATCGCCGTCATGGGTCTCGACCGGATGGCCGATCCGTCGGCCGACGTCGAGTCGCTCGCGGCGCGCACGCAGCGGCTCGTCGTGGGCGTCGCGCTCGCGACCGCCGTCATCGGGTTCCTCCTCGCGCGCATCGGCTCGCGTGGTCTGGAGCGCGAGCTCGAGCGGCTCGTCAGGCTCGCCTCCGCGTTCGAGCAGGGCGACTTCACGGCACGCGCCCGGATGGACAACTCCGACGAGATCGGGTCGGCGGCCCGCTCCCTCGACGTCGGCCTGGACGCGTTGCAGGCGTCGTTCGCCGGGGTGACGCGTGAGGTCGGTGCCCTGAGCGACGGCGCACGTGCGCTCGACGCGGGCAACGTGGAGCTGCTCCGCGAGGCGGGTGCCGTGGACGTCGACGCACGCACGCTCGCGACGTCCGCCGCGGACGTCGCGAGCACCGTGCAGGCCGTCGCGGCGGGCGCCGAGCAGATGGGGGCGTCGATCCGGGAGATCGCGGCGAGCACCGACGACGCGGTGCGGGTCGCCGGAGAGGCGCGGACCGCGGCGCAGGAGGCCGCGAGCACGGTCGCACGGCTCGGTGAGTCGTCGTCGCAGATCGGCACCGTCGTCAGGCTCATCACGTCGATCGCCGAGCAGACGAACCTGCTCGCGCTCAACGCCACGATCGAGGCCGCACGCGCGGGGGAGGCCGGCAAGGGCTTTGCCGTCGTCGCCGGTGAGGTCAAGGAGCTCGCGGGGGAGACCGCGCGCGCGACCGACGACATCGCGCGTCGCGTCGACGCGATCCAGGCGGACACGACCGCGGCGGTCGAGGCGATCACCCGCATCACCGAGGTCATCGGCGCGATCAGCGACCACCAGAGCACCATCGCTGCCGCGGTCGAGGAGCAGAGCGCGACGACGGCCGAGATGTCCCGCGGTGTCGCCCGCGCCGCCGACGGCGTGGGCCAGATCGCCAGCACGTCGTCGTCCGTCGCCGAGCGCATGACCGGCACGACGCGGCGGCTGGAGGACGCGGGCGGGCACGTGTCGGACATCGCCGCGCGGTTCGGCCACGTGGGCGACCTGGTCGGGACGTTCCGCGCCTAGCACGTCGGGCCCGACGGCGCGCTAGCGTCCCGGGTGGACGACGGGAGCGCACGTGAGCGAGCAGCATGACCGCCGGCAGAGCCGGTCCGAGCGGGCGGACGCGGTCGCGCAGGTCGCCCGCCGCGTGCGGGACAGCCCCGCCCGGCTGGGCAGCGTACGGCTGGTGTGCGTCGACGGTCCCGCGGGCTCCGGGAAGACGACGTTCGCGGGCCGGCTCGTCGACGAGCTCGTCGCCGCGGGCTCGTCGGCCGCGCTCGTCCACCTCGACGACCTCTACGACGGGTGGCGCGGGATGGAGGGGACGCTCTGGCCCCGGCTGCGTGCCCAGGTGCTGGACCCGCTGCGGCGCGGCGCGTCGGGTCGCTACCAGCGCTACGACTGGTCGGTCGGCAGGTTCGACGGATGGGTCGACGTGCCGCCGGCGGACGTCCTGGTGGTCGAGGGGTGCGGTGCGGCGCGGCGCGCGGCCGACCCGTTCGCGAGCCTGCGCGTCTGGGTGCAGGCCGACGACGACCTGCGTCTGGCCCGCGGTCTGGCGCGCGACGGCGAGGGCGCGCGGGAGAGCTGGCTCGCCTGGATGGCGGACGAGCGTGCGCACTTCGCGCGTGAGGGCACGGCCGGACGCGCCGACGTCCGGCTCGACGCCTTTGGCATGATGACCGCGTGAGCGTCGAGGAACCGCTGCCCGTGCCGCAGCCGGACGGTGCACCCGTGGTGCACGGTCCGGGTGTGGTGCCCGCACGCACGTGGTTCGCGCGCGACGTCCTGACCGTCGCGCAGGACCTGCTCGGCGCGTTCGTGACCGCGACGTCGCCGCAGGGGACGGTCACGATCAGGCTCACCGAGGTCGAGGCGTACGGCGGTGCGGACGACCCGGGGTCCCACGCGCACCGCGGGCGCACGGCACGCAACGCCGCGATGTTCGCCGAGCCCGGACGGCTCTACGTCTACCGCCACCTCGGCCTGCACCACTGCCTCAACGTCGTCACCGAGCCGACGGGCCGCGCGTCCGCGGTCCTGCTGCGCGCGGGCGAGGTCGTCGAGGGCGCGGACCTCGCGTGGGCACGGCGCGAGCGCGCGGGCGTCGTCGACAACGAGCGCCAGCTCGCGCGAGGCCCCGCACGGCTCGCCGTGTGCCTGGGTCTCGACCTGGAGGCCAACGGCGCCGACGTCACCGAGCCCGGGGGTGCGGTGGTCCTGCGCAAGCGTGACGTCACGACCGTGCTGCCCTCGGTGGCCACGGGACCGCGCGTCGGCGTCTCCGGGGTCGGGGGCGACGGTGCCCACCACCCGTGGCGGCTGTGGCTGACCAACGAGCCGACCGTGTCCGCGTACCGCCCGGCGTATCGGTCGCCGACGTCGGCAGACGCCCCGTAGCGGGCGACGGCGTCGGCCCGGCCTGCTTCCCCCCGACCGTACGACCGGACGCGAGCGCGTCCGACGAGGAGACCTGACGTGACCGACATCCTGGACGAGCTCGAGTGGCGCGGGCTCGTCGCGCAGACGACCGACCGTGACGCACTGTCCGCCGCGCTCGCGGCCGGTCCCGTGACGTTCTACACGGGCTTCGACCCGACCGCGCCGAGCCTGCACCACGGCCACCTCGTGCAGCTCGTCGTCATGCGTCACCTGCAGCTCGCCGGCCACCGGCCGCTCGCGCTCGTCGGCGGCGCCACGGGCCTGATCGGCGACCCGCGGATGTCCGGCGAGCGCGTGCTCAACACCAAGGACACGGTCGGTGAGTGGGTCGACCGCCTGCGCGCGCAGATCGAGCGGTTCCTCGACTTCGGTGGGGACAACCCGGCGCGGATGGTGAACAACCTGGACTGGACCGGGCCGATGTCGGCGATCGACTTCCTGCGGGACGTCGGCAAGCACTACCGGCTCGGCACGATGCTGGCGAAGGACACGGTCGCGCGCCGGCTGGCGTCGGAGGAGGGGATCTCCTTCACCGAGTTCAGCTACCAGATCCTGCAGGGCATGGACTTCCGTGAGCTGCACGCGCGGTACGGCTGCACGTTGCAGACCGGTGGCAGCGACCAGTGGGGCAACCTGCTGTCCGGGGTCGACCTGGTGCGCAAGGCGGACCGTGCGTCCGTCCACGCGCTCACCACGCCGCTCATCACCAAGGCCGACGGCACCAAGTTCGGCAAGTCCGAGGGCGGGGCGATCTGGCTGGCGCCGGACATGATGACGCCGTACGCCTTCTACCAGTTCTGGCTCAACACCGACGACGCCGACGTGGTGCGCTACCTCAAGGTGTTCACCTTCCGCACCCGCGAGCAGATCGCCGAGCTGCAGACGGCCGTCGAGGAGCGGCCCGCCGCCCGTGAGGGGCAGCGGGCGCTCGCGTACGACGTCACGGCGCTCGTGCACGGGGCGCACGCCGCGGATGCCGTGGTCGCCGCGAGCCAGGCGCTGTTCGGCCGCGGCTCGTTGGCGGATCTCGACGAGCCGACGCTCGCGGCGGCGGTGGCGGAGCTGCCGACCGCGCCGGGGCGGGCCGGCGACTCGCTGGTCGACCTGCTCGCCGCCACCGGGATCGTGGTGAGCAAGGCAGCCGCGCGCCGGGCGATCGCGGAGGGAGGCGCGTCCGTCAACAACGTCCGCGTGCCGTCCGACGATGCGGTCCTCGCACCGGAGGACCTGCTGCACGGTCGCTGGGCCGTGCTGCGCCGGGGCAAGCGGACGCTCGCGGTGGTCGACACGGCCGCGGGACCACCGACCCCGGTCTCCGTGTAGCGCGGCACCGCTGCAGGTCGACGGCCCTCCTGGGAGCTCGGCGGGAGGGCCGTCGTCGTGGGGCAGGGACCGCCACGGACGGGGCGCTCGACGGGGTGACCACGGTCACCCCCTCCGGGATTTGCCTCCTCGCGCAACACTGGCGTAATGTTCTTCAAGCCCGCCCGGCAGGGAGGAACGGACACCGAGCACAGCTCGATGGTCGGTCCCGCGGAGCAGGGCACAACCCGGTTGGTCCACCCAGTCGCCACGTGCGTCGGGATGGCTGGCGCGGGTCCGGCGATCGGAAGATCCCCGGCCACCACGGTGGTCGGGAGAGCGAAGAAAGCCTGCTAGATTGAAGAAGTCAGAACGACAAAGCCTCCTGCGAGGGCCGAAAGGCCGACGAGGATGCGCGTCTGTTCCTTGAGAACTCAACAGTGTGCCAAGTAGTCGATGCCATGTTTTTGGTGTCGAGCCTGGATCAGGTCCACCCCCGTGGGTCTGGTTCGGGGTGATGCCAGTTGATGCCCCC
>JAFAEH010000347.1 GCA_023424135.1 Actinomycetes bacterium | reverse complement strand
CGCCCGACGCGCGGTGCGCCGGGCCGTGCGCACCGCGGACGCCCCCCTGCCCCTGGGGTCGGCCGCGCAGGTCGCGCAGCAGGCGGACCCGACGCTCGCGTCGTCCCAGTGGGCGGGGACGGGCGGCTTCACGGCGTGGCTGGGCCGGGCGCTGCCCGACCTGGACGTCTCGACGCGGCCGCCCGGTCACGTGTGGGACCCGCAGCGCTTCGGCGAGGCGGACCTCCCGGGCGCGGTGGCGGACACCGACCCGAGCGACCTGCAGCGTCAGGTGATCTCGGTGACCGACACGCCGGGGCTGAGCCAGGCGCAGTACCGGGTGCTCCTCGAGACGCTCGCGGGCGACGTCGCCGCGCACGCGTTCGACCGCGTCGCGACGTCACGGCGCGTGCACGAGGCGTGCCAGCAGTCCGGCACGAAGGTCGGCCGCTCGACGGTGAACTTCGTCATCTCGGGCGTGCTGTACACGGGCCTGTCGCTCGACGCCAAGCCGACGGCCGAGCAGGTGGCGCGCGCGTGGGCGGACAACGTCATCGGGCTGTGCCGCGGCGCGCGCATGGAGCTGACGAACGGTGACGCGGCGGCGATCCGCGCGTGGGTCGGCGGCGGGCTGGTCACGGGCTGACGCCCCCGGCCGGCGCCTCCCCGGCGGACGCACCCCCGCATGACGCACCCGGGCCGACGGCCGACGATCCCCGGGTACGGGCCGGCCCGGACGCCGCAGGGCGCCCGGGCCGGGAGGTGGACGGGGTGGGTCAGCCGGCGTACGCGGTGCTGGGCGCGACGTCGCCGCGGGCGGCGGGGCCGCGGTACGTGGCGGAGCCCAGCCACAGGATGTACAGGAAGATCACGCTGAGGAAGACCAGGCCGACGGCGAAGCCGGTGCCCTTCCCGAACGACTTCGCGAGGTCGATCCACAGGATGATCGCGATGACGACGTTGACACCCGGGACCAGCAGCAGCAGGAACCACCAGATCGGCCGGCCGACGACCTCGAGCAGGACGATCGTGTTGTAGATCGGCACGAAGCCGGCCCAGCCGGGCTTGCCGGCCTTCGTGAACACGCCGTAGAGCGCGAGAGCGACGACGACGTAGCTGATGAGGCCGACGACGAGACCGGTGGTGGCGGCGGCCGCAGCCGCGGCAGCCGCGTCGGTGTCGGAGATGGGAACGGCCAGAAGGTTGGACATGCCGCGGACACTAGCGGCCCGGAATACCCCTGAACGGGGGGTTATGCCGAAATTCGCCCGCCCGGGTCAACCATCGGACGTGTCCGTCAGGAACGACGTGACGAGCGCACCGAGCCGGTAGGGCTCGTCGAGCGGCAGCAGGTGTCCGGCGCCGGGCACGACGGCGATCCGCGCCTGCGGGATCGACGTCGCGACCAGGCGCGTGTGGGTGCGGCGCACGACGTCGCGCTCGCCCGCCACGACGAGCGTCGGCGCGGTGACGTGCGCGAGATCGGCGGGGGTCAGGCACGGGTCGTGCACCATGAGCGCGAGCCGGTCGACGACGCCCCGCAGCCCGGGGACGACGTGCGCGAGCGCCGCGGCGGCGGTGTGCGCGGCGCGCACCTGCGCGAGCGCCGGCGCGGTCAGCCCGGACGGGTCGAGGTTGGCGCCGACGACGACCAGTCGGCGCACCCGTGCCGGGTGGTGCACCGCGAGCTCGAGCGCGACGTTGCCGCCGTCGGAGAACCCGAGCACGTCGGCCTGCGCCAGGCCGAGCCGGTCGAGCACGTCCACGACGTCGTCGGCCATGCGTGCGATCCGCAGGGGCCCGTCACCGCGGGGGCTGCGCCCGTGGCCGCGCGAGTCGATGCCGACGAGCAGGCGGCGCGCGCCGAGCGTGGGGACCATGCGGTCGAAGACGTGGTGGTCCTCGCCGTTGCCGTGCAGCAGCACGAGCGGTCGCCCGGCCCCGCGCGTGACGACCCACAACGGCCCCACGGGTCCGCCGGGTGCGGGCAGCCGCTGCGCGCCCGTCGCGTCGCTCACGCCGCCCGACCCTACCCAGCGACCGACCCGACGGACCAGGCGTGTATCCCCGCGCCACCGAGCCGCTCCTTGGTGTGACGCGAACCACATCGAGGGATCGGGTGGACATGGGCAACGGGTCGGGGCACGAGGTGGTCGACGCACTGGTCGTCGGCTCGGGGTTCGGCGCGTCGGTCGCGGCGTACCGGCTGGCGCAGGCCGGACGCCCGGTCGTCGTCATGGAGCGGGGACGCGCGTACGCGCCGGGCGACTTCGCGCGCTCCCCCGCGCAGATGGGTCGCGGCTTCTGGGACCCGAGCGAACGGCTGCACGGCCTGTTCGACGCGTGGAGCTTCCGCGGCCTGGAGGGGCTGGTGGCGAGCGGGCTGGGCGGCGGTTCGCTGATCTACGCGAACGTCCTGCTGCGCAAGGACGAGAAGTGGTTCGTCCACGAGTCCCCGCTGCCCGGCGGCGGGTACGAGCACTGGCCGCTGTCGCGCGCCGACCTCGACCCGCACTACGACCGGGTCGAGCAGATGCTGGCCGCGACGCCGTACCCGTACCAGGACACTCCCAAGACGCAGGCGGTCGAGCGGGCGGCCGTCGCGCTCGGCATGCCGTCCGTGCGCCCGCCGCTCGCGGTGACGTTCGCACGCCCGGGCGAGGAGCCGGCCGAGGGGCGCGACCTGCCGCCCGCACCGTACGGCTCGGTGCACGGCCCGCGCGGGGCCCGCCGCACGTGCACGCTGTGCGGCGAGTGCGACGTGGGCTGCAACACGGGCGCCAAGAACAGCCTCGACCACACGTACCTGTCGGCCGCCGCGGCGGCCGGCGCCGACCTGCGCACGCTGCACGAGGTCCGTGGCGTGCGGCCGCTGCCGGGCGGCGGGTACCTCGTGACGTACGTCGTGCACGACCCGGACGCGACGGGGCCCACGTCGACCCGGCGCCTGCCCGAGCGCCACCTGGTCGCACGCCGCGTGGTGCTCGGCGCGGGGACGTTCGGCACGACGTTCCTGCTGCTGCGCAGCCGCGCGTCGCTGCCCGGCCTGGGCCCGGCGCTGGGCACGCGGTTCTCCGGCAACGGCGACCTGCTGACCCTGCTCATGGACTGCCACGCCGACGGCCGCCCGCTGCCCGTCGACGGCGGCCGCGGTCCCGTCATCACGACGGCGATCCGCACGCCCGACGCGCTGGACGGCGACGGCGCCACGGGCCGCGGCGCGTACATCGAGGACGCGGGGTTCCCCGGGTTCCTCGCGTGGCTCGTCGAGACCGCGCAGCTGCGCAGCGTCGCGCGCCGTGGTGCGGCGTTCGCGTGGCAGGTCGCGCGCAACCGCGTGCTCGCGCAGGGGCGCTCGAACGTGTCCGCCGACGTCGCGGCGCTGCTGGGCGACGGACGCCTGTCCGCCGGGTCCCTCCCGCTGCTCGGGATGGGACGCGACGTGGCGGACGGCCGCATGTCGTTGCGGGGCGGACGGCTCGCGGTGGACTGGACGACCGCGACCTCGCGCGGCTACTTCGAGGACCTGCGGGCGCGCATGGAGGCGGTCGGTGACGAGCTGGGCGCGCGGTTCCGCGACAACCCGCTGTGGTGGGCGCGCCGGGTGATCACGGTGCACCCGCTGGGCGGGGCCCCGGTCGGGCGGCACGCCGGTGAGGGGGTGTGCGACCCGTGGGGCGAGGTGCACGGGCACCCGGGGCTGCACGTGCTCGACGGCGCCGCGATGCCCGGCCCGGTGGGGGCCAACCCGTCGCTGACGATCGCGGCGATGGCGGACCGCGCGTGCGACCGCATGCTCGGCCAGGACTGGTCGTGGGCGCCGTCCCGGTCCGCGGCCCGCCCCGCACGCACGACGAGCCCGGCGGGCACGACGAGCCCGGCGCGCACCGGCGCGGCCCCCGTCCCGGCACGCCCGCCGCGCTCGGTCGCGTTCACCGAGCGCATGACCGGCACCTTCGCGGTCGGCGAGCCCGACCCGCGGCGGGGTGCGCTGCTCGGCCGGTCCCGGCGCACGCGCCTGACGTTCGTCCTGACCATCACGGCGCACGACGTCGAGGCGTTCGTCGACGACCCGTTGCACCGGGCGGACGCGGGCGGGCACGTCGAGTGCGACGCGCTCGGGGGCCGGCTCGACGTCGAGCGCGGCTGGTTCTCGCTGTTCGTCCACCCGCACGGCGTGCCGGGGCGACGCATGCTCTACCGGCTGTGGCTGCGGGACGCGGCGGGCTCGGCGCTGACGCTCGTGGGCGCGAAGCACGTGCACGACGACCCGGGGCCCGACGTGTGGTCCGACACGACGACGCTGCTGGTCCGCGTCCTCGACGGGCACGTCCCCCCGCCGCCGGACGACCTGCCGGAGCAGGTCGACGCGGTGCTCGCCGGGCTCGTCGACGACCCCGTGGGTGCGGGACCGGCGGCGGACGGCGTCGAGGTCGTCGGTGCCGGGGTCCTCGTCATCCGGCCGGTGGACCTGGCCCGCCAGCTCACCACGTTCCGCACGACCGGCGGACGCGGTGCGACGACGCTCGCGCAGTTCGGTCGCCTGTTCCTGGGTGAGCTGTGGGACGTGTACGTCGACCCCCGCGCGGCGCGCCGCGCGCAGGGTGCACGCCGCACGGCCGACCCGCCCACCACAACCGCCGCGCACGCGACCACGGACCCGGAGCCGACCCGCACCCCCGTGAGGGCCGCGCGATGAGGCTGCGCGAGCTCGCGACGCACGCGGGGACGCTCGGGTTCACGCCGCGCCCGCAGGTGCGCTGGCTCGACCCGCCCGAGCTGGCCCGCACGGCCCTCAAGGTCGCCCTTGCCCAGGTGTTCGCGGACTACGGCGACAAGCGCGAGGTGCAGGCCGCGCTGCCCGCGGGGCCGCTGGAGCCGGCGCACCGGCCGGCCGGTGACCTGTGGCTGGACTTCGTGGCCGACCTGGGCGACGGGTTCGACGCGACG
>JAFAEH010000240.1 GCA_023424135.1 Actinomycetes bacterium | reverse complement strand
CCCGTGTGCGGCGGGTGGGGTGGGGTCGCCTCGGGGACGTCGGTCCGGGGTGCGCGGGCTCCACCGGGCGTAGCGTCCGACGACGTGGGGCCGTGGGGACCGGACGCGCGGCAGGGTGCCCGACGCGCACCGGACGCACCGCTCCCCGATCAGCGAGCACCGGCCCCGCCGACCACCGGACAACGAGCACCGGCCACACCGACCACCGGGCAGGAGACGCCGGACACGCAGCCCGCCTGGCGATGGGTGCCCGACGCGCTGTCGGTGACTCGAGGACTGCTCGCGGTCGCCCTGCCGTGGACGTCGGACCGCCCGGGCCTGCTGGCGGCGCTCTATCTCGCTGCGGGCGTGACGGACGCCCTCGACGGGCCGCTCGCGCGCCGCCTCGGGTCGGCGGGACCGCGCGGCGCACGCCTCGACTCGGCGGCCGACGTGCTGCTGTTCGGTGCTGCGACGTGGCTCGTCGTGCGCCTGCTGGCGGACGCCGACCCGCCACACCTGGTGGCACTGCTCGTCGCCGCGGGGCTCGTCGCCGGTCTCAAGGTGTCCACGGTCGTCGTCGGCGTCGCGCGGTTCCGCAGGATCGTGCCCCGGCACACGACCGCGAACCGGGTCGCCGGTCTCGTCGTCTTCACCGCCCCGCTGCTGGCGCTCGTGGGCTGGGTCGAGGCGCTCTGGGGGGTGGTCGCCGTCGCCGCCGTCGCCGCGGTCGACGAGCTCGTCGTGCAGTCGCGTGCGACGACCCCCGACCCGGACCGCCGCACCTGACACCCCATCCACACCCCGCCCCGCCGCGCCCCGCCCCGGCTTGGTCCGCCCCGGCCCGCCCCGGCACCGACGCCACACGCCCACACGCCCACACGCCCACACGCCCACACGCCCAGCCGAACTCGGACTTTGGCGGCTCGTGAACGCCCAGAAGCCGCCGAAGTCCAAGTTCGACCGCCGGGGTGGCCCGAAGGGAGGGTGTGGCACGGTCGGTGGGGACGGGCAGGTGGCGGTCGGGCCGGCAGGTGGTGGGCGGGCGGGGTCAGTCGGCGCGGACGACCGTGTCGGCCAGGACGCGGTGCAGCAGCGGACGTGAGGACTCGGTGGCCAGCAGCACGAGGCCCGTCCCGACGGTCAGGCTCCCGAGGAGCAGCAGCAGCCCGGACGGCGCCGTGACCGCCGCCATGCCAAACAGCGGGAAGAACATCACGAGCGCGGCGGCGGCCGATCCGACGGACACGAACAGCAGCGGCGCGAGCACCTCGCGTCGGCGCACGCGGTCGAACAGGTCGACCGGGACGCCGGCGAGCCGGGCGAGGGCGAGCTCACGACGCCGGTCCAGCACCGACGCGGCCTGCGCGATGCCCGCGGACACGGCCGCGAGCAGGAACGTGATCGCGAGGGTGAGGATCGCGCCGGTGAGGATGTCGTCCATCTGCATCCGCAGATCCGGGTCGTCACCGCCTGCGGCCGCGAGCACGGGCACCACGGCGAGGCACCCCGCGACGAACGACGCGAGCCCCAGCCCGCCGACGACGCGCCACACGGCCTTCGGGTCGTCGAGGAGGCGCCGTGCCGCCAGCACCTGCTCAGGGGTGCGGGCCCTGCGCAGGCGCACGCGGCCGAGCACACCGAGCACCCACGGTCCGACCGCGTTCATCGTGAGGAACGCGAGCGCGAGCCCGCCGAGCAGCGCGACGATCAGCACGGCGGCGAACAGCTGCGCGAACGCCGAGACGAACATGAAGAACCCGACACCGAGCACGGCCACGACCACCCGGACGGCCTTGAGCCCCGGCCGGGACTCACGCCGGGCGACGCCCAGCGGTGAGACGACGACGCGTCGCAGCGTCACGGCTCCGCTGACGGCTGCGAGGAGCGGCACCGCGACCCACGCGACCAGCACCACGGGCACACCGACCCACAGCTCGCCGACGGTGAACGGCCGCCCCTGGAACGGGATCTGCGTCCACACCCCGAGCAGCAGCCCGTACAGCGCGGTCCCGGCGACGGCGCCGACGAGGCCCTGCAGCGCGGTCTCGACGAGCGTCAGCCCCACGACCTCGCGGGGCGTGGCGCCGATGAGCCGCAGCGCGGCCAGCCGGGCGTCGCGCCGGGCGACGCCCAGCCGTGCGGCCGCTCCGCCGAGCGCCAGCAGCGGGACGACCAGCAGGATCGTCGCGGTGATGGCGAGGACGACGTAGAACCCGCCGCTGTCGCGGTCGTAGTCGGTCACGGGGTGGTCGGCGCGCGCGACGAAGCCGAGCAGCGCCGCGACGACCGACAACGTCATCGCCGTCGACACGGCGAACGCGATGACGGCCAGCACGGTCGTGATGCGCGAGTCACGCCCTCCGGCGCGCTGCAGGCGCGGCGCGAGCGCGAGGACGGGGTTGAGCCGCCCGCGCTGCCCCACCGCGGGCGCGGCGGGCGGCACCGCGGACGGGTCGACGGTCGACGCGGACGACGTCGACGCGCTCGTCGACGTCGACGGGGACACGCTCGTCGCGGACGCCGGGGAGGTATCCGACGGGGACGTGTCTGACGGGTACGCGCCTGTCGGGGACGACGGGGACGCGCTCACCGCGCACCGCCGAACACGTCCGCGACGCGCGCAGACCCGAGGTCGGCGGGCAGGCCCCGGGCGCGCTTCTCCCCCGGTCGGGGCCCGACCCCGCCGCCGGTCGTCGAGCCCGGGGCGACGACGAGCCCGTCGCGCATGTCGATCCGCCGATCGCACCACGCGGCGACGTCGGCGTCGTGCGTCACGACGACGAGCGAGGCACCGACCGCCTGCGTCGACTCCACCAGCAGCTTCATGACGTCGTGCCCGGTGGTCTGGTCGAGCGACCCGGTCGGCTCGTCGGCGAAGACGACCTCGGGACGCGTGATGAGCGCACGGGCCACGGCGACGCGCTGGGCCTGCCCGCCCGAGAGCTCGCCCGGCCGGCGCCCCTCCGCGCCGGCCAGGCCGAGCGCCGCGAGCCACTGCCCCGCGGCGGCCTCCGCGTCGGTGCGCGTCGCGCCCGTGAGCATCGCCGGCAGGGCGACGTTCTCGAGCGCCGACAGCTCCGAGAGCAGCTGCCCGAACTGGAAGACGAACCCGTACCGCGAGCGCCGCAGCAACGACCTGTCCTTCTCCGACAGGCCCTGCACCTCGCGACCGCCCAGCGTCACGACGCCCGACGTGGGCACGAGGATCCCCGCGAGCACGTGCAGGAGCGTCGACTTGCCGGACCCCGACGGTCCCATGACGGCCAGCGACTCGCCGTCGGCGAGCGCGACGTCGACGCCCGCGAGCGCGACCGTCGCCCCGAAGCGGTGCACGAGCCCGCGCGCGGCGAGCCGCGCCGTGTCGCCCGACCACGCGGACGTGACGGGACCCGCCTGCGGTGCGGGTGCGTGGCGTGTGGAAGGTGCGGGCGGCGGCGTCGGGACGGAGGGCTGGGTCATGCCTCCAGCCTGCGCCGGACGGGACATGCAGACATCCCGCCCGGGCCCCGTCGTGCCGGTCGCGGCGTGCAACCACGGGCGGAGGGAGCCGCTGCCCGCTCCCACCAGGGTCGCACCGGCGGGCATGCAAGGACCCCCCGCACACCCGCCAGAGCTCACCTGCCCTTGCTGCCTTCCGGCCCTGGGGGGGTTCAGCGAGATGACGCCGCACGAGGGGTCTGCGCACCACCTTAACGCAGGCGTCGGGACGCCCGTGCCGCCGGGCGGCGGGTGGTCGCCCCGCCTCCCGCGAGGGGCGCGCCCGTCACACACCGTGCTCGACGCCGTCGAGGTGCGCGACACCAGGCGGGGCGCTCGACGCCGTCAGGGTGCTCGACGGCAGACGGACACCTGACGCCGGGCGGGGCGCCACTCAGGGGCTGTCGGCGGATCGCGTCGATCAGCTCGGTGCAGCCGAGGGCGTGAGCCGCTTCGTCGCCGGTGCGGCCGGGCGGCTCACCGGCCGACCGGAGGCAGCCGCTGCGTGGGCGGACCGTCGTCACCGTCCTGCCGCGCGATGCGCTCCGTCGCCGGGCCTGCGGCCGAGATCGTGCGTGAGGTCCGCGGACGGCCGCTGGACGTGACGCTGCGACGCGGCGGGCGGGATGCCGGCGGCTTGCGTGTGCCGGCGGGTGCGCCGCCGGTCGACGACGGGGTCGTGGCACGGCCGGGATCCGTCGCGGACGCGGCCGGGTCGGGGCGCGGTGCATCGGTGGCCTCGACCGCGGACGACGCACCAGACGGGGACGACGCGCCAGAGGAGCTCTCCTCGCCCTGTGCGGACGTCGTGGGCGTCGTCGGTCCCGACCGCCAGCCGCCGCGGGCCTCGTGGTCGGACGACGGGCCGGACGACGGGCCGCGGGACGGTGCGGTACCGGGCACCGCGGTGCGCGGCACGTCGCCGCCGGTGCCCGCGGAGGGCTCGACGACCTCGGCGTCCACGACGTCCTCGTCGACGACGGGCGCTGTCGGGGGCGTCTCCTGCGCGTCGACCTCGACGACACCGACGACCGTGGCGTCGTCGCCCGTCGCGCGACCGCCGGCACCCCACTCGGGCCAGTCCGCGAGGTCGTCGTCGTCGGGCGCCACGGCCGGCGCGGGGACCGCCGACGCGGGGCCTGCGGCGGCGCGCGGCGCGGCCGGGACGTCGTCGGCGGCGGGCACCGGGACCGGCGTCGGCAGGACCCGCGCGACGACCCAGGACGCGAGCCCGAGGACGAGCGTGTAGGTGCCGCCCAGGACGAGCAGCACGCTGACCGCGACGCGCTCGGGGACGGCGAGGTTGAGGGCGAGCACGACGCCCGCGACCACGACGGCCGCACCCCACACCCACGCGAGCACGGCGATGCGGTGCACGACCCCGGGGTGCCCGCGACGCAGCGACACCACCGTGCCGAGCGCACCGAGCAGCGTCGTGACCAGCGCGGCGAGGGTCACGACGAGCCACGTCGGTGAACCCTGCACGGCAAGGACGAGCAGCCCGACCAGCACCATCGCGACGGCGGGCAGCGTGAGGACCGCGAGAGCCGCACCCGTGAGCACGCCGCGCCACGCGTCGGGCGTCCACCGGTCCGTCAGGGCGGGAGCAGGACCGGGTGCGTCCGAGTCGTAGGGCGGGCGGTCGTCGGGGGTGTGCGGCCGGGCCTGGGTCATGCGCCCACGCTAACCATGTGCGGACGATCCGGACATCCGTCCGCCTGCCCTGTGGACGGACCTGCACGCACCCCTCACACACGCTCCGGCATCGGTCGCCGTGGCGGGTCGCTCGTCGCGGCGTCCGGTCGGGGCAGGGAGCGGCGCCGGACCGGCGTCGACGCGCACGCGCGCCGCCCGGTGTCCCGCCCGACCCGATCCGTGCGTCATGCGGGCGTCGCGGCCTCCGCCCGCGCGAGGGCGACGGCGGCGGCCAGACGCGCGGCGGTCCGTCGGCGCGCCAGGTGCACGCCGACGACGACGCCCCCGACGACGAGGACGACGAGCAGCTGCGCGACCGGTGGGGCCCACACACCCGTCGTCGCGCCCGTGACCTGCACCGGGACCGGTGCGTCGTCGCCCACGGCCGCCGCCGCGACGGCGACGTCCGCCGTGGCCCTGCCGAGCGGCCACACGTCCTCGACGCGGACGGACCGTGTGGTCGTGCCGCCGGGCAGCACCTCGCGCACCGCGGCGTCCTCGACCGTGGTCGTCGCGCCGAGCCATGGGTCGAGCGTCACGGTCGGTGCGGCGCCGAGCCGCACGTCACCGGTGTTGCGCAGCACGTACGTCAGCTCGACGTGGCCGGGGGCGAGCGGGTTCCACGACGGCACGTAGCGCGCCGCGACGTCGTCGACGACGAGCGCGGCGGCGACGTCGCCCGCGACGCGCAGGTGCAGCCGGACGCCCACGCGCGAGTCGAGCGTGACGCGCGTCCCGTCGCCGGTGACGTCGGTCGCGAGCGACGCGACGACGCCCGCGGGGTGGTCGCCCGGCCGCGCGTCGGCGGGGACCGTGACGGTCAGCGGGACGACGACGGTCGCGCGGGCGTCGACGTCGACCGTCGGTGCGACGTCGACCCATGCTCCGGCGGCGGTGGGCCGGGTGCCGGTCGGGGGCAGGTCGAAGTCACCCCCGGTGGTGACGACACCGTCGCCCGCGGCCAGCGCGAAGGTCACCGGTGCGTCCGTGTGGTTGGTGAGCGCGACGTGCTCGACGAGCGTCGCACCGGGCTCGACGTCGTGACGCAGGGACACGCGCCCGTCGGGGCCGTCCGCGTCGGCGGGGACGAGCGACCACGTCGTCGCCGCCGCGCCCGGGGCACCGACACCCCCACGGTCGACGTCGAGGGACGCGTCGTGCGTGGGCACGTGCGTCGGTGCGTCGGGGTCGGCGAGCCCGCTCGCAGCGACCGGCGCCACCGCACCGGGTGCGACGGCGGGCGC